>NZ_JAOPXV010000166.1 GCF_025964975.1 Nocardioides sp.
CATTCCCAACCACGGATTCACCCAGATCGTCACTGCCGTCTGCGGAGCCGGCGAGGTGGTCACCGGCGTCACCTACGGTCGCCTCGGATCGGACATGTCCATCGGCGGCAGCCAGCCGTTGGACAACGGGAGTGCGCCCACGGGACCCGACGGTTGGCAGGTGGCAGTCTCCCAACACCGGGAACATCTCGAGGGAGATGCGGTTGATCATCTTCTGCGCCACCGTCAGTCCGCAGGGACCCACGGGCGCCACGGGGGCCACCGGCTCGACCGGACCGAGCGGACCGACCGGCTGACGATCTACGCCAAGGTCTTCTCGCGGCAGAACGCCACGTTGGCGCGGAGCCGCTCGTCGTCAGGGTGCACGGCGAGGGCGCGCTCGGCGGCGTCCAGCCCTTCGGCGTACGCCCCGGTCCAGTAGCAGCTGACCGCGAGCTCGTCCCAGGCTCGCCAGGAGTACGTCGACTCGTCGACGAAGAGCGCTGAGCGGCCGGGGTGCGGTGTCGACGTGGCCGGTGTCGCGAACAGTCGCGCGACCGCATGCAGCTCTCGCTCCCGGTGGAAGCGGGCCAGCTCGACCAGGGGCTCCGCGCGCGAGGGCAGGGCGGCGTACGCAGTGAGGTAGGCCGCGACCACTTCAGCATCGGGCCGGGCGAGTCGTTCCGAGATGACCGCGGCCTGGAAGCGCGCGTACCACCGCTCCTGGTCCCAGCCGTTGGCGTTGTCGCTGCGCGTCCGGTACGCCGCCAGCGCGCGCTCCAGCTCGCCCGCGTCGCGCCACGACTGCGCGAGGTAGAACTGCGTCCGCGGGTCGTCAGGCGTCCGGGCGAGCGCCCCTTCCAGGAGCGCAGCGTCCTTGCGGTACTTGTCCGGATCCAGCGAGCGTGCGCCCGCACGCTCCTCGTGCACGCTCGGTACGTCGAGGGAGCCGACGTCTGCTCCGGGCAGGGCGAGGTGCTCGTGCACCACGCCCTGCCAGCGCCAGGGTCGGTCCAGCCGGGTCAGGCGGAGCACGGAGTAGCTCGTGGCGCCGAAGTGGTTGGTGACGTGGTATCCGTCCAGGGTGAGGTCGGGACGCTCGTCGGGGACCGAGGTGAACTGGTCGTCCGCATCGATCCACAGGGCGTAGCTGTCCGCACTCCGCGCCGGGAAGGCAGCCGCCAGCTCCAAGGACTCCTGGCGGTTGTGACCGAAGTCGACCCAGGGTCGTTCGTGCAGCTCGCCGGGCACCCCGTCCAGGACCCGGCGCACCACGTCCTGGGTCCCATCGATCGACCCCGTGTCGACGATGACCCACCAGTCGACGAACGGGAGCGCGCTGCGCAGGCAGCGCTCGATGATGTGCGCCTCGTCCTTGACGATCATGTAGAGACCGATCTCGCTCACGCCTCTGGCACAGCCTCCGCGCGATGGATCGTGCGCGCCAGCCCGAGCAGGTGCCCCACCCTGGCCAGCTCCGAGTCCAGGAACTCCGGGCCACCCTGGCGACCCAGCACGATGACGTCGCCGTCCAGGGGAGCTCCGCAGAGCACCGTGTCCTCGAGGTCGGGCAGGCGCGAGGGGCGGTCGAGCTCGGCCCAGGACACCGCGGCTGGTGCGGCCTCGGTGCGCCGGACCAGGTGACCGTCCGGGCGCACCCTAGCCGCCCAGTCCACGCGGAAGGTCACGGGCAGCAGGTCCACGACTCGTTCGAGCGCTTCGCCGGGGTGGAGGGTCAGCTCCTCGACCACCTCGAGATCCAGGAACAGGTTGCCCGCCGCGGCGTACCTGCTGATCCACAACACCTCGACGCCCTCGACGGCGTTGCACGCCGAGACGATCGAGTCGGGCATCACGCCGGGCCCCATCTCGAGCAGGACGTCATCGACCGCGGCGCCGTTCGGTAGCTTCTCGACAACCTCGATGGCCGCGATGTCGCCACCCGCCTGGCCGATGGCTCCGGCAACGCGTCCCAGCGATCCGGGGACGTCGGGCAGCGAGAGGCGAAGCAGGAAGGACATGCCGAGAGGCTAGCCCGGCGATGTTGCGCCGAGGTTGCCGACGTCGCCGTTGGACGGACGCACGCTCAGCCGTCGGCCAGCCGCGCCCGCAGCCCGCTGGCTCGTTGCGCCTGGCGGCCGATCGCTGCGCGCACCGCTGCTTCGGGTCCGACGATGCGGACCCTGGTCCGCGCCCGGGTGACGGCCGTGTAGAACAGCTCGCGGGTGAGGAGGCGGGAGTCCTCGTCGGGCAGGAGAACGGTCACGACGTCGGCCTGGCTGCCCTGGCTCTTGTGGATCGTCATCACGTGCATGGTCTCCACGTCGCCGAGACGAGACGGGGCCAGGCTCAGCGGACCCTCACCGGTGGCGACGACCACCCTCCGCCCGGCACGAGTGTCGACCACGACGCCCGTGTCGCCGTTGTAGACGCCGAGGGCGTAGTCGTTGGCGGTGACCAGGACCGGACGGCCGAGGTAGGCGGACTCGTAGAGGGGGTCGCCCGTCTCCTGTGTCAGCCACTGCTCCACGCGCCGGTTCCAGTGCCGGACACCGAAGGGGCCGTCGCGGTGGGCACACAGCAGCCGGTGCCGGTCGAGTGCGGCCAGGGCCTTGGCGGCGTTGCCCGTGGCCGCTGCATCGCGCACGGCCAGTGCCGAGGGCAGTGCGGTCGCGCGGATGGCGGAGGCAGGGTCCTGGTCCCTCACCCACTCGACCGCGCTGTGGCCGGCGCTCAGCACGGAGATCACCGCGTCCGCATCTCCGACCCGCAGTGCCTCCGCGAGCGCACCGATCTCGGCGCCGTAGCGATGCGCGGTTGTCAACGCCACGACCGGGCTGTCAGCCCGGCCGTCGAAGCCGTGCACGATGTCGGCCAGCACAGCGCCGGCATCGACCGAGGACAGCTGGGCGGGGTCGCCCACGAACACCAACCGGGAGTCCGGTCGGACCGCTTCCAACAGTCGCGCCATCATCGTCAGCGACACCATCGAGGTCTCGTCGACGACCACGACATCGTGCGGCAGCCTGTTGCCGCGGTGGTGGCGGAACCGGGTCCGGTTGCCCGGACGGGTCCGGAGCAATCGGTGCAACGTCATGGCACTCGTTCCCGCCAGCCGGTCGCGGTCGCGCTCGCTGAAGCCCTTGGCCGAGTCGCGGACGGCCTGCTCGAGCCGGGCTGCCGCCTTGCCGGTGGGAGCCGCCATCGCGATGCGGAGGTGGTGCCCCTGGGCCTCGGCCTGCTCGTGCAGGGCCACGAGCAGTCCAGCAACGGCGGTCGTCTTGCCGGTGCCGGGACCGCCGGTGATCACGGTCGTCCACCGACCAGCCGCGTGGGTGCAGGCCGCGCGCTGCTCGTCGAAGCCGGGGTCGGCGAACACCCGCGCCAGCGAGGCAGCCAGCAGTGAGGGGTCGAAGGGCGGTGTCGAGGCGGCGCGGGCAGTCAGGTCGTCGAGGACCTGCGTCTCCTGCTCGTGGTAGCGGTCGAGGTAGAGCAGGCCGTGCTCCCAGTGCAGAACGCCGAGCGCCAGCAGTGGACTGCGCCCGACCGCCGCCGCCCATTCGGCGGGTTCGGGCCACGGCAGATCGACGTCGGTCAGCAGACTGCCGACCTCGGCGAGCTCGAGGCACACCGACCCGTGGCGCACAGCCCGTGACGTGAGGGCGATGGCGAGCAGCACGTCCGGATCCTGCTCGTTGCCGAGCCGGCCGAGCGCGGTGGCGATGTGGATGTCAGCGGCCGTAACGACGCCGGCTGTGTTGAACGCCGCCAGCGTCGGCGGTGCAGTCAGGGCGAGGTCGCGGTCGTGCTCGTCCACCGGCTCGAAGAGCTCACTCATCGGCAGAGCCCGATCGCACGACCGCGCCGTCGAGCAGCGCCGAGAGAGCCTCGACAAGCGGGACCGGCGGCCGCCACGCGAAGACGCCGCACGGGGCATCCGCGACACGGGGAGTGTCCGGTCCGCACATGCCCCGAAGGTAGAGGTAGAGCACGCCGCCCAGGTGGCGCGACGGGTCATAGCCGGGCAGCCGCCAGCGCAGGAACCGGTGCAGCACGACGGTGTAGAGGAGTGCCTGCAGCGGATAGTCGGAGTGGGCCATCGCCTCGTCGAGCATCGCCGGCCGGTAGTCGTGCGCTGTCAGCGGAGCATCGAGCGGACCGAGCCAGTTGGTCTTGTAGTCGACGGTCAGGAAGCGGGGCGACCCCTCGACGTCGACGCGCAGCACCACGTCGATGGAGCCGGTGAGATATCCCAGCAGCGGCTGACCGGCCAGGTCCGGGTCGTGCTCCAGGGTGGACGCATAGGACAGGACCGGGTCGCCGTCGGGCAGGTGTCGCCGGAGCAGCGGCGCGAGGTCGCCGAGGGTCACGCGGCTCGCGGGGTATGTCGCGTCGTCCCCGCCGGCGAGCGGGAGCTCGAAGTCCAGCTCGCGCAACCGGTCGGCCAGTCGGAGGCCGAGCAGCGTCTGCTCCCCGGCGAGTGGTCCGAGGGGGCTCGAGCACACAGCCACCAGCGCGTCGGCCAGGGCATCGTTGTCGAGCTCGACGGGCCACCAGACCTGCTGCTCTCGGATGTGGGTGAGCAGTTCGGCGCGGAAGTCGGGGGCCGCGGGGTCAGCGTGCTCCAGCACCGCGTGGACGAGCGAGCCGAAGGTCGCACCGACCGGCAGGTCAGCCATCGGCGAGGGAACCGCCGCGGCTGCCAGCTCCTCGTCGGCAGGTGCCTCGCCGGGCTCGTCGATCCCTTCTCGGCCCACCAGCACGAGGGCGGCATCCTCTTCGGGCCGATCCTCTGGTTCGGACAGTGACTCCACGATGCCCGCCTCGGGGTTCGCATGGCCGGCCGTCGACGCAGCGGACAGCGACGAGTAGGACGTGCGTCGCCAGGTCGTGTCGACCTCGCGGGTGAAGGTGCGAGCCGCCAGGACGTCGGAGGAGACCGGCAGGGGAGTCGGATCGGGCGCGACCAGCTCCGCCAGCTCGCTGACCGGCCCGCCGGCGTCTCGCCACGCGCCGAGGATCGTGGGCAGACGGTCCTCACTGACGACTGCCTGCTCGTCGGGCACGACGGCGGCGCCGGGACGACGACCGAAGAGCATGCGGTGCAACGGGGAGGCCGGGGTGTTGAGGTCTGCGGCGGCGTACCAGACGACGACCTGTGACTGGGCGCGGGTGAGCGCGACGTAGAGCAGGCGGAGCGACTCGCCGGCGTCCTCGCGGCGGTGGCGGGCCACGGCGTCGCGGTGGAACGGGCTGGGACCGCCGACGTCGCGGCATCGGCGACCCGCGTCGTCATGGAACAGCGGGATGTCGGGGTCCTTGCCGACATATTTGTCCCACAGCGTCGGCAGGTAGACGACGGGATATTGCAGGCCCTTGCTGCCGTGGATGGTGACCAGCTGCACGGCAGCGGCGTCCGAGTCGAGCCGGCGGGTGCGTTCGGAGGCGACCTCGAGCTTCTCGTCGTCCACCTGCTCGCGCAGCCAACCGAGGACCCCCACGATGCCGAGGCGGTCCTCGACGCTGACTCGGTGGAGGGCCTCACCGATGTGACGCAGGTCGGTCAGGGTGCGCTCGCCGCCGGCCCTGCTCAGCACTCGTGCCGTCAGGCCCGCCACCACGGTCACCTCGAGCACAGCAGCGACACCGCGGGTCGTGAAGACGTCGGTCAGCGTCCGCACACGGTCGGCCAGCAGGTCGGTCAGCTCGTCGCCGCCGGCGTCGAGCTCGGCAGCTGAACAGCCGAAGAACGACGTCAGCGCGGCTGCTCGCACCCGGTCCGATCGATGCGGCTGCTCGAGTGCCTCGAGCAGGACCAGCCACTCACCGGCAGCGGGTGTGTGGAAGACGGAGCCGCCGGCGTTGACCACTGAAGGGACGCCCACGGACGCCAGCGCCACGTGCACTGCCTCGAGGTCACTGCGCTTCGCCGCCAGGACGGCGATGTCGCCCGGCACCAACGCGCGACCCTCGAACGTCGCGCCGCTCTGGATGAGCCGCTTGATCTGGTGGGCGGTGTCCGTGACGGCGTGCTCCCGCCACAGCGCGACCGCCGGCCTCGACCGCGGCCCCTTCCCCAGCTCGGCACGACGGACGACGCGCAGCCGGAAGGGCTCCCCGGCCCCGACCAGTCGTGAGTGCCGCTCGTGCGCGACGACGGGGTGGACGACGATGCGCGGGTCGCCCAGGGTCGCCCCCTCCAGCACCGCCTGGACGGACTCGAGCAGCGGCCGGTCCGCGCGCCAGTTGACGCCCAGCGTCTGGGTCGTCCCCGCGATCCTGGCTGCCTCGAGGTAGGTGACGATGTCACCGCCGCGGAAGGCATAGATGGCCTGCTTGGGATCACCGATCAAGACCATCGTGGCCGACTCCGCGAAGGCCCGCCGGAAGACCTGCCACTGGACGGGGTCGGTGTCCTGGAACTCGTCGATGAGCACGAACTTCCAGCGGCGCTGCATGCGCGCCCGAGCCGCGGCGGAAGGCTGTTCGAGGGCGTCCGCGAGCTGGCTCAGCAGGTCGTCGTAGCTCAGCACCCCGAGCCGCCGCTTGCGCCGCTCGACCTCCTCCAGGACGGCGGTGGCGAACCGGACCCTCATGGCCGCGGCGGAGTCGGGGCCCTCGGTCAGCACCGCCAGCGGCTCAATCACGGCGCGCGGGTCGCCCACCACGGTGTGGGCCAGCGCGAGTGCCTGGTTGCGGCTCCAGGTCGGCGCCTGCTCGTGGCCGAACCGTGCGAGGTAGAGGTCGTCGACGACCTCGGTCGTGAGCTGCTCCAGATCCTCCACCAGCGTGGCGCTCGAGTCGGTGTCCCCGGCCACGCCCAGGCTGCGCAGCACCAGCTGGCAGAACTGGTGGATGGTCGCGATCGTCGCTGCATCGAAGGAGACCAGGGCTGCAGTGACGCGCTCCAACCGCGCCTCTATCGTGGGCGGGTCGCCGTCGAGCAGCCAGTCGTGGAGCCGGTTGGCCGGGTCGCGGTGGGCCGGATCGGCCAGCACACGGACGGCCTCGTCGAGCTGGCTACGGACACGCTCCCGCAACTCCTGGCTCGCCGCCCGGGTGAAGGTCACGACCAGCATCTCCTCCAGTGCGACCAGCCCCGCGGCCACGTGCTTGGTCACCAGGGCAGCGATCGTCCAGGTCTTGCCCGTCCCCGCGCTGGCCTCGAGCAGCGTGACGCCGGGCTCGAGGTCGCGGGCGATGTCGAAGGTCTCCATCACAGCCCCCGGATCTGTTCGGCGCCCGGGGAGTCGGGCGAGCCGATCAGTGGACCCCACAGTCGGGCCGCGTAGTGGCCGAGCCGGTGGGGCGCTGCGCCCGCTTCGCCCGCGCGCAGGGGTGAGGCCAGCAGCTCGAAGGCGGCGTGCTCGCCGAAGGCACGGACGTGCCATACGTCGGCGTCCTCCTTGGGGAAGCCCGAGTCGTTGAACCGAGGGGTGACCCACTCGGCTCGCGCCTTCGCGTCGGGGTCGCCGTCGCTGCCCGACTGTGCCCGCCGGAACTCCTCGGCCCAGGCCAACGACGTCCTGATCGGCAGGGGCAGTGGCTCGCAGAGCCCCGCTTCGTGGATGGCGACCAGGTCGCGCAGCCAGGCACGCGCGTCGTGCTGGGCCAGTGGCTTGATCATCGCGACCTGTCCACCGGTGCGGTGCTTGCCGATCGTGTGGGCGGTCCAGTTCTCGTCGGGGCGGCCAGCGGCCAGGGCAAGCGCGTTGATCCAGGCCGCGAGGCGGTGCTTGGCACCTAGGTTGGAGAAGGACACCCCCACCAGGTTGTTGCCGAAGATGTCGCCGACGGTGCCGCTCACCCGGCGGTCCCCGAGGTCGATGTCGACGTCCAGGGTGCGCACGGGACCTGTCTGCAGGCTCCGCGCCGCGAGGACGAGCGGCGTCGCCTTCGTCTTGATGGCCTCCAGCACCCCGTCGCCGAGGGCGCCGGGAGGCAGCTGACCGCTGACCCGGAGTGCCTCGATGACCGCCGCCCCGTCAGCACCACCGAGCACCGCGCTGGCGAGGTGGTCGCCGATCGCCCACTGCTCCAAGCTGTCGAGGGTGATCGGGATGCCGTCCTTGATCTCGTCGGCGTCGACGGGCTTGGTGATCCGGAGTCGCCGCCGGAGGAAGCCCTGGACAGGGTGTCGGAAGAAGTCCTGGAGGTCGGCCAGGGCGACGTCGCTGGTCGGGGCGCTGATCGGTGGGAGTACTTCGGGGACCAGCTCTCTGACCACCGTCCGCTCCCCTCGCGCGGCGGTGGCGCCGGCCAGGGCGGAGCGGTCGAAGGTGAAGGCCTGGGTGCCGCGCAGGCGCCCGGGGACGAGGTTGGCCTCGTCGAAGGGCTGCAACGGGTGCTGGGTCAGCACGTGCTCGCGCACCGGAGCGGAGGCCGTGCGGTCGAGGGCGTCGAGGAGCTCGCCGAGGGGTACGGCGGGTGGTCGCTCGGCCCCGTTGTGCTCGCCGCGTCCGGTGTAGGTGATGACGAGCGTCTCCGTCGTCGCCGCGATGGCGTCGAGCAGGAGCTGGCGGTCCTCCGAGCGCGGGTCGCGATCGCCGGTGCGTGGGCGGCGAGCCAGCACGTCGTCACCGTCGACCGACGAGTTGCGAGGGAAGACCCCGTCGTCGAGTCCGACCAGGCAGACCACCCGGTGTGGCACCGAGCGCATGGGCACCATGGTGCAGACCGTCAGGGTGCCCGTGCGGAAGTTGGAGCGCGTCGGCCGGCCGCGCAGCCGTTGTTGGAGAAGGGCGCGGACGTCGGACTGGCGCAGCACGGTGTCCTGGCCGGCCGCACCGGCGGCGATCCGGGCGAGCTCGCGGTCGAACTGCGCCACCTGCCAGACGTCTTGCGACGGGGTCACCGTCAGCTGGTGGACTCCTCGGCCCAGCACGCGGGTCCAGTCCAGGACGGTGCGCGCGGCCCCGGCGCCGACCAGGAAGGTGTGGAGGCGGTCGACGAACTCCGCGAACCGCCCGACCGTCTCGAGGTCGCTGTCACTGACGTCGTCGACCGGGAGCGCGCCGTCCACGTGTCGGTGCTCCAGCCCCGACATCGCGGCCCCCAGCAGCAGGCGGCGCACTCCGGACGACCACGTGTTGGCGCCCACGCTGCCCAGCCCGAACGAAGCGCGGTGGTCTGCGTCGTATCCCCAGCGGATGCCGGACTCCCCGACCCACTGCGCGATCCGCTCGAGCTCGTCGTCGCCGAAGCCGAAGCGCGCGCGTACGGGTGCCGACGCAGCAAGGTCGAGCACCTGCGTGGCACTCAGGCGACCTCGCACCAGCTCGACGAGCTGCGCCGCCACGGCGAGCAGCGGGTTGGTGGCACCGAGAGCGCGGTCTGCCAGCCGGACCCGGAGCCGGTGGGCGGGGTGGCCCGCCCCTTCGCCGGCGATGTCCGCGAGGCCGAACCCGGCGGAGATGAGAGGGGCGTAGGTCTCGATGTCGGGGCACATCACCAGGATGTCTCGCGGCTCCAGGGTTGGGTCGTCCTGCAGCAGCCCGACCAGCACCTCCCGCAGCACGTCGATCTGCCGAGCAGAACCGTGGCAGGCGTGGACCTGCACGGAGGAGTCGCGACCTGTGCGCTGCTGGATGGTCGCTCGGTCGGGCGCGGCGTTGGCCTGCAGGTCGGACTGGAGCCACCCGAGCAGCGTGTCGGGGTGAGCGGGTGCGGCCCGGGCGTGCTCGCTGTCGATCCCACCCAGCGCGCGCCGGAGCTCGCGCGAGTCGCGACCCAACGAGCTGAGGAGGGGATGGCCGACGAGGGCGGCAGAGGTGTCGAAGGCGCGAGGCACCGAACCGACGGCTGCGGTGGGCGCCAGCGCCGTCCACAGGGCGGGCGAGGCCTGGGGCAGCCAGAGGTGGACGTCACGCAGCTCTCCGAGAGCTTTGAGCAGGGAGATCTCGGTCTCCGGCAGTCGCGTGTGACCGAACAGCGAGAGCCGGGGCGGCAGGTCGAGGTCGGCCCCGCCAGCACGCAGCCGCGCGAGCGTCGCACCATGGCGCACGTCAGGCGGGTCTGGGTCCATGCGCTCGACCAGGCGCCGCCACAGCTCCGCCTGCCACCGCAGGTCCGGCTCGAGCTCGCCTCCCAGGCCGTCGCTGTCGCGGCCCTCCTGCCAGTCGGTGATCAGGCTCGGCCGCTGGGTGGCGTACGAGCTGAACAGCCCCGCCACACGCCTGGCGACGGCGTAGCGCCGGGTGGCCCGATCGTCGTCACCGTCCCCGCCGCCCAGGTGCGCGGTCAGGTCGGCGAAGCCCGGCTCGCCCATGGACGCGTCGATCACCTGGAGCACCGGCCAGGCGAGACGTTCGGGGTCCCAGGGGTCGTCGGCGTCCTTGTCGAGCAGCATCGAGACCAGTGAGGAGGGGGTCACGAAGTCGACCCCGGCGCACACGCCGTCCCCGGTCCGCGCACCCACGCCGAGGCGGTGGGAGAGCCGCTGGGTCAGCCAGCGCTCCACCCCGCGCGCCGGGACGACGACCACCTCACGGGCGAACGGGTCGGGCAGGGGCGTCGACAACAGCTCCGCGAGCCCGTCGGCGAGCGCGTCGGTCCGCTCGGCGACGTGGACGTGAACTGTCATGGCGGCAGCCTGCCACCTGGCACCGACACTTTCACCAGACCCACACGGCACCCACTGTCCGCTGCGGCGACGCGCCAGAACGCCAACGAGGCACCGACTGCTCGAGTCGGTGCCTCGGGTGGCGTTCGCGATCGCGGAGGTCAGTGCTTGAAAGCGTCCTTGACCTTCTCGCCGGCCTGCTTGACGTCGGACTTGGCCTGGTCACCCTTGCCCTCGGCCTCGAGACTCTCGTCGTCGGTGGCCTTGCCCGTGCCCTCCTTGATCTTGCCGGCCATGTCCTCGGAGGCGTTCTTGATCTTGTCGTCGAGTCCCATCAGGTTCCCTTCGTCGATGCGCCCCGACTGGGGCGCCATCCGAACGTGCCACGCCGGGCCCGACTGACCAACACCCCTGCGGGTGGATCGCCCGAGATCACAGTCGGGCAACGGATGTTGCCGGTCGAGGTGCCGCTGTGACTAGAGTGGCGGCGCGGCGTGACGTGGGTCACACCCCCTCGATTGGCCCGTCCCAGACGGGTCTCGGACCAGAAGTGAGGTTGCACGATGAGAGCCATCCGGAAACTTGCATCGGTCGCCGTGGCAGGCGTGCTTGCCATGACGGTCGCGTCCTGTGCCGAGTCAGACCGCGGCGAGGGCGGCGAAGGCGGCGGTGAGGGCGAGGAGACCACGTTCACGTTCGGAGCGGCCGGTGCACCCGAGATGTTCGACCCGCTCTACGCCACGGACGGCGAGACCTTCCGCGTGACGCGCCAGATGTTCGAGGGCCTCCTCGGCATCAAGCCCGGCAGTGCCGAGGTCGTCCCCGAGCTCGCCACGGAGTGGACCTCCAACGAGGAGGGCACCGAGTGGACGTTCACGCTCCGCGACGACGTCACCTTCCACGACGGCGAGCCCTTCAACGCCGAGGCCGTCTGCGCCAACTTTGAGCGGATGTTCGACCAGAACGAGGCGGGTCAGGTCGCGGCCGAATACTGGGGCTACGTCATGGGCGGCTTCGCCAACGCCCCCGAAGACTCCCTCTACCAAGGCTGTGAGGCGAGCGACGAGTACGAGGCGATGGTCACCATCAGCCGCGCCACCTCCGGCTTCCCGACGATGCTCACCCTCGAGTCGCTCTCGATGCAGTCACCCAAGGCCATGGAGGAGGGCGACGCCAACGGCATCGCCACCGAGGGCGAAGGCTTCAGCTTCCCCGACTACGCCCAGAACCCCCAGGGCACTGGCCCGTTCAAGTTCGTGGAGTACGACCAGGCCACCGGGGCGATCGAGCTGGAGACCAACGACGACTACTGGGGTGAGGCGCCCGCTTCCGACAAGCTCGTCTTCCGGGTCATCCCCGACGAGAGCACGCGGCGCCAGGAGCTGGAGGCGGGCAGCATCGACGGCTACGACCTGCCCAACCCGGCCGACTGGCCGGGCCTCGAGGAGGGCGGCAACCAGGTCGAGGTCCGCGACCCGTTCAACATCTTCTACCTCGGTCTCAACCCCGAGGCCAACCCGCAGCTCAAGGACCTCAAGGTGCGTCAGGCGCTCTACTACGCGCTCGACCGCGACCAGCTGGTCTCCACGCAACTGCCGGAAGGAGCTCAGGTGGCGACGCAGTTCATGCCGTCGACCGTCAGCGGCTACAACAGTGAGCTGCAGCCCTACGCGTACGACCCCGACAAGGCCAAGCAGCTCCTGAAGGAGGCCGGCGCGGAGGGCATGACCCTGACGTTCGCCTACCCGACCGAGGTCAGCCGGCCCTACATGCCCGATCCGCAGCAGCTCTACGAAGCCCTGCGCACCAACCTCGAGGCCGTCGGCATCAGGGTGGACGTGAAGACGGCGTCGTGGAACGGCGGCTACCTCGACAACGTGACGGCCGGGAAGTACGACGCCTACCTGCTCGGCTGGACCGGCGACTACGACGCCGCGTTCAACTTCGTCGGCACGTTCTTCGGCAACCTCAAGGAGAACGACTTCGGCACCGAGGTCATGCCATGGGGCAAGCAGCTGGCCGACGACCTGCAGGCCGCGGACGCCATCGTCGACGAGGACGAGCGGGCAGCCGAGTTCGAGCGGATCAACCAGCAGATCATGGAGGAGTACCTCCCCGGCCTCCCGATCAGCCACTCGCCGCCCGCGCTCGTGGTCGGAGGGGACGTCGAGGGCGTGATCCCGAGCCCGCTGACGGCTGAGGAGTTCGACACGGTGAGCGTCGGGGGACGCTGACGCTGGGCCACGGGACGTGGGGAGTCACCGCTCGCGGTTGACTCCCCTCGTCCCCGGCTCGTGTCCTGCCGACCCCAGCCCCAGGGAGCTCCCTCATGGTCCGCTTCATCGTGCGCCGCCTGATGCAGATGGCGGTCGTGCTCGCCGTACTCTCGATCTTGTTGTTCCTCTGGCTCAAGGCACTCCCCGGCGGCCCCGTCTCGGCCATCCTCGGTGAGCGCGCAACGCCCGCTCGTCGCGCCGCCCTGGAGACCGCGCTCGGGCTCGACCAACCCGTCTACGTGCAGTACTCCAGGTTCATCACACGTGCGCTCCAGGGCGACTTCGGTGCCTCGACCGGTGTGCTACCCGGCGAGGATGCCTTCCAGGTGTTCCTCATCCGGCTCCCGGCAACGGTCGAGCTGTCCTTCTTCGCCATCCTGGTGGCGATCGCGCTCGGCATTCCGCTGGGCTACTTCGCCGCCAAGCGCCACGGCTCCCCTCTCGACTCGGGTGCCGTGGTCCTCTCCCTGATCGGGGTGGCAGTGCCGGTGTTCTTCACAGCCTTCCTGCTGAAGTACTTCGTGGCGGTGGAGTGGAACCTCCTCCCGGTCTCGGGCCGGCAGGACCCAGGTCTGGAGGCGACCCGGGTCACCGGGTTCTTCGTCCTCGATGGGCTGTTGACCCGCGAGTGGGACGCGGCATGGGACGCGATCAAGCACCTCATCCTGCCGACCCTGGCGCTGGCGACGATCCCGTTCGCGGTGATCTTCCGCATCACGCGCGCGGCGGTGCTCGACACCCTCGACGCCGACTACGTCCGTACGGCGGAGGCGAAGGGACTCACCGCCAGCGTCATCCGGCGCCGGCACGTCCTTCGCAACGCCATGCTCCCGGTCGTCACCACGATCGGCCTCCAGGTCGGGGGCCTGCTGGCCGGCGCGATCCTCACCGAGACCGTCTTCTCGTTCCCCGGCATCGGCGACGCCCTGGCCCAGAGCTACCGCGAGAAGGACTATGCGGTGCTCCAGGTTCTGGTCCTGGCCGCGGCGGCGATCTTCGTCATCGTCAACCTGCTGGTCGACATCGCCTACGCCGTCATCGACCCCCGGATCAGGACGAGGTGAGCAGGATGGGTGCCAGCTCGTACGCCGACCAGCGCAAGAACCGCATCGACGACCTCGCCGCGACGTCGGTCGACGACTCAGCAGGCGTGTCCCTGATCGTCAGCGCGTGGCGTCGACTCCGCCGCAACCCCGTGTTCCTCCTGGGTCTGACCATCACCGTGCTCTTCGTGCTGCTGGCGGTGGTCTCACCCTGGCTGGCGCCGCACGACCCGACCAGCCCGTTGCTGCTGGACAAGGTCCGGCCGCAGTCCAACCCCGTGCCGGGCCCCGAGCCCGGCTTCCCTCTAGGCGCCGACGCGCGCGGTCGGGACCTGCTCTCACGGCTACTGGTCGGGAGTCGGCAGACGCTGATCGTCGGCGTGCTGGCCACCGTCTTCGGACTCATCGGCGGCCTTGTGCTGGGGACACTGTCCGGCGCCCTGGGCGGCTGGATCGACTCCGTGGTGATGCGCATCGTCGACGTGATGCTCTCGATCCCGTCGCTGCTGCTGGCGTTCACGATCGCCGCGATGGCACCCCGGCCGAGCCAGACGACCCTGATCATCGCGATTGCAATCATCCAGGTGCCGATCTTCGCGCGGCTGCTTCGGGGGACGATGCTCGCGCAGCGCAACAGCGACCACGTGCTGGCCGCCCGCGCGCTCGGCGTCAAGCCCGCTGCCATCGTCTTCCGGCACATGCTGCCCAACGCCATGGGACCCGTCATCGTGCAGGCGACCCTGGTCCTGGCCGTCGCGATCATCGACGCGGCTTCGTTGTCCTTCCTGGGCCTGGGCAACCCCGACGAACGCCAACCCGAGTGGGGACAGATGCTCGGAGCGTCCCAGAGGTTCATCTACGACCACCCGCACCTCGCCTTCTACCCCGCCATCTGCATCATCGTCGTCGCCCTCGGCTTCACGCTCATGGGCGAGGCGTTGCGTGAGGCCCTCGACCCGAAGTCCCGGAGATGACCCGATGAGCGCCACGTTGAGCCTTCGCGACCAACCGACGTCCCGGAGCGGCGCACTGCTGTCGGTCCGGGACCTGCGGGTGACCTTCACCCGGCACGGCGAGGTGCCGTTCCCTGCCGTCGACGGGCTGTCCTTCGACGTACACCCCGGGCAGACGGTCGGCCTCGTCGGCGAGTCCGGCTGCGGCAAGTCCGTCACGTCTCTCGCGGTCATGGGTCTGCTCCCGGCGCGCGGCAACCGCGTCGAGGGGGAGGCGCTCTACGAGGACGTCGACCTGCTGAGCCTCACCGCCAACCAGATGCGCGACCGGCGGGGACGCGACATCGCGATGATCTTCCAGGACCCCCTGTCCTCGCTGAACCCCGTCGTGCCCATCGGCGTCCAGGTCACCGAGGTGATGGAGCGCCACCGGGGCATGAGACGCAAGGACGCGATGCCGAAGGCGCGGGAGCTCCTCGAGCGGGTGGGGATCCCCGACCCGGGGGCGCGGTTGAAGAACTATCCCCACCAGCTCAGTGGCGGCATGCGGCAGCGTGCGCTGATCGCGATGGCGCTCGCGTGCGAGCCGCGGCTCCTCATCGCGGACGAGCCGACCACCGCGCTCGACGTCACCATCCAGGCGCAGATCCTGGCCCTGCTCAAGGAGCTCGTCGAGGAGACCGGCACCGCGCTGATCATGATCACCCACGACCTCGGCGTCGTGGCCGGCCTGTGCGACGAGGTCAACGTGCTCTACGCGGGACGTATCGTGGAGCGGGGCGACCGGCACCGGCTGTTCGCGCGGCCGCGCCACCCCTACACCCACGGCTTGCTGGCCTCCATCCCCCGATTGGACTCGCCGCGAGGTGAGCGGCTCAACCCGGTGCCGGGCTCGGTGACGGACAACCTCCCGTGGACCTCCGCCTGCGCCTTCGCGCCGCGGTGCCCGAATGCTCTCGACATCTGCCGGACTGTGACTCCCGCCTGGGAGATCGAGCCGAGTGGGCGCGGGCTGAGGTGCCACAACCCCGTGGATCAAGGAGACCGGAGATGAGCGACGTCACCGACGCGCCCGACGACGTGCTGGTCGACGTACGCGGACTGAAGGTGCACTTCGCGATCAAGAGCGGGATCATCTTCGACCGGACCATCGGTCACGTCTATGCCGTCGACGGAGTCGACCTGCAGATCCGGCGCGGGGAGACCTATGGCCTCGTGGGCGAGTCCGGTTGCGGGAAGTCGACCCTGGGGCGAGCGATCCTCAAGCTCGAGACCCCGACCGAGGGCACCGTCTCCTTCGACGGTGTGGACGTCGCGAGCCTTGAGGGCGAGGAGCTCCGGCGCCAGCGCCAGCACATGCAGATGGTCTTCCAGGACCCGATGTCCAGCCTCGACCCCCGGCAGTCCGTCGAGTCCCTGCTGGTCGAGGGCATGCGCGCCCATGGGCTCGACCAGGACAAGGCCACCACCCAGGCACGGCTGCGCGAGCTGCTCGGCTCGGTCGGGCTGCCCTCGGCGGCCCTGTCGAAGTATCCGCACGAGTTCTCGGGTGGACAACGCCAGCGCATCGGCATCGCCCGGG
Source organism: Nocardioides sp. (assembly GCF_025964975.1). Lineage (GTDB taxonomy): Bacteria > Actinomycetota > Actinomycetes > Propionibacteriales > Nocardioidaceae > Nocardioides. The sequence continues at coordinate 16,395 of NZ_JAOPXV010000166.1, forward strand.
CGCTGTCGGTGCAGCCGTCCCTGATCGTGGCGGACGAGCCGGTGAGCGCCCTCGACGTCTCGGTCCAGGCGCAGGTGCTCAACCTGCTCGAGGAGCTGCAGGACGAGCTCGGCCTCACCTACCTCGTCGTGGCGCACGACCTAGCGGTCGTCCGCCACATCAGCGACCGGATCGGGGTGATGTATCTCGGTGGCATCGTGGAGGAGTCGGAGGCAGGGGAGCTCTACGACGTCCCGCTCCACCCCTACACCCGGGCTCTGATGTCGGCCGTGCCCGTCCCCGACCCGGTGGTCGAGGACAGCCGGGAGCAGCTTCTGCTGACCGGCGACCTGCCGTCGCCGTCCCACCCGCCGAGCGGGTGCCGGTTCCACACGCGCTGTCCGTGGCGCCAGCCGACCCGCTGTGACGACGAGCGCCCGGTCCTCCGAGCTCCGGAGGTCGCCGGGATCACCCCCGGTCACCGCGTCGCGTGCCACTGGGCGGAGGAGATCGCAGAAGGCGAGCTCCGGCCGCATGCCGTGGCTGCCGAGCTGGTCGAGCCGGGGAGCACCAGCACGGTGGCCGACGACGCCTCACCGTTCGGTCCCGCCTCCGCGATCGAGATCGGCGGCTGAGGGCCCACCCGGTGCTCAGTGGTTGCGGAGCGCGTCGATGAGGTCCTGCTTGTTCATCGACGACCGGCCCTCGATGCCGATCTCCGCCGCCCGCTCGCGCAGCTCCTTGACCGTACGGTCGTCGTAGTCACCGGCGCTGCCGCCGCGGCTGCCGACCTTTGACCGGCCCTGTGCGGCAGCAGCGTTCGCGATCCGTGCCGCCTTCCCCTTGCTGGCGCCGTCCTCGCGGAGACTCTCGTACATCTCCTTGTCCTTGACCGACGGTCCCGGGTCCTTCTTCTTTCCCATGTCAGCTCCTCTCTCCGACGTGTCTCAGCTGTTGCTCATCTCGCGCAGCGCGGGCAACACCTCGTCGCCGTACGCCGCGATCATGTCGGCGTAGTGCGGGCCCATGTTGGCGACGTACACCTCCTCGAAACCCGCCTCCACCGCCGGGCGCAGCCCCTCGATGTGCGCCTCGATGTCGCTGCCGCAGGGCAGGCTCTCGGCGGTCATCTCCGGGGTGACGAGCTCGGAGGCCTGCTCGAAGTGGCGCGGGGACGGCAGGACCTGGGCCAGCTCGCCCGGCAGCCCGGCGTTGGCCCACAACCGGTGGGCGATCTCCACCGCCTCGTCGTGCGTGGGTGCCCAGCAGGCCTTCATCCCGATCTGCGCCGGCTTGCCACCGGAACCCTCCCGGAACCGCTCGAGCAGGTCGGTGTCGGGGGACGTGGTGATGTAGCCGTCCGCGATCCGGGCCGCGAGGTCGGTCGCCTGGGGTCCGAAGCCGGAGATGTAGATCGGCGGCGGCTCGTCGGGCAGCGTGTAGATCCGCGCGCCGTCGACGGTGAAGTAGCGACCGTCGTGCCGCACGACCTCGCCGGAGAAGAGCTGGCGGATCACGTCGACTGCCTCCTCGAGCATGTCGAGGCGACGCGGGGCGCTGGGCCACGCCTCCCCGAGGATGTGCTCGTTGAGTGCCTCGCCCGAGCCGAGCCCCAGGGTGAAGCGGCCCTCGAGCATCACCGCACTGGTCGCGGCGGCCTGGGCGACGATCGCGGGGTGGATGCGGTAGGTCGGGCAGGTGACGGCCGTGGTGACCGGCAGGTCGGTCGCCTCGGCGATCGCGCCGATCAGCGACCACACGAAGGGGCTCTGTCCCTGGTTGTCGTTCCAGGGATGGAAGTGGTCACTGATCCACAGCGCCTCGAAGCCCGCGGCCTCGGCCAGCCTGGCCTGCTCGACGAGCTGGGACGGGGTGTACTCCTCGGTGGACAGGAAATATCCGAATCGCATGGGTGCCTCCTCCACGTCCACCCTGCACCGCGCGGCCTGCCGCCGGCCACCTCCCAACGGAGGAGTCCGGGCCGACCTCGCGCACCAGTACGCTCTCGCAGGTGAACGAGACGAAGGACAGCAGGGACGAGACTCCCGACGAGCGTGCGGACCGCAACTGGGCCGACCTGATGCAGGAGCTCCGGGTCAGCCAGACCGGCGTGCAGCTGCTGGCCGCCTTCCTCGTGACGTTGCCCTTCCAGTCGCGGTTCACCGAGCTCGACACCTTCCAGCAGCGCTGGTACCTCGGCCTCCTCGCCCTCGCGTTCCTGACCGTCGGTGTCACGCTCTCCCCGGTGGCGATCCATCGCCATCTCTTCCAGGGAGGATCGAAGCCGGACGTCGTCAGGGCCGCGCACGTGATGACCGGTCTCGCCCTGGGTCTCATCTCCTTGTTGCTGGCCGGCATCTCCTTCCTGGTCGTCGATGTCGTCCTGAGCCGGGGGGCTGCGGCGGTCGGCGGCGGCCTCGCGTTGCTCGTCGCGCTGAGCCTGCTGGTCGTGATCCCGCGGGTGGTGGCGCACAAGGCCGGTCAGAGCACGTGACGCAGGTAGCGCACGGGCCGCCGGTCCCAGCGTGCTTCCACGACGACGACCCTACGGTCTGCCAGGGGCCAGGACGACTGTGGAACCCGCCCGGACGTGTCCTGGGTCACGTGGGGCAGTAGCCTCGCCGACAACACAGTCTTGCGACGTCGGTTGCGAGAGCGAGTCGTCGAGTGGAGGGCAAACGGGTGTTCTCGCGGATTGCGATCGTGAACCGCGGCGAGGCCGCGATGAGGTTGATCCACGGCGTGCGCGAGCTCAATGCCACCGGCGGCGCGCCGATCCGGACGATCGCGCTCTACACCGACGAGGAACGCACCTCCATGTTCGCTCGTGAGGCGGACGAGACCCATCCCCTCGGACCGGCGGCGGGGCGTCCCTACATCGACCTGGCGGTGCTCGAACAGGCACTTCTGGCCTGCCGCGCGGATGCGGTCTGGGTGGGCTGGGGCTTCGTCGCAGAAGACCCGGCGTTCGCCGACCTCTGCGCTCGTCTGGGGGTGACCTTCATCGGCCCGAGCGCCGAGGCGATGCGCCGGCTCGGCGACAAGATCGGCTCGAAGCTGCTCGCCGAGGAGGTGGGCGTCCCCGTCGCCCCGTGGAGCAGAGGTGGCGTGGACACCCTCGAGGCTGCCCTCGCCTCGGCTGCCGAGATCGGCTATCCGCTGATGCTCAAGGCGACTGCGGGCGGAGGCGGTCGCGGCATCCGCAGGGTTGACTCGCCCGCCGAGCTCGAGGACGCCTACCAGCGCACGCGCGACGAGGCCGAGCGCGCCTTCGGCAGCGGTGTGGTGTTCCTGGAGCGCCTCGTCACCGGCGCCCGGCACGTGGAGGTCCAGCTCATCGCCGACAGTCATGGGACGGCCTGGGCCCTCGGCGTACGTGACTGCACCGTCCAGCGTCGCAACCAGAAGGTGATCGAGGAGTCCGCCTCACCGCTGCTCGACTCCGACCAGACGGACGAGGTCAAGGCCTCGGCCGAACGGCTCGCCCTCGCCGTCGGCTACGTCGGCGCCGGGACCGTGGAGTTCCTCTACCACCCGGGCGAGCGCACCTTCGCCTTCCTCGAGGTCAACACCAGGCTCCAGGTGGAGCACCCGATCACCGAGCTCACCACCGACGTCGACCTCGTCAAGGCACAGATCCACGTCGCGGCAGGGGGTCGCCTGGAGGGACCCAAACCGGCTGAGAAGGGGCACGCGATCGAGGCGCGCCTCAACGCCGAGGACCCGGACAGGGACTTCGCTCCCTCTCCCGGCCGCATCGCGCTGCTCGAGCTGCCCTCGGGACCCGGCATCCGGGTCGACACCGGGATGGGGGAGGGCGACACGATCCCCTCCGACTTCGACTCGATGATCGCCAAGATCATCGCCTATGGCCGCACCCGCGACGAGGCGCTCGCCCGGCTCCGGCGGGCGATGGCTGAGACCACCGTGGTGATCGAGGGTGGCGCCACCAACAAGAGCTTCATCCTCGACCTGCTCAACCAGTCCGAGGTCATCGACGGCTTGGCCGGCTGGGCCGACACCAGCTGGATCGACCGGGTCCGCGACGAGGGACGACTCATCGTCCACGAGCACTCCGGGATCGCGCTGGTCGCGGCGGGCATCGAGGCCTACGAGGACGAGGCCCAGGTCGAGATCACCCGGCTGCTGTCGAGCGCCCGGGGCGGGCGCCCGCAGGTGCAGCACAAGGTCGGTCGGGCGGTCGACTTCAAGCTTCGCGGCACGACCTACAAGGTCACGGTGCTGCAGATCGGCCGGCAGCGGTTCCGCGTCGGCGTCGAGGCCGGCGGAGCCGAGCACGACGTGGTCGCCGAGGTCGAGCGGCTCGACGAGTTCCACACCCGCCTGACCGTCGGCGGCGTGCTCTACCGCTTGGTCACCGCCACCCACGGCCCCGTGCACATGATCGAGGTCAACGGAATCGCCCACCGCGTCGCCGGCGACGACGGTGGCGTGCTGCGTTCGCCCGCGCCTGCGTTGGTCGTGGCGTCGCCCGTCGGCACGGGTGACGTCGTCGCGGCGGGTGCGCCCGTGCTGGTGCTCGAGAGCATGAAGATGGAGACGGTGGTGCGCGCGCCGTTCGCGGCCCGGGTCCGTGAGCTGCTGGTGACCACGGGCAGCCAGGTGGAGACCGGCGCACCCCTGGTGCGCCTCGAGCCGGTGGACGACGGTGCCGGCGCCGAGCAGGCAGCGCCCGACTCGACGGCCCCTGCACTCGACCTGCCTGCACCGGCCGAGGCGATCTCTGCGCAGGAGCGCGCGGCGCGGGCCCGCGAGGACGTCTCCGCGATCCTGATGGGCTACGACGTCGACCCGAGCGACGAGAGCGACCGCATCCTCCGCTACCTCGCCGCGCGCGACGAGGTCGTCGCCGCCGGCGGCGACGTGGTGAGCGACGAGATCGGGCTCCTGGGGGTCTTCGCCGACCTCGCCGAGCTGAGTCGCAACCGACCGGTCGGGGAGGACCTCCACACCGAGCTGCGCGTGCATAGCTCAAAGGAGCACTTCCATGCGTTCCTGCAGACCCTGGACGTGGAGCGCGGCGGGCTGACCGACCAGTTCCGCGAACGGCTGGCGCGGGTGCTCTCCCACTACGGTGTGACCGAGACCGACCGCACCCCGCAGCTGGAGGAGGCGGTCTTCCGCATCTTCCTCGCGCAACAGCGCTCAGCCCCTGACGTCCTGCTGGCCACCGAGGTGCTGCAGCGCTGGATCACCGAGCCTCCACCCACGCAGGACCTCGCCGTGCCTGCACGTAGCCTTCTCGAGCGTCTGGTCAGGACGACCCAGCTGAGGTTCCCGGTCGTCGGGGACCTCGCACGCAGCACCCGCTTCCGGTGGTTCGACCAGCCCCTGGTCGATGCCGAGCGGTCCAGCGTGCTGGCGGGAGTCCGCGACGAGGTCGCCGCACTTGCGGCCGACCAGGATGCTCAGGACCGCAACCGACGCATGGACGCGCTGGCGGCGATCCCCGAGCAGATCGTCAGATTCCTGGCCGAGCGCCTGGAGCAAGGAGTGCCGGAGCAGGAGCCGATGCTCGAGGTGCTGGTCAGGCGCCACTACCGCGAGCACGACCTGCGCGGCCTGACGTCGACCACGCGGGCCGACCGCCCCTTCGTGGTCGCCGACTACACGCTCGACGACCGCCCCACCCGGCTGATCTCGACGCTCGGCACGATGGCCGAGCTCACCGCGGCAGACAGTGCGCTGACGAGGGCGGTCGGCGACGAGGTGGCGGCGCGCGACTTTGACGCGGACGCCGTGGTCGACCTCTACGTGCACGGGCCGGCGGCCCCCGACGCTCCCGATGTCGCAGCCCAGGAGCTCGCAGGCATCGTCAACGCTCTGCCGTTCGCCGCCGACGTGCGCCGGATCGCGGTCGCGGTCTGCCCCGGCGGGGGCCGCCCCGTCACCTACTTCACCTATCGTCCGCTCGCCGATGGCGGTGCCACTGAGGACGACCTCGTTCGCGGGGTGCACCCGATGGTTGGGCGGCGGCTCGACCTCTGGCGGCTGCGCAACTTCGTCGTGCATCGCATCGATGCCCCCGAGGACGTGCTCCTCTACGAGTGCGTCGCGCGGGAGAACCCCGCCGATCGACGCCTCGTCGCGCTGGCGCAGGTGCGGCAGCTGGCGGTCGTCCGCGACGAGCAGGGCCGGGTCACGGGCCTGCCGCACGCGGAACGAGCGGTGGAGAACTGTCTGGAAGCGATCCGCCGGGCGCGTACGTCGCGTGGTGCCGCCGGCAGCAAGCTCGACTCGAACCACGTGTGGGTCCAGGTGTGGCCGGACGTCGAGGCCGACCCCGAGCAGCTGATCGCCCTGCAGGGCAAGATCACCCCGTTGACCGACGGCGCGGGGATCGCCGAGGTGGTCGCGCAGGGCCGGGTCGTCGGCTCGGACGGCAGCGTCACGCCGCTCGCCATCAGGTTCCACGCGCGACCCGGCGCCGGCGTCACGGCGTCCTTGGAGGCGCCACCGACCGAGCCGCTCCAGCCCCTCAACGAGTACGACGGCAACGTCGTCCGAGCCCGTCGTCGGGGGCTCGTCTATCCCTACGAGCTCGTCGACGTCCTCACCGGCCCCACCGGAGGCTTCGTCGAGCACGACCTGGACGACAACGGCACCCTCGCGCCCGTCACGCGGCCGCCCGGGCTCAACAAGGCGGGCATCCTGGCTGCGGTCGTGACGACGCCCACCGCCCTCCACCCGGAGGGGGTGACCCGGGTCGTGCTGTGCGGCGATCCGACCAAGGCGCTCGGCGCGGTGTCGGAGCCCGAGTGCGCACGGATCATCGCTGCCATCGACCTCGCGGAGCGCATGCAGGTGCCGGTGGAGTGGTTCGCCCTCTCCGCCGGCGCCCGGATCTCGATGGACTCCGGGACCGAGAACATGGACTGGGTCGCGGCCGCGCTCAAGCGGATCATCGAGTTCACCCAGGCCGGTGGCGAGATCAACGTCGTGGTGGCGGGCATCAACGTGGGGGCGCAGCCCTACTGGAACGCCGAGGCCACGATGCTGATGCACACCAAGGGCATCCTGGTGATGACACCGGACAGTGCGATGGTGCTGACCGGCAAGCAGTCACTCGACTTCTCCGGGGGAGTGTCCGCCGAGGACAACTTCGGCATCGGCGGGTACGACCGCGTCATGGGACCCAACGGGCAGGCGCAGTACTGGGCGCCCGACCTCGCCAGTGCGTTCGACGTGCTCATGGCGCACTACGACCACACCTACGTGGTGCCCGGCGAGACCCGGCCGCGCCGGGCCGCGTCCAGCGACCCGACGGATCGCGACATCTCGCCGTACCCCCACGTGTCCGCCGACAGCGACTTCACGACCGTCGGCGAGATCTTCTCTGCTGAGTCCAATCCCGACCGCAAGAAGGCCTTCGACATCCGCACCGTGATGCGGGCCCTGGCCGACCAGGACCACGTGAGCCTGGAGCGATGGGCCGGTATGGCCGATGCGGACACCGCCGTCGTGCAGGACGCCCACCTGGGTGGCTACCCCGTGTGCCTGCTCGGGATCGAGTCGCGCCCGGTCCCTCGGCGCGGCTTCCCGCCCACGGACGGGCCGGACATCTACACCGCCGGCACGCTGTTCCCGCGCTCGTCGAAGAAGGCGGCCCGGGCCATCAACTCCGCCAGCGGCAACCGGCCACTCGTCGTGCTGGCCAACCTGTCGGGCTTCGACGGCTCACCTGACTCCATGCGCAACCTGCAGCTCGAGTACGGCGCCGAGATCGGCCGTGCGATCGTCAACTTCGACGGCCCGATCGTCTTCTGCGTGATCTCGCGCTACCACGGCGGCGCGTTCGTGGTGTTCTCCAAGGCGTTGAACCCGAACATGACCGTGCTCGCCCTCGAGGGGTCCTACGCGTCCGTCATCGGCGGCGCCCCGGCCGCCGCCGTCGTGTTCGCCGGCGAGGTCGAGAAGCGGACCTCGGCTGACGCCCGGATCGGCGAGATCGAGCGCCGGATCACCGACGCCGGATCTGACCGCACCCACCTCGTCGTGGAGCTCGCCGAGCTCAGGGCTGCAGTGCGGTCGGAGAAGATCAGCGAGGTCGCCGCTGAGTTCGACGGCGTGCACGACATCCACCGTGCCGTGGAGGTGGGCTCGGTGGACGAGGTGATCTCGGTCGCTCGCCTGCGACCGCGCGTCATCGAGGCGATCGAGCAAGGACTCGCGGGGTCCGGGTCTGCCTAGCGACCCAGCAGGCTCAGCGCGGCATCGGCGATCGATCCGGTGTCGATGCGATGCAGCCGGTAGGCGTCGTCGAGGTCGGAGGACTGCCCGAACTCTGTGACGCCCAGGCAGCGGATGCGGTCTCCGCGCGCGCCCGCCAGGAACGCCAGGGTGTGCGGATGGCCGTCCAGCACTGTCACCAGGGGTGCCGGGTGCTGCGTCGGGAACAGCTCGTCGAGGATGCTGCCGCCCTCACCGATGTCGCGGCGGCCGCGTTGCTGGAAGGAGCGGAAGACGAGGTCCGGGCTGGTCAGGCACACCACGCCGGCGTTCACCCCGGCGGCGGCGAGCACCTCCGCCGCGGCGATGGTCTCCGGCATGATGGCGCCGACCCCGACCAGGGTGACGTCCTCCTCCGCCCCCCGGTGGCTGATGGGGATGCGGTAGCCGCCCGCCACAGCCTGCTGTCGCCTGCGCTCGGCCAGGGCAGGCTCGGTCGGGACCTGCGCCAGCGCGGGATCGATCGGTCGGGTGCTGAGCCGGAAGTACGACGACGTCCCGCCCTCGACTCCGACGCGGTCCATGGCGTGCAGGAAGCACCACTCGAGATCCTGCGCGAAGGCAGGCTCCCAGGCGACGCAGCCGGGCTGCTCCAGGCCGATCGAGGGGGTGGTGATCGACTGGTGGGCACCGCCCTCGGGCGCCAGGGTGACACCCGACGGAGTGCCGACGAGGATCGACTGACCGCCCGCATAGATCCCGTAGGACCACGGTTCGAGGGCGCGGGAGACGAAGGGGTCGTAGAGCGTGGCGATCGGGATCAGCCGCTCGCCCCAACGCGACCAGGTCGCACCGAGCTCACCGAGCAGGGAGACAAGGTTGACCTCGGCGATCCCGAGCTCGATGTGCTGGCCGTTGCTGACCTCGTGCCATCGCAGCACCCGCTCGGCGTCGTCGTCGAACCAGTCGCGCCGCTCCTCGACCGACCACACGCCGGTCTTGTTGATCCAGCCGCCGAGGTTGGTCGAGGAGGCGACGTCCGGACTGCAGGTCACCACGCGCGCACCCACGTCAGGCGCATCGCGCACCAGGTCGGCGAGGAACCGGCCGAAGGTCGCCTGCGTCGAGATCGGCTTGCGGTGGGGGTGCCCGAGGGACACCGGGACCTGCAGCGCGGTGGAGGGGCCGATCGGATCGCGATGCAGCTCGGCAGCGCGACGCTCGCACAGCCGACCGGCGTCCGTCCCGGGTTCGAAGAGCTGCCAGGGAGAGGCAGGGTCCATGCCCGACGACTCCGCCAGCGCGTCGATCTGTGCCGGGGTGAGAAGGGCCGAGTGGTTGTTCGGGTGCCCCTCCGTGGGCAGCCCGCGCCCCTTGACGGTGTAGGCGAACACGATGGACGGGCGCGTCTGGTCGACGTTGCTGAAGGTGTCGACGAGCAACCCGAGGTCGTGACCGCCCAGGTCGCGCACGGCCGCCGCCAGGTCTGCGGACGGCAGCGAGGACAGGAGCTCGCGCAGGTCATCGCTACCGCCGCCGGCGAGGATCCGTTCAGCCACCTCGGCCGAGTCGACCCGGAGCATGCGTTGGTACTCCTCGTTGGGCATCTGCTCCAGTCGCTGCCGCAGCTCACTGCCACCCGACCGCTCGAAGATCTCCGAGATCAGCCGCCCCCACTTCAGGACGATGACCTGCCAGCCCGCGGCCGCGAACATGCCCTGCAGCCGCTCGATCTGGATGTCGGGCACGACGCGATCCAGGGACTGGCGGTTGAGGTCCACGACCCACAGCAGCTCGCCGAGCTTGGCAACCGCCGGGTCGGCGACCGCTTCCCAGATCGCGCCTTCGTCGAGCTCGGCATCGCCGAGGAGGCTGACGAACCTCCCCGCTGGCGGGGCGTCGGTGAACTGCGAGGCGACGTAGCGGTGGGACATCGCCGCCCACAGGGCCGCCGTCGCGCCGATACCCACGGATCCGGTTGAGAAGTCGACCGTGTCGGGGTCCTTGAGCCGTGAGGGATAGGACTGCAGCCCACCCCTGGCCCGCAGGGTCGGTAGGTAGGACTCGTCGAGGTCGCCGAGCAGGTAGTTGATGGCGTGCAGCACGGGCGAGGCGTGCGGCTTGACCGAGACCCGGTCGAGGTTGGTCAGCTCCGCGAACCACAGCGCCACCATGATGTCGACCATCGACGCACTCGAAGCCTGGTGGCCACCGGCTTTGACCCCGCTGGTGTTCGGCCGTCCTGCGTTGGCGGCGTCCACGATCGCGGCGGAGAGCCACAGCACCCGCCGGGCGATCTCGCGGAGCACTTCGGCGTCGTACGACGCTCCTGTGGTCGTGTCGGACTCCAGGTCGGTCGTGGCGCTCATCCGCGGCCTTCGGGATAGGGGATGGGACTCGGGCTCCCGGACTCTATCCGCCGGAGCGGTGCGAGCTTCGACGTGCTGCGGTGCTGCTATGCCCAAGGTCGGGTGAACGGGCCGCGAGTGGGTACGAGGGTGCAATGACCACTGACGTGACCGACCACTTCGTACGTGTTCGTGGCGCGCGCGAGCACAACCTCCGCAACGTCGACGTCGACATCCCCCGCGGCGCCATGGTGGCGTTCACCGGGGTCTCCGGCTCGGGGAAGTCTTCGCTGGCCTTCGGCACGTTGTACGCCGAGGCGCAGCGTCGCTACTTCGAGTCGGTGGCGCCGTACGCCCGCCGGCTGCTGCAGCAGGTCGGTGCTCCGCACGTCCAGCAGATCACCGGGCTGCCGCCCGCGGTCGCCCTTCAACAGCGTCGCGGAGCCGCGACCTCCCGCTCCTCGGTCGGCACCATCACCACACTGTCCAACCTGTTGCGCATCCTCTACTCGCGCGCCGGCGACTATCCCGTCGGCGCTGCGGGGCTCGCGGCCGAAGCCTTCTCTCCCAACACCGTGGCCGGCGCCTGCCCGCGCTGTCACGGCCTCGGGGTCGTGCACGACGTCACCGAGGAGCTGCTCGTCCCGGATCCGTCGCTGAGCATCCGCGAGGGCGCGATTGCCGCCTGGCCCGGGGCCTGGCAGGGCGCCAACCTGCGGAGCATCGTCACCGGTCTTGACATCGACATCGACCGGCCGTGGCGGAGACTGAGGAAGCAGGAGCGCGACTGGCTGCTGTTCACCGACGAGCAGCCGTCCGTCCTGATCAAGCCCCAGCGTGATCGCGTCGACCACGGCTACTACAGGAAGTTCTGGAGCGCACGCAAGCACGTCATGCACGTCCTGTCGGACTCGAAGAGCGACCGGATGCGCGAACGTGCTCTGAGATTCGTCGAGGACGCAGCGTGCCCCGAGTGCCGCGGCAGCGGGTTGCGGCCCGAGGCTCTCGCAGTGACCTTTGTCGGGAGGTCGATCGCCGAGGTCAACAATCTCCCGTTCGCCGAGCTGGTCACGCTGTTGCGACCCGTCGCCGACCTCCCCGAGGAGAACAACGAAGTCGCAGTGCGGATCTGCGCCGACCTCGTCGCCCGCGTGGAGGTGCTCCTCGACCTGGGCCTTGGCTACCTGAGCCTCGGACGGAGCTCGACGACGCTGTCACCCGGTGAGGCGCAACGCTTGAGGATCGCCACCCAGTTGCGGTCGGGGTTGTTCGGGGTCGTCTACGTGCTGGACGAGCCGTCTGCGGGCCTACATCCGGCTGACGCAGAGCCGCTGCTCGACGTGCTCGACCGCCTCAAGGTGTCGGGCAACTCGCTGTTCGTCGTGGAGCACGACCTCGACGTCGTACGCCGGGCGGACTGGGTCGTCGACATCGGCCCGGGCGCCGGCGAGGCCGGTGGTCGGGTTCTCTACAGCGGCCCGGTAGCAGGCCTCGAGGACGTTGCGGAGTCGGCCACCAGCGCCTACCTCTTCGGTCGCGCCGAGCGACTGGAGCACGACGTGCGCGAACCGCAGGGTTGGCTGCGGCTGCGCGGGGTGTCCCGGCACAACCTGCGCGACGTGTCTGTCGAAATCCCGCTCTGCGTCCTGACAGCCGTGACCGGGGTGTCCGGCTCCGGGAAGTCGACCCTGGTCACCCAGGTGCTCGCGGAGGACCCGACCGCCCTCGAGTCGTTCGACCGGTTGGTCCTCGTCGACCAGCGCCCGATCGGGCGCACACCGCGGTCGAACCTGGCGACCTACACCGGGATGTTTGACACCGTCCGCAAGCTGTACGCCGCGACCGACGATGCGCGGGCGCGCGGATACGGCGCCGGCCGCTTCTCCTTCAACGTCGCCGAGGGCCGCTGCGAGACCTGCCAGGGGGAAGGGTTCGTCGCCGTCGAGCTGCTCTTCCTGCCCGGTACCTACGCACCCTGCCCCACCTGCCACGGCAAGAGGTACAACGCAGAGACGCTCGAGATCACCTATCGCGACAAGAACGTCGCAGACGTGCTCGACCTGTCGGTCGACCAGGCAGCGGCGTTCCTCGCGGACGTACCCGCGGCCGTCCGCAGCCTCGAGACGCTACGAGAGGTCGGACTGGGCTACCTGCGGCTGGGACAGCCGGCGACCGAGCTCAGCGGCGGGGAGGCGCAGCGCATCAAGCTCGCCACCGAGCTCCAGCGAGCGCGCCGTGGCCACGCGTTGTACCTGCTCGACGAGCCGACCTCCGGGCTGCACCCCTCGGACACCGCGCTGCTGCTTCGCCAACTGCACCGGCTCGTCGAAGCCGGCAACACCGTGGTCCTGGTCGAGCACGACCTCGATGCGATCGCCGCTGCCGACTGGGTCATTGATCTCGGCCCGGGGGGCGGCGACGCCGGCGGTCAGGTCGTCGCGACCGGCACTCCGGCCGACGTCGCGAAGGCGGAAGGGAGCGCGACTGCGCCGTACCTCGCTCGGCGGCTAGATCGACCCTGAAGGGGTAAATGCGGCCAGCGCACGCGCGCCTGGTGCTGGGGCGGGGTAGGCCGTCGACATCCACCGAAGCGGACGGCGTCTGCCTATGACGCGAGGGCGAAGTCCACCGCGGCCTCCGCATGGACCCGCATGGAGTCGAGAAGGGGGATCGCGGCGTCCCCGTCGTTGACCAGCAGCTCGAGCTCGGTGCAGGCCAGCACGACCGCCTCCGCCCCCGCATCGGACAGCCGGTCGATGGCCGCGAGGTAGGTGTCCCGTGACTCCTCCAGGACGCGGCCCTGCGTGAGCTCGTCGAAGATGATGCGATCGACCTCGGCGCGGTCGTCGGCGTCAGGGACGTGGATGCAGAGTCCCGAACGCTCCAGCCGTCCGATGTAGAAGTCCTCCTCCATCACCCATCGGGTGCCAAGCAGTCCCAGCTGCGTCCAGCCCTGCCTGCGGGCGTGGTCGGCAACCGCATCGGTGATGCGCAGGAGAGGTACGTCGAGGGCGGACTCGACGTCGGCGGCGACCCGGTGCATGAGATTGGCGCAGATCAGGACGACGTCGGCGCCTGCGTCCTGGCATCGTCGTCCGGCGTCTGCCAGCAGGCGGCCGGCCGCAGTCCAGTCACCCGCTTCCTGGTGTGCACGGACGACGGAGAAGTCGAGCGACTGCAGGGCGACCAGTGCTGAGGTGTGCCCGCCTCGTCGTTCCTGGACCAGCTCGTTGATGGTCCGGTAATACTCCGCGGTCGAATACCAGCTGAGTCCGCCGATGAGGCCGATGGTCTTCATGGCACCACCTTGGGCCCGCCGTCGGCTCTTGGGAACACCCCTTCTTCTAGGACTGGCCATCGGGTACGGCGACAGCAGCAAGGTCCCCAGCTGGACCTGATGAATCGCTGAACGCACCAGCGCGGGTCGCCGCTCCACGCTGGGGCGGCGACCCCGGTCCTCGTGGCAATCCCCGGGGCGGTGGTGGAGGTCGTCCTGCTCGAACGACGAAGGCCCCATGCTGATGTACGGGGTTCGGCCAGCTTGATCTCGCTCGTGCGCCTGTAGGGATGCGAATCCGAGATCCTGTGCGTCAGGGGGCGGTGTAGGCCCAGGTGAACCAGACGCTGTCGATGTCGGCTGCGGTTGTCTCGAACACTGCGAAGAACGCGCGGGTGCGGAGCGCTGGGTCGCCGTACACATAGCCGCCTGAGAAGGTGGTGGTGCCCAGGGCGCCGGCGTAGAGGCACACCTTGCCCGCCGGGGCAGTCGGGTTCTGGACCGCGCCCGTGCAGGCCGGGTCGTCGTCGTTTCGCGGGCGCATCGCTGCTCCGGTCGGCTCGGCGTCGGTGCTGGACATGGCGGTGGGCAGGCAGAACAGGACGCTGGAGGCCAGGAACATCCGTTCCATCGGACCGCCGGGCGCCGCGAACTGCTCCTCGATGGCGGGTTCGGCGATGAGGACGGCGCCACCCGGCTTCAGCAGGGATCGGATCCCGGCCAGCACCTCGGTCGGACGCGCGGTGTCGTGCAGCGCCTTGAAGACGGTGATGAGGTCGAAGTCCCCCTGGATGGCAACGCGAGCAGCACGTGGATGGGGTCGCCGGCCGACCGGGCCGCACGCTCCATCTCGAGGCTTGCATCGATCCTGCGCTCGACGTCGTCTGGGCCGGCGACAGCGTCGCACCAAGTCGCGAGGGCCCGAGCCAGGGCTGCGCGGTCACCCACGCGCCGGGCCATGGCCACCGCCTCCTCAGCCATCTCGCGGCGACGTGTCGTGTCGGCAGTGAACGACAGGGCCACCGAGAGCCGAGCGAGCACCCACGACCGCAACGAGGTGTCGCCCTCCGGAAGGAGGTCCAACGCCTCCTCGAGCAGCCGCTGCTGACGGGCGTCGAAGAGGGAGACCTCGAAGCCCGTGAGGCCCGCGCCGTAGCCCAGGGCCGCCCGAGCGAATGCGGTGGCGTCGCCGGGCCCACGCGCCAGCGTGGTGGCCTCGAGGAACGCCTCACGGGCAGCGGCCTCGTCGCCGTACCCTCCCAGCGCCTCACCGAGGGGGATCAGGAGGTCTGGAGTTGGCGTCACCCACGCCCGGGCGAGGTGCAGCTGCTCAGCTGCTCCGTGCCATGCGTTCTCGGACATCGCTCGCTCCGCCGCGAGCAGCCGGTACGGGACCGCCGCGGGTGCTCTCCGGCGGCCGCGAGGTGCTCGGCGACCGCGGGGGGGCCTAGCCGCCCCGGACCCGCCGACCTAGCGCCCGGCCGCAATAGCGATGCACAGCACGGTGAGTGCGGCGGTGAACGCACTCGCGCCGAAGCGCTCCACCGGGTGCTTGCCGGACAGGTTCCCAGCGGTGTTGAGGGTGAACAGCCCGGCCAGGACCCAGACCGAAGCGGTGAGGACAAGGTCGGGCACTGGTCCCTGGCCGATGACTGAGCCCGCGGCAAGCATCAGCCAGGCGATGGCGAGAAGAACGAGCGCCGTCACCGCGCTGCTCAGCCGGTAACGGGTCGGCAGGCGTCCGTCTCCCTCCACGAATCTCCCGCCGTAGGCAGCCGCACCCCACGGAGCGCCAGCTGCCAGCGCGGTCTGGAACGCGACGACCACCGCGATCAGAAAAACGGAGGCCACTGAGGCAAGCCGGATGAACTCGGAGCTGGACATCGGTACGTCTTTTCTCGCGGGTCAACCGTGTCGCCAAGATCATGATGAGCGACTGCACGAGTCTGAGCGCTGGGGTGGACTCCCGTACGCGCGCAGGGGTCGCGCGGGGTTGTCATGAACCTACGCCCTAGAACGTGCCATGCGCGGCACTGGCGCGATCAACCGCCACGCGGGCCAGGAGGCGCCCGCGAAGTCGGTGAAGTTGCGGCATCAGCCCGTAGATCACGATGGGCACGGCGATGGTGGCCAGCACGAAGGTGCGGACGACCGGGCCGAGGGTGCTCAGCCAATCACCGAGCGCAAGGTTGAGCACTGTCAGCGTGGGGAAGACGGCCAGCCAGATCATCAGCGCCAGTTGGTGCTTCGACGGGGGTCCGGCGGCACGCACGGGAGCGCTGGTCTGGTTCGGGATGATCATGATGACTCCTTGGATGTGATGTTCGAGGTGAGTGCAGGTCGGAATCCGTGGTCGAGCTCGCGCACGGCATTGCGCACGTCGTCGTCGACGAGGTCGGCGTTGAGGGCGAGGGCTGCGGCGGAACCGGCACCGGCGGCAGTGATGACTTGCGCACGCGGATCCACAACGTTGCCAGCGGCCCAGACGCCGCGGACGCTGGTGCGGCCGGTGGCATCGGTGGTGACCCATCCGTCGTCATCGACGTCGCAACCGAGTTCGATGAGCAGAGCGGTGTTGGGGATGAAGCGGGGCGGTACGAACAACGCGTCGCGGGGTACGACGCGGCCATCGTCCAGGCGCACGCCGCGCAGCTGGTCGGCGCCGTCGATGACGAGGCCGTCGACCGTGCCTTCGACGACTCCGATGGCGCGGGCGACCAGCTGAGTACGCTCGACCGCGCTCAGCGTCCCGGGCGGGGTGAAGTAGACAAGGTCGTGGGTCCACTGCCGCACGATCTGCGCGTAGCGCACGGCGCCCGGAGTGCCGCCGATGACGCCGAGCTGCCGGTCCCGAACCTCGTAGCCGTGGCAGTACGGGCAGTGCAGCACGTCGCGCGCCCACCGATCGCGGAGTCCGGGAATGTCCGGTAGCTCGTCACGCAGTCCGGTCGTGACCAGGAGCCGGCGAGCGGAGACTCGTTGCCCGTCGTCCAGGAGCAGCCAGAACGCATCGCTGCCGTTGGGCACCAGGTCGTTGACGGTGCCCGTGATGACTTCGCCGCCGTACTCCTTGATCTCGATCCTGCCTGCGACGAGCAGCTCCCTCGGCGGCATTCCGTCACGTGAGAGGTAGCCATGCATGTGTGCAGCTGGGCCGTTCCGCGGCTCGCCGGAGTCGATCACGAGAACCCTCCGCCTGGCACGCGCAAGAACCAGTGCCGCTGAGAGTCCAGCGGCGCCCCCTCCGATGATCACTACCTCGTATCTGTTCATGCCTCCAGAGTCCTGCGCGAGGAGCCGATCACCTACGAACGTTGCTGTTTTGGGGAATTGGGAGTCAGATGAGCCCGTGAAGGACGCATCCGCGGCGATGGAACAAGTGCTCGCCGAGGTTGGACCAAGACTGCGCCGAGTTCGGTTGCAGCGAGGGATGACCCTCACCGGCGTCGGGGACACCACGGGTATCTCGAAGAGCACGCTGTCGAGACTGGAGAACGGACAGCGGCGTCCGACGTTGGAACTTCTTCTTGCGTTGTCGCAGGCATACCGGGTTCCGCTGGACACTCTTGTCGCTGCCCCCGAGGTCGGGGATTCTCGCCTCCGTCTGAAGGCAGGTGTCGTCAAGGGTAGGACCGTGATCCCGTTGACCAGGCACCCCAGCGGCACCCAGGCGTGGAAGATCGTCATCCCGACGAGCAAGGTTGTCCCCGAGCCGCGGGCGCATGAAGGCTACGAGTGGATCTACGTCCTGTCCGGCCGCATGCGGGTGGTTCTGGGCGATCGGGACTGGGTGCTCGGCCCGGGTGAGGTGGCCACCTTCGACACTCAGGTGCCTCACTGGTTCGGTAGCACTGGCGACGAGCCCGCGGAGATCTTGAGCATCTTCGGAAGGCCGGGCGAGCGCATGAGCCTGCGAACCGGGCCACCGATCGGGGGTTGAACACCTCGCGCCGTGCGGCTTGCCCCATCCCGGACCAACCAGTTGCGGAGGCAGAGTGGGCTGCGGAGGTGGGCTGACGATGACTGTCGTACGAGTGCTGCTGGTCGACGACCAAGCACCCTTCCTGCGAGCGATGAAGGCGGTCGTCGACGAAACCGAGGGATTCGAGGTCGTCGGGGAGGCATCGTCCGGGGAGGAGTCTGTCGTGGCCGCGGCTGAGCTGCTCCCGGATGTCGTGCTGATGGATGTGAACCTGCCCGGCATAGACGGGCTCGAGACCACGCGCCTGCTGCGGGACCGTCCCTCGCCGCCGGTGGTGCTGTTGCTCTCGACGTACGACGAGGACGCCGGTGCGCACTTCGTCGCCGAGTGCGGGGCAGCGGCCTACGTGACGAAGTCGGCGTTCGGTCCCGACCAGCTCCGAGACGTGTGGAGCGGTGCGTCCACCTAGGCCACTGGGTCTCGAAGCAGCGCGAGCGGTCGGTTCGCGGGTCCGCGGACCTCCACCAGCGTGCGCCCCTCGTGGACGGTGCTGGAGACCGACCCTCCAGCTGCTTCGATCCGGTCGCGCATGTGGCGCAGCGACAGCGGCTCAGACTCGGTGCCGCTGACGCTCAGGTGCAGCCGGCCGGCGTGCACAGCCAGCACGACAGCGATGGGGTGCTCGAAGGAACGGGTCGCCTCGGTGACACAGAAGTAGGCAGCAGCCTCCACGCGTGGGTCGAAGCGCACGGCTGCCGCCGAGTCCTCGATCGTCAGCCGCCCGGCGAGGCCGGGCCGCGCGAGCAGGGACCCGAGCGCCATGGGGAGTCCGGAGCGCGTCAGCTGCGCAGGGAACACCCCGCGGGTGATCTCGCGCAGCGACTTCACGGCCAGGTTCGTCGATATCAGCAGCGCCTCGAGCTGCCCGGCGACCACGCCGCTCGGGCGTGAGTCGTGCGAGAGAGCACGGAGCTGGTCCGGCAGCGGCGCAAGGTGAGGGATCACCTGTCGGGCGATGGCCCGCTCGACGCGGCTTCGTTCGGCGTCCCCAGCGCTGATCAGCCGTGCTCGGGACTCCTCCAGCTCGCGGGTGTGGCAAGCGAGCTTCTCCACCTGTGCGGACAGCTCCG
Source organism: Nocardioides sp. (assembly GCF_025964975.1). Taxonomy (GTDB): domain Bacteria; phylum Actinomycetota; class Actinomycetes; order Propionibacteriales; family Nocardioidaceae; genus Nocardioides. Next base: position 35,241 of record NZ_JAOPXV010000166.1, read on the forward strand.
TGGCCAGCTGGGCGTTGCTCAGTGCGATCCCTGCCTGGGCTGCGAGGTCGGCGAGCAACTGCTTGTCCCGCCGGCGGAGCGGGCGTCCGGCGCCCATCTCCACGGTGATGGTGCCCAATCTCTCGCCGTGCTCGGCCACGGGCATCGAGAACTCCGTGGTGCCACGTTGGTCGACTCGTTCGGGCGGCCAGGCCGTCTCGCGGCCAGGACCGTCTTGCACCCGGACGGAGACGACGGCTCCTCTGGCATTCAGCGCCCGAGCGGCAGCTTCCGCGACCGCAGGCAGGAGGGCGGCGGGGTCGGGCCTGTCCCCGAGCTGGCGGCTGAAGTCTGCCAGGGCTTCGTATGGCGCAGCAGCGGCACCGAATGCGACCCGGTCAGCCAGTCGAACAACCCGGCGGCGCATGGGCTGGAATGCGATCGCCACGAGTGCCGTCGCAACGAGGGACGGCCAGAAGCCACCGGCTTCCTGCCCGGCGGCGGAACCGATCACCACAACGAGGAACACGTAGCCGATGGCGGCCAGTCCGGTCGCTGTGGCAACCATCAGTGCGCGATTGACGATGAGGTCGATCTGCAACAACCGGTGGCGCAGCACCGCGACGGCAACGCACAGCGGGACCGCCAGCTGCGCGAGCCGCAGGGGCAACCCTGCGAGCCAGGTGACTTCCTCGCCCTGGATGCGCGGGAGCACCAGGATGATCACGACGCTGACGGCGAGGAAGACTGCCGACGATGCAATCCACAACAACTGGCGCCGCTCGTCGTCGCGGGCCTTGAGCAGCCGCAGCACCAGGGACACCGCCGAGGCGAGGAGACCGGCGGCAATGAGCAGGTATCCGATCGTGAGCAGGACGGTGGACAGCGAGACTCCGTCGTACTGCTCGGAGTAGACGAAGTCCCCCGGGGACGTGGCAAAGTTCCCCAGGGTGCGCAGTCCAAGACCCACCAGGGTGACCCACACCGCCCAGCGCCAGCGGGATGAAGGGAGGTGGCCCGTGGGAGAGATCAGGAAGATCATGACCAGTGCGGTGAAGGCCGGCCAACCGATGAAGGGTGACGCCCAGGCGACCACGTGGGCCCAGTACGGCGACCCCGGTCCATCACCCTCGAGGACCCAGACCGTGTAGGCGTCAGCGGCCAGGGTCACCGAGAGAAGGCTCGCGACGCACAACAACCAGCCCAGCATGTGCCGCGGATGGCGCGAGACGATCAGAGCCCCCATCAGGGCGCATCCCAGACCGGCCGAGGGCGCCAGTGGCCAGCCGTGGTGGGCCCACGTCGCTTCGCTGAGCAGCGAACTGTGAGCGGCGGTGAACCAGGTGTCCAGCGCGGCGGCCAACGTCGCCACACCGACGAGTGACCAAGCGACGGTCGCGCGCACCTCAGACCGCCACACTGATGGGCCGCGAACCCGGGGCGACGGTGTCGCTCGCGTCGGACCGGGGCACCACGGTTGTCACGGTCGTACCGCCGCCGTACGACGAGGAGACCTCGACCGCTCCGCCGATCGCGTCCATCCGGTCTCGCATGTTCGCCAATCCAGCCCCGGTTGCGACGGTCGCGTCGCGTGGGTTGAAACCGATGCCGTTGTCGGTGACCGTGAGCCGCCAACGGTTCTGGTTCTCGTCCAGCCTGACCGACACACTCGTGGCGTTCGAGTGCTTGGTGGCGTTCTGGACCGCCTCCATGCAACTGAAGTAGAGAGCGGCCTCAACCGCTGCTGGGAGCCGCCCTAGCTCGTGGCCCTCGATCCTCACAGACATGGCGCTGCCGACGATTCCCGCGCGCAGCGCCGACCCGAGTCCCTCGTCGGCGAGCTGCCTCGGGTAGATGCCGCGCGACAGGGTCGACAGCGTCTCGATGGCCATCAGTGCTGCGTCCGCCTGCTCGGTGAGGATGACGGCCGCGCGACGTGGTGAGCGCTCGACGATGGTGTGCGCCAGTCGGAGGTTGACCGTCAGGGCGACCAAGTGCTGCTGGGCCCCGTCATGCAGGTCTCGCTCGAGGCGGCTCCTCTCGGTGTCCTGGGTCTCGATGAGCCGCTCGCGCGAGGCCGAGATCTCCGCCGAACGGACCAAGAGTTCCTCGCGGCGGTCATCGAGCTCGGCGCGTAGTGCGACTCGTTTGAGCACCAGGCCGGCTTGGGCTGCCAGTCCGGCGAAGAGCCGCTCCTCGATCCGAGTGAGCGCGAGGCCCGGACGCTCCTGAAGTCGAAGCACGCCCAGAAGCTGGCGGCCCTGCCGAACCGGGAGCGTTCTCGAACCGGTCGGAGTCACCACGGCGTTCTCGTGACCAAAGGACGGAGGAGTGCGATCGACGTCGACATCCGGTGGCCAGCTGGCAGCCAGGGTCGCCCGGCCGGAGACGTTCAGCCACACCTGGGTCCACTCGGCCCCCGTGCCTTGGGCCAGCAGCATCGCCATCCGCTCCGGCAGCCCGTGGCTCGAGTCGGCGCCCGTGACTTCATCCGCGAAGTGGCTCAGCACGTCGTAAGGTCTCACGCCGCCCGGACTCCACCGGGCGGTGAGGCGCTCGAGCTCGGTCTGCACCCGCTGGAACGCCAACGCCACGACGGTGGTCGCCAACACGGACAACAGCACGCTGGGGGACCCGGTGTGGCCGATGAGTGTCCCGCCTCCGACGACGACGACGACGTAGACCGACCCCACGAAGGCGGCGAGCCCGAGGAAGACGGCGGACGTGCTCAAACCTCCTGGGGGCAGCTGGCGGAGCGAGCGCCGTGGCGTCATGGCTCAGTGTGCGCCTCCACGAGCGATGTGGGGGAGGGGCTCTGCCGCACCCGGAAGGTGGGGCTGGCCGTACCCGGCGGCATCGCCACTCGACTCAGCGACGCGGGCCGCTGGCCTCGAGGTAGGTCAGCACGGCCATGACCCGCCTGCTCACCTCGTGCTCGTCGGCCAGCCCGAGCTTGTGGAAGACCGATCCGATGTGTTTTTCCACAGCGCGGTCACTGAGAAAGAGGGTCTTGGCGATGGTGGAGTTGTTGCGACCCGTTGCCATCTCGTGCAGGACAGCGCGCTCGCGGTCGGTCAGTCCGAGCAGGGGCGCTTCTGCTCCTCGACGGGCGAGCAACGCCTCGACGACGGCGGGGTCGAGAACCGACCCGCCGCGGGCCACTTCATGTAGGGCACGGGCTAGTTCGTCAAGGTCGCTGACCCGCTCCTTGAGCAGGTAGCCCACCCCAGCGGCTCCGCCGGCCAGGAGCGCGAAGGCGTAGTCCTCCTCGACGTACTGCGACAGCACGACCACCCCGACACCGGGGTGCTCGAGGCGGATGCGGCGGGCCGCCTCGATGCCCTCGTTGGTATGGGTGGGTGGCATACGGATGTCAGTGAGGACCACGTCCGGTCGGTTCTCTGCGACCGACGCCATGAGCGAGTCCAGGTCGGCTGCCGTGCCGACGACCTCGATGCCTTCGCCCTCGGCGAGGAGCGCCGAGACCCCCTCACGAGCAAGGAAGTTGTCGTCCGCGAAGACGACCCTGAGGGGCATGCCTTGGACTGTAGCGATCCCCCGGACCGGGTGGGGCCAGCACTCATGACCGGTGGGGCTCGGTCCCGCTGTTGTGCGCCGTGCCCCATCCTCGCGAGCGGCGCCGATTCGTAGGTTCGACGTGCACTCTCAGACGTGCCCACCCTGGGCTGTCTGGCCCGTCGATGAGGAGTCCGACATGTTGGTACAGCTAGCTGACTGGTGCTTTCGACAGCGCCGTCTGGTCATCGTCGCGTGGGTCGCCGCGCTGGCGGGGGCCTTCGTCCTTGCTGGATCGATCGGCGGGGGGGCAAGGCAGGACTACTTCCAACCCGGATCCGAGTCACAGGCCGCCTCGGAGACTCTCCAGGCGAAGTTCCCGCGGCGGGCCGGCGACACCGTTGAGGTGGTGCTGCGATCCGAAAGCGGCTTCAGCTCCGCTGCCGTCCGCGAGAAGTCCGAGGAGATCTTCGAGGGCGTCGCCACCGACTCCCACGTCGTGGGTGTGGCAAGCCCGTTCAGCGACGGTGGCGCGCGCCAGATCTCGGCCGACGGCAAGACTGCCTACGCCGTCGTCGCCCTCGACCAGACCGTGGACGACTACACCGCAGCTGGGGCCAAGGCTCTGATCGACCCGATTCTCGCGGCTGGCGACGACACCTTGCGGGTCGAGGCAGGGGGCCCGGTCGCGGCGCTGTCCCAGACAGCACCTGTGGGCGGCGGTGAGGTCGTCGGCTTCGTCGCCGCGGCCCTGATCCTGCTGTTCACCTTCGGATCGGCGGTCGCGATGGGCCTGCCACTCCTCACGGCTGTCTTCGGCCTCGGCATGTCCGTCGCGCTGGGAGGCCTCTTGCGCCGAGTGCTGGACGTCCCCGACTGGGCGACCATGACGGCGGCGATGGTCGGCATCGGTGTCGGCATCGACTACGCACTGCTCATCGTCACCCGCTACCGCAGCGGCCTGGCGGAGGGACGGGACCCGCGTGGCGCGACCACGACGGCGATCGCAACCGCCGGCCGGGCAGTCGTCTTCGCCGGCATCACCGTCGTCATCGCAATGATGGGGATCCTCCTGGTCGGTCAACCCGCGCTGACGGGCTTCGCGTTCACTTCGTCGCTCTTCGTGCTGGTCACCATGGGCGCCTCGCTGACGCTGCTCCCAGCACTGCTGGGGTTCGCCGGACGGAACATCGAGCGTTTGCACGTGCCGTTCGTGGGCAAGAGGCAGCGTGCGTACGACACGACGCGGTGGTACCGGTGGAGCCGGTTCATCCAGCGTCGGCCAGGGATCGCCGCGGTCGGAGGCCTCGCCGTCCTGCTCGCGTTGGCCGCTCCCCTGCTGGGCATCCGCCTCGGCACCCCGGACGCACAGAACGAGCCTCCTGCGTACACGTCTCGCCAGGCCTATGAGCTGTTGGCGGACGGCTTCGGCCCAGGGTTCTCTGCGCCGTTGGTGCTGGCCGTCCACGGCGCCTCCGGCGCAGACCTGCTCACCTCAAGCGATGATGTGGGCAGGGAACTCGCCCTCGTGGAGGGCGTCGCCCAGGTCTCCGCTGCGGTCATCAACGACGCCGGCGACACAGCGGTCCTGACCGTGGTGCCCAGCACGTCGCCACAGGACGCCGCCACTGGGGAGCTGGTCGATCTCCTGCGTGACACCGTCATCCCGGATGCGACTGCGGGCACGGGTCTTGAGATCGCCGTCGGAGGGATGGTTGCCTCCAACCTGGACACCGATCGAGGGGTCGTCGCACGTCTGCCACTGTTCTTCGGCGGCATCCTGCTGGTGTCGTTCCTGCTCCTCATGATGGTGTTTCGCTCCGTCGCAGTGCCACTCAAAGCCGTCGTCATGAACCTGCTCGCGAGCGCGGCTGCGTTCGGTGTCCTGACGCTCGCAACAAACGGTGGACCGCTCGGCGACCTGGTCGGCATTCCGGAAGCCACACCCGTCCCGATCCTGCTGCCCGTAGGGATCTTCGCGATCCTGTTCGGTCTCTCGATGGACTACGAGGTGTTCCTCCTGTCGCGGATCAAGGAGGAGTACGACAGGACCGGCGACAACGCTCGGGCGGTCGCGGACGGTCTGGCCAAGTCCGCCCGGGTCATCACAGCCGGCGCTGCAGTGATGATCACCGTGTTTCTCTCCTTCATCCTGGGCCAGCTGGTCTTCGCCAAGATGTTCGGCATCGGCCTGGCCGCCGCCGTGTTCCTCGACGCGACCCTGGTTCGCCTGGTGCTCGTCCCAGCCACGATGGAGCTGTTGGGCGATCGCAACTGGTGGCTGCCGGGCTGGTTGGACCGCCTGCTGCCGCAAATTCACGCCGAGGGCCGCGAACCGGGTGACGACGACGGCACCGTCCCGCAGCCGTTCGTCCCCGCGCACCCCGTGCGCGCTGGCCTCCGATGATCACCGTCGAAGGCGTGACGAGGAAGTACGGAAGCTTCACTGCCGTGGACGATGTCACCTTCACCGCGCACGTTGGTCGGGTGACCGGATTCCTCGGGCCCAACGGGGCCGGCAAGTCGACCACGATGCGGATCATGGTCGGCCTCACGCGAGCCACGGCGGGCACCATCACGATCTCCGGGCGGCACTACGTCGACCTGCCCAACCCAGGGCTCGACGTCGGCGTACTGCTGGACGCCTCTGCCCAGCACGCGGGCCGGACCGGTCGCGAGATCCTCACCATTGCCCAGCAGTACATGGGGCTCCCGCGCAGTCGCGTGGACGAGATGCTGGACGTCGTCAGCCTCACACCCTCGGAGGCGTCCCGTCGGGTGGGCAACTACTCGCTGGGCATGCGTCAGCGACTGGGGATCGCCACCGCCCTGATCGGTGATCCGTCGGTGCTGATCCTCGACGAGCCGGCGAACGGCCTGGACCCGGCGGGCATCCGCTGGATGCGCGACCTGCTGCGGAGCTACGCCGACCGTGGCGGGACCGTCCTGTTGTCCTCGCACCTGCTCCATGAGATCGAGGTCATCGCCGACGACATCGTGATGATCGGCAACGGCAAGATCGTCTCGCAGGGCACCAAGACCGAGCTGCTGCACGCTGCCGGCACAGTCGTACGAGCGGCCGACCTCCCCCGTCTCGACCGTGCGCTCGGCCAGCTTGCGATCGCGACCACCAGGTCCCAGGCCGGGGCCCTGCTCACCGATGTGGACCCGGTCCTGGTCGGCAAGGTGGCCCTCGAGGCCGGGGTCGCCCTCAGCGAGCTGCGCACCGCCGATGCCGGGCTCGAGGACATGTTCCTCGCGCTCACCGCCACCTCCCCACGAGAAGGAACAACGACATGAGCGCCGTCACGGCATCGAGTCCCCAGCGTCTCTACCCGGTACGCCGCCGCGTGCCGCTGACACGAGTGACGAAGGTCGAGCTGCGCAAGATGTTCAACACGCGCTCGGGCTTCTGGCTGATGGCCAGCATCGTCATCTCCGCCGTTCTGGCCACGGGCGGTGTGATCCTCTGGGCGCCGGACGACCAGCTCACCTACTCGACGTTCGCGACGGCGATCCGCTTCCCCGTGGTCATCATCCTGCCGCTGATCGCGATCCTCGCGGTCACCAGCGAATGGAGCCAACGCGCCGGGCTCACCACGTTCACCCTGATCCCTCACCGCAGCCGGATCATCACCGCCAAGGCGATCTCATCGGTGCTCATAGCGTTTGCGGCGACGGTGTTGGCGTTCGCCGTCGGTGCGCTCGGCAACCTCCTGAGTGCCGGCGTCACAGGGACCACGCCGGTGTGGAACGTCACCCTGACCCAGTGCCTCTACTACCTGCTCGGCATGCTCCTCAGTCTGCTGACCGGATTCATGCTCGGGGTGCTCCTGCGCTCCTCCACCGGAGCGATCGTTGCCTATTTCGTCCTGACCTTCGTGCTGCCCATCGTCTTCGGACTCCTCGGCGACAACCAGCTGTGGTTCCACGACCTGCAGCCCTGGATCGACATCCAGTTCGCTCAGGGCGGCCTGTTCGTCTTCGAGCGAGCCCTGACCGCCGAGCAGTGGGCCCACATCGCCGTCACAGGTGTCACCTGGCTGCTGCTTCCCATGGCGATCGGGCTCGGATTCGCGACGCGTGCCGAGGTCAAGTAGCCGTCCGTCCGAACCCGCCGTACCCCACAACCAGCCGTGCCACACACCAAGGAGAAGTCATGAGAACCATCAGTGTCGTCACCGACATCGCTGCCCCGGCGGAGGCAGTCTGGGCACACATCGCTGCCACGTCCGACTACCCAGACTGGAACCCGTTCATCACAGCGCTTCGGGGGGACCTCGTCGTCGGCGGTCGCCTGGAAATTCGCATCGCTCCGCCCGGTGGTCGCGCCATGACGTTCCGACCGGTCGTCACGGCCGTGGTCGAAGGAGCCCGGCTCGAGTGGCTAGGCCGACTGGGGCTGCCTGGCGTGGTCGACGGGCGGCACTCGTTCCAGCTCGAGCCCAAGGGGGACGGCGGCACCCGCCTCACGCAAGCCGAGGACTTCAGCGGGGTCTTGGTTCCCCTCATGCCGTCGGTGCTGAAGCGGACACGTGTGGGCTTCGAGCAGCTGAACGAGGCGCTGCGCGTTCGCGCGGAGCAATACACCTCCCCCAGACGCGATCGTTCATGGGAATCAGATGGTCATGGTCTCTGAACGCCTCCTCCCGGCGCGCGCCTCGATGCAAGCAGTCGTGCAGGACAGGTATGGCGATGCCAGCACATTGCGTCACGAACGTGTCCCGCGCCCGCGGGCCGGCACGGGCGAGGTGCTCGTTCGCGTGAGCGCAGCGGGTCTGGACCGCGGCACCTGGCACCTGATGACGGGCAAGCCGTACCTGATGCGGGTGGTCGGCATGGGCCTGCGCGGACCCAAGGACAGGGTGCCGGGGCGTGACCTTGCTGGCACGGTCGAGGCGGTCGGGCCAGCCGTGACCAGGTTCGCCGTGGGCGACGAGGTGTACGGCATCGGTCGGGGCTCGTTCGCCGAGTACGCCGTGGCCCGCGAGGACAAGCTCGCTCACAAGCCGGTGGGGCTCTCCTTCCAGGACGCCGCGGTCGTGCCGATCTCTGCCGGCACGGCCCTGCAGGCCCTCATCGACCACGGTCGCCTCGAACCCGGCCAGACGGTGCTCGTCATCGGGGCTTCCGGCGGGGTCGGGAGCTATGCCGTCCAGCTCGCCAACGCCCTCAGCGCGGAGGTCACGGGGGTGGCGAGCGCCTCGAAGCTCGACCTCGTGCGCTCCCTCGGCGCCCACCACGTCCTCGACTACTCGCGCGACGACTGGGCCGACGGTAGCCGCCACTACGACCTTGTCCTGGACATCGCCGGCAATCCGAAGCTGTCCCGGCTGCGGCGGGCACTGGTGCCGACGGGAACAGCGGTGCTCGTCGGAGGGGAGAACGGGGGCAATCTCACCGGCGGGATGAATCGGTCGCTCGGAGCCTTGCTGCTGTCGCCGTTCGTGAGTCAGCGCTTCGCGTGGTTCGTCTCGCAGGAGACGGCCAGCGACCTCGAACGCCTCGCCGAGTTCATCGAGGCGGGGACCGTGACGCCGAGGGTCGAGCGAGTCTTCACCCTGGATCACGTCCCGGAAGCCGTGCGCCACCTGGACGGCGGCAACGTCCGGGGGAAGGTGGCGGTCGCGGTCCGCGCTACCTGACCGCTGCGGGGGTATCCAGCGGCCCCGGCGATCCCTGGCTCGCGATGGTGCATCCCAGTGCCGCGGTGACCAGGGAGACCAGTGCGGCGGCCGTGAAAGCAGCAGTGAAGCCGGAGGGCCTGAGGACGACCGTGCTCGGCCCGCTCGCCGCCATACCGATCGCGATGAAGGTGGCTGTGCCGAGCGCGGCACCAACCTGGCTTGCCGAGCCCGCCATCCCGGAGGCGAGTCCGGTGTGCGTATCCGGCACCGCAGCAGCGATGACCATCGTGGTCGGAGTGAAGCTGAGCGCCACGCCGGTGGCCAGGAGGAGCAGCCCGGGGAGAACGGCGACCAGGTATCCGGCGTGACGGGGCGCGTACGCCAGCCATATGTGTCCCGCGGCCAGGACCACGAGCCCGACAACGAGCGTCCGCTGCGGTCCCAAGAATCTGACGACCCTCGCGAGCAGTACGAGGGAGACGGCGACCCCGGCCAGAGAAGTCGGAAGCATGGCGAGGCCTGCCTCCCGGGGTGCCAGGTGGAGGGCTTGCTGCAGGTAGAGGGCGACCAGCACGAAGGAGGAGGCGCGTGCCGCGCCGCCCAGGAGCGCCAGCGTCACACCGGTGGACAGGATCCGGGACGCGAAGAGATCGAGCGGCACCAGCGGCTCGGCAACGCGACGCTCGATGAAGATGAAGGCGGCGGTGAGGACCACGAAACAGGGGAAGCCAGCCACGACCTCTGGCGACGTCCAGTCGTCGGCCGCGGCACCGAAGCAAGCATGGACGAGGGCGATGACGGCACCAGTGACGGTCGCGGCCCCGGCCCAGTCGAAGCGGTGCCGGACAACGGTTCCGGGCTCATCGAGGACTCGGCGGGCCAGGAGGACCGAGGCGAAAGACACAGGCACTGTCACGAGGAAGACCGAGGACCAGCCGAACGCGCCAGTGAGCGTCCCTCCGACGAAGACGCCGGTAGCTCCGCCGGCACCCGACGCAGCCCCCCAGATGCTCATTGCCTTGGCGCGGGCTTGTCCCTGGAAGGTCAACAGCAGCAACGACATCGCCGCGGGGCTGAGTGCCGCAGCACCGGCACCTTGGATGATTCGCCCTGCCAGGAGCATCCACTCGTTGCCGGCGGCCGCCGCCAGTAGCGTGCCGACGGTGAACAGGAACGAGCCGGCCATGAACATGCGACGCCGTCCGAACAGGTCCGCGGCACGACCCGACAGCAGCAGCAGCCCGCCGAAGGCGAGGACGTAGGTGTTGACGACCCAGGTCAGGGCGGCTGGGCTGAGCCCGAGGTCGCTCTGGATGGACGGAAGGGCGACGTTGACGATGGAGGTGTCGAGCATGACGACGAACTGCGCTGACACCAGCAGGGCGAAGGCGATACGGGGGCGTTGATGGCGGAGGACGCCGACGCGAGAGCGCGCATCCCCGGCAGCCCGGAACGGTGCGGGCTCTGACCGACGCAGTGGCCTGGCGGGAGGTGCTTCGGTGGTGGTCATTGTGAGCCTGCTTCCGGTGGTGGGGTTGTCTGCCACGGTGCCGTTCGAAGGGCTTTGCTCGCGCCGGCCGGATGGCCGGGTTCTTGGGGTGCACGAGCAGCGCCCCTCCGGGAGGGGCGCTGTTCGGCCGTCTCGGTCGAGCGGTCAGCGGTGAGGTCAGTGCATGTGCAGGGAGCCGCCGCCGCCCCTGGTCGCCGGCATGCGGAGAGCGGCGAAGACCGCGAACGCCACGGACAGGACAGCGGCGCCCACGAAGCCGCGGCTGAACGCGTCCGCAGCTCCGGTCGCGGTCGTGAGCGGACCGGCCGAGGTGGCGATGGCCGAGAGGACGGCGATGCCGAGGGCGGCGCCGACCTCGTGGCCGGTCATCATGAAGCCCGATGCCATGCCGGCGTGCTCGTCGGGAATCCCGCCCATGGCGGAGGTCGAGACCGCCACGAAGACGATGCCGGCGCCGAGCCCGACGATGAGGAGGCCGGGAAGCAGGTTGAGGAGGAAGGTGGCGTCGCTGGGTGCCTGTGACAGCAGCAGCGATCCAGCGCTCGCGATGCCAAGACCGGTGGCTGCCACGACTCGCGCCGAAGCGTGAGCACTGACGTGGGCGGCGAGGTGGGTGCCGACGACCAGCGCCGCCGCCAGCGGAAGGAAGCCGAGCCCGGCTCTCAGTGCGGAAAAGCCCAGGACGGTCTGGAAGAAGATCGACCCCAGGAACACTGCGCCGACGAGCACGCCGGTCACTCCAAGCATGACAACGGTCCCGGACACCAGTGGTCTGATCGACCAGGTGTGAGGGCGGACCAGCGGCTGGGCTGAGCGTCGCTCCACGAGGACGAAAGCGGTCAGCAGTGCGGCGGCGACCGCCAGCCCAAGCAGCGTCCTGGGCGAGGTCCAGCCGTGGGACTCGGTGCCCGAGATCGCGAACATCAGCGCGCCGAGGCCGCTGACGGCGCTGACGGCTCCCAGGACGTCGAACTGTGCAAACGTGCTGGGTGTGGTGGCCTCTCGCGGGAGGACGTGCGCCGCGACGATAAGGGCGGCGACTCCGATCGGGACGTTGACCCAGAAGATGGCCTGCCATCCGGCCCACGTGGTCAAGGCCCCTCCAGCAATCACCCCGGCGGCGATTCCGAGGCCCCCGATGGCACCCCACAACGCCAGGCCCTTGGCGCGCTGGGCCCCTTGGTAGGTCGTCATGATGAGCGAGAGTGCGGCGGGTGTCATGAGGGCCGCGCCGACGCCCTGGGCGCCACGACCCGCGATCAGCTCGTTCGCGTTCGACGCGAAGCCACTGAGGAGCGAGGCGCCGGTGAAGATCAGCATGCCGGTCATGAAGACCCGGCGCCGCGAGAGGAGGTCCGAGATCCGCCCTCCCAGCAACAGGCCGCCGCCTGACATCAAGAGGTAGGCGGTCACCATCCACTGGAGGTCCGAGCTCTGCAGGTGCAGGGACTGGCCGATCGTGGGCAGTGCTGTGTTCACGACCGAGATGTCGAGCACGACGAGGACCTGGGCGATCAGCGCGAGCGAGAGCACAGTCCAGGGCTGGCGCGGCTCGGGCTCAGTCGTCTCATGCAGGGAGGTGTTGCGGCGGGGTGCTGAATGGGCGGACATGGTGACTCCTTCGTGACCGGGCTTCGGGCCCGCAGCCGGCCCCGGAGGTCTGCCCGGGCACTCCCTACATTCGTGCGGCGCGGCGGCGATCGCCCCAGTCAGATGGCCGGGGTTGTCGACACTTCGTCGTGCTGGAGGCCGCGACGGACCTCGTGGGCGCGCTCCGCTCCGGCGAGACGTGACACCAGGTGCAGTGCCAAGTCGATGCCGGAGCTGGTTCCCGCACTCGTCACGAGGTCACCGTCGTCGACAAGTCGAGCGTCCACCTCGGTGATGACGGTGGGGTCGATCTCGGAGAGCGAGTTCAGCAGGGCCCAGTGCGTGGTGGCGCGCCTGCCGGTGAGCAGGCCGGCGGCCGCGTACACAAGGCTGCCGCTCGACACCGACGTCATCAGCGAGCCTGCTGCGCGCTGCTGTCGGATCCACTCCAGGTGGTCCTCGTCGCTCCCCAGCTTCGTCGTGCCCGTGCCGCCAGGATGGATCAGGACGTCCCAGTTGGGTGCATCCTGCCGTGAGTGTCGCGGTTCGAGCCGCAGTCCTCGGGCGCCCACAACGGGGGCCCCTTCGGTCGAGAAGCACGCGATGCTCCAGTCGTCCTCGGGGTGCTCCTGCGTCCAGGACGCCAGCACCTCCCAGGGACCGACCACCTCGAGCTCACCGACTCCGTCGAAGAGGAACAACCCGATGTGACGCTGCTGAGGGTTCTCGCGCGCGGACGGGTCGGCAGAAGAGGGTGTCGAGCGCTGCATGGTGCTCCTGGTGTGGGGGTGATCGGCCAGCCTCGTCGCCTCGGGCCGCGCTCGCCCCGGCCAATGGGCCGGTTTCAGCCGCCGGCGCATCATCGCGAGTACGGTCGCTGGGTGATTGTCGGCCGCGAGCCCGAACTGGCCCGGCTCAGAGCACTCGTCGCACAGGCCCGACACGGGTCGTCGGCAAGCGTCGTGGTCCGCGGCGAGCCAGGTGTGGGGAAGTCAGCCCTGCTCGACGTCCTGATGGCGGAGACCCACGGGGCCACGGTGTTGGCGACCCAGGGCCTGGAAGTCGAGGCGCCCATGGCGTTCGCGGCGCTTCATCGGGTGCTACGACCGCTGTTGCGTTGGGGCGACAACCTTCCTGCCCCTCAGGCGCGCGCACTCCGTGTCGCGTTCGGCGAGGAGGACGGGCTGGGGGTGGAGCCGTTCATGGTGGGCGTTGCGACGCTGTCGATACTGACCGCCGCGGCCGAGGAGAGCCTGGTCCTGTGCGTCGTCGACGACGCCCACTGGCTCGACCCCGCGTCGGCGGACGCGCTGCTGTTCTGTGCCCGTCGTCTTGGCGCTGACCGCGCCGTGATGGTGTTCGCGACCAGGGACGACACCGATGGACGCTTCAACCCGCAGGGCATCCCCGAGCTGGTCCTGACCGGGCTGGACCCGGACGCGGCGCGAACGCTGCTCGGACAGCGCTCGGACGTCGCCCCCACGGCGGATGTCGCCGAACGACTCATCATCGAGACGCGAGGCAACCCCCTGGGCCTTCTGGAACTGCCGAGTGAGTTGTCGGCGGACCAGTTGCGCGGGTCGTCGGCGCTCCCGACCGAGCTCCACCTCACCGCCCGGGTCGAGCGGGTCTTCCTCGAGCGGAGCCTTCGACTTCCCGCCTCCGTGCAGTCCGTGCTGCTGCTCGCGTCCGCCGACGATACCGGCGACGTCACCGTCCTGAGGGGAGCGTCGGGAACCCTCGGCGTCGACGATGAGGCGTTCGAGGCGGCGCTCGGCTCCGAGCTGCTCAGTGTCGATGGCGGGAGCGTGACCGTGCGACACCCGCTCGTGCGCTCGGCCATCTACCAGGCCGCCTCGAACGGGCGGAGGAGGCGCTCGCACCGTGCCTTGGCGGAGACCCTCGCCGGGATCGGCGATCCCGACCGGGAGGCGTGGCACCGTGCGCTGGCCGCTGCCGGCCCTGACCCGGAGGTGGTTGCCGCCCTCGAGCTGGCCGGCGCTCGCGCGCTGCGACGAGGTGCCTACGTCTCGGCGTTGGCAGCCTACGAGCGGGCGGCAGCGCTGTCGGCCGACGCCACCCAGCGTGCCACTCTGACCTTCGCGGCAGCTCGCGCCGCCTGGGCATGTGGACACGCCGCTCGTTCCCAGCTCCTGCTCGCGGCGGCCGCGGCAGCCGCCACCGAGCCGATCCTGGTGTGCGACATCGCACGCCTTCACGGACACATCGAGGTCAACATCGGATCGGCCGCCGATGCGCACCGCATGTTCGTCAGGGCAGCGCACGACGTACACCACCTGGACCCGGCACGGGCCCTCGAGCTCGCGGCCGCCGCCGCGATCATGCGGACCTTCGGTGCCGACAGCGGCGCCAGGTTGGCTGCCCAGGAGGTCGTCGCCTCTCCCACCGCAGGGGACCAGCCGCGAACGCTGTGCCTCAAGCGGCTGCTCACCGCCATGACGGAGACCGCAGAAGGGAACTGGTCGGCGGCCGTGGAGGCGCTCGACCTCGCCCTGGCAGTGGGTGCGGACGTCGACGACCGAGAGGTCTTCTGGAACCTGGGCAACGCCGCAGTCCAGCTCGGGGACGACGAGGGGCAACAGCGCTTCTACGCCTACGCCCTGTCGCGTGCCCGAGAGGCCGGGGCCGCCACCGCCGTTGTCTACGTGCTGCACAGGTCGTGCTTCGGCGAGTTCCTCGCCGGAAGTCACGTGGCCGTGCGTAGCAACGCCGAGGAGGCCATCGCCCTGGCGACGAGCATCGGCCAGACCAGCATGACCGCGCTCCCGATCGCGTGGCTCGCGCTGCTCGCCGCTACCCAGGGCCGGGACGAATACGACATTCTGCTGGCGCGCCTCGAGGACGTGGAGGCCCGACATCCGTTGGGCATCATGAGCGATCCGGTGCACGACCTCGGCCGCTGGGCGCGGGCGATCCACGCCGCCGGCGCCGGCGACGGCTTCGGAGCGCTGCACCACTTCAGCCTGATCCGGCTCCCGGTGCTCGCACGCATGGCAACCACGGAACACATCGACGCCGCAGTCCGCGCCGGGCGGCCTGAGCTCGCTCAGGCGTGCATCGACGGACTCGAGCCATTCGCCGACGCCACACGCCGCCCGTGGGCACTCGCGACGCTCGCCTACGGCCGCGCCATGGTGGCCGAACAGGGCGACGCGGAGGCGCTGTTCCAGGACGCGTTGTCGCAGCATGCACGCGCGCGCCGACCGCTCGACGAGGCTCGCACTCACCTTGGGTACGGCGAGTGGTTGCGACGCAGCCAGAGGCGACTCGACGCGCGCCAACACCTGCGGCAGGCCTTGGAGACGTTCCAGGACTTGCACGCCGAGCCCCTTGCCACGCGCGCGAACCAGGAGCTGCGCGCCTCCGGCGAAACAGCGCGCCGTCGGGATCCGTCCACCACGGTCAAGCTCACCCCAACAGAGCTCAAGATCGCCCAGCTGGTCACGTCCGGTTTGTCGAACAAGGACGTTGCCACGCAGTGCTGGATCTCCCCACGCACGGTCGCCTTCCACCTGCGCAACGTTTTCAGCAAGGCCGGCGTCACCTCACGCGGCGAACTCGCTCAGGTCGACCTCGCCTGATCCGTAGCGGCATCCCGGCCATCTGACCGTGGCGAGCAATCGCCACGGCGGCCACGCTCGTGAGCAGGGCACCACTCCATACTGCGAGAGAGCGAGACCGCCATGACCGTCCATGTCGAACCAACCCGAGCCCTGGGCCCGCACCCACTGAGAACCCACCCGCGAACCAGCATCGGTCGCGTCGTCGTCGGCTCGATCGCTGCCGGGATCGTCACCGCACTCGTCCTCACTCTCGCGGTCTTCCCGGGTGCGACCGAGAGCGTCGTCACCGGTTCCATCCTTGTGGCGTTCGGCACCGGTTGGGGCCTGATCGCCGGCCTGTCGGCTCGGATGACGGCGCAACCGCAGCGATGGGCCGCCGGTCCGGCCGTCGCGATGACCGTGATCGGTGTCGCCCTGCTCGTGCTCTCACCGCAGGATGCCATTCTCACCTGGGTCAGCTGGGCGTGGCCACCGGCTCTCCTCTCCCTGACCGGCTGGATGTTCGTGCAGATGCGCCGCACCCTTCGCGGCCGGGGCCGTTGGATGCTCACCGCGGTCCTGCTCGTCCTGGTCGCCACCAGCTTCGGTGCCGTCACCCAGGACGTCGCCACCCGCAATGTCCGGGCCGACTACCCCCCTCCGGGCATTGTCTACTCGGTGGGCCGCCACGCCCTCCACCTCGACTGCCATGGGACCGGCAGTCCCACGGTCGTGCTGTTCAACGGCCTGGGCGAGATCTCAGCCACGTGGGCGAGGGTCATCGACGACATGACCGGGACGACACGCGTCTGTGCCTACGACCGGGCTGGCCAAGGCTGGAGCGACGACGCCGCCCCTCAAGGCGGGTTGGCTGCCTCCGCTGACCTGCATCGGCTGTTGGCCGCCGCGGACGAGGACGGTCCCTTCGTCCTGGTCGGCCACTCGACGGGAGGCGCGTACGCCATGGTCTACGCCTCGCAGTACCCCGAGCTGACCGCTGGCATGGTGCTGCTGGACAGTGCCAGCCCGCGCCAGTTCGACGAGCTGCCTGCCTACCCGGCGCAATACGCCGCCATGCGAAGAGGCCTCGCGATCCTGCCGACCCTTGCCCGCGTGGGTCTCGGTCCCGTGCTCGCCTCTGCCTCACATCTTCCGGCCCAGGCGGCAGAGCGGGTCGATGCGATGACCTCTACCGTCCGGGCGTTCCGCAACGGCCGCGACGAGATCACGATGGCTCCCGACGTCTTCCAGCAGGCCCAGGCCCTGACAACGCTAGGAAGCCGTCCGCTCTTCGTGCTGTCGACGTCGGAGAGCCTGGATGGGACGAAGGGATGGCGTGTGGCTCAAAACCGGCTCGCAACGTTGTCCACCAACCAGGCCCTCCGGGACGTCCAGGCCACGCATGCCGGCGTAGTCGATGACGAACACGGTGCCGCCGAGTCCGTCCGAGCCATCACCGCAGTGGTCGATGCCGTTCGCAGCGGAGCGCAGGTGACCACCGCTGCTCGGTAGCTCCTCGGCAGGGACCGGTGGCGCAGCCCAGCCCCCGCCCTACCAGCCTCAACTGAAGTAGACCCCGAGTGGACGACAAAAGCCGCAGGTCAGCGGGGGTGACCTGCGGCTTCTTCGTTCGGTGCACATGGGCCGTTCGTTGGCGCTCGCGGCTTGCCCCACTCGCCCCGCACAAGTCGGATCGAACCCGCGAACGACAAAGCCCCCGTGTTGTGTGCACGGGGGCTTCGTCCGATCTGTGTGCCTGTAGGGATCCGAACCCCAAACCTTCTGATCCGTAGGTGGACGCAACTTCAGTGACGTCCAGCAGAGTGGTGTACGGGTCACCGGTAAGGGTGTCGCTGTAGAAGCAGTGACGGCCACCGCGTGATCCTTCGAGTGATCTCCTA
>NZ_JAOPXV010000173.1 GCF_025964975.1 Nocardioides sp.
CACAACCGTGGTAGCCGCGCCCTCAGGACTCCACCCACCGCTGACAGCACCGACAGGAACGTGACATGACGATCAGCCACGAACAGGCCGAGTGGTTCAAGGCGACCTTCGACCAGCTCACCGACAACATGGAGAAGGCCGTCCTCGGCAAGCGCCACGTCGTACGACTCGCGTTGACCTGCCTGCTGTCCGAGGGTCACGTGCTGATCGAGGACTTCCCCGGCACCGGCAAGACGATGCTCGCGCGCGCCCTGGCCAACACGGTGCAGGGCAGCCATGCCCGCATCCAGTTCACGCCGGACCTCCTGCCCTCCGACGTCACCGGCGTCACGGTCTACGACCAGCACAAGGGCACCTTCGAGTTCCACCCCGGTCCGATCTTCCACACGATCGTGCTGGCCGACGAGATCAACCGTGCCTCGCCCAAGACCCAGTCGGCGCTCCTAGAGGTGATGGAGGAGAGCCGTGTCACCGTCGACGGGGTGGCCCACTCGGTGGGACGGCCCTTCCTGGTGATCGCCACCCAGAACCCGATCGAGCAGGCGGGGACCTACCGGCTGCCGGAGGCGCAGCTCGACCGCTTCCTGATGAAGACCTCGCTCGGCTACCCCGACCGGGCCGCGACGATCGAGCTGCTCGTCAACGCCGCCGTGCGTGACCGCGCGTCGCTGGTGACCCCGGTGATCAGCGCGGCGACGATCTCGCAGATGAGCGGCCTCGCGGACCTGGTCTACGTCGACCCCGCAGTGATCGGCTACATCGCCGAGCTGGCCGAGGAGTCGCGGCGTCAACCCCATGTGAAGCTGGGCCTCTCGGCCCGTGGGTGCCTGGCCTTCATCCGGGTTGCCAAGACCTGGGCCGCCGCGGACGGTCGGGACCACGTGGTGCCCGACGACATCAAGGAGCTCGCCGAGCCCGTGCTGTCCCACAGGTTGCTGCTCGACGCCGAGGCGCAGTTCAGCGGCGTCAGTGTCCAGACCGTCATCGGTCGTCTGCTCGACGCGGTCGCGCCCCCGACCGACCGGGTTGCCTGACCCAGGATGGAACGGGCCCAGGAGCTGTTGAGTGTCGTCCGCCCGGTCGGGTGGTCGATCCTCGGCCTCGGAATCGGAGCGATGTGTCTCGCCACCCTTGCGCACTGGCGCGAGCTGGCGGTCATTGCGGCTGCATGCCTGCTCCTGGTCCTCCTGGCCGCGCCGTTCCTCTTAGGGCGCACCAACGTCGACGTCGACCTACGGCTCGAGCCGGAGCGCGTGGCAGCCGGGGAGTCCGTCGCCGCAGGCGTGATCGTCAAGAACATCGCGAACGGGCGCCTGATCCCCACCACGCTCGAGGTGCCGGTCGGGGGGTCCGTCCACCGCTACGGCATCTCCACCCTCGCCGCCGGGGCACAGCACGAAGAGTCCTTCATGATCCGCACGGAGCACCGGGGGGTGATCCGCGTCGGCCCCGCCACGACGCGGCGCGGCGACCCGATCGGGATCTTCTCGCGCGACGTCGTCTGGACGCCGGTGCGCGAGGTGCTGGTCCGGCCCCCGATGGTCCCGCTGGAGTCGCTGGGAGCCGGTCTGCTGCGCGACCTCGAGGGAGTCTCGACCGACGCCGTCTCGCACAGCGACCTCGCCTTCCATGCGTTGCGCGAATACGTCCCCGGTGACGACCTGCGCCACATCCACTGGCGATCCTCGGCGAAGGTGATGGCGTCGACGGGGGAGTCCAGCCTGCTGGTGCGGCAGTACCTCGACACCCGTCGCAGCCACGCGGCGATCGTGGTCGACGACGTTGCGGCGTCGTGGGCCGACCCCAGCGACTTCGAGTCGGCCATGTCGGTGGCGGCCTCCATCGCCGTACGCGCGGTGCTCGACGAGTTCGAGGTGTCCTTCGTCTGCGGCGAGACGGCGTCGACCGGAGCCAACGGGCACCTCGCGCTCGATGCCGTGTGTCGTGCCGAGCACGGCCGCACCGGCATCGTGGTGGCGGCTCGCCGGGCCACCCAGGTCGCCCCCGACTGCAGCCTGTTGTTCCTCGTGGGGGGCCCCGGCACGGAGTTCGCCGACATGTTGCGCGGTGCGGCTGCGTTCCCGCCCGAGGTGCGGCGCTACGCAATCCTGATCGACCCCTCCGGTACGAGCCGGGTCACCGAGACGATGGGGCTCCCGGTGCTGCACCTGGCTGACAAGGACGACCTCGGCGGCGTCCTCCGGTGGAGCGTCAAGTGAGCACCACGAACGCCGTCAACGCGGCCGAGACCGTCACCCGCTCACGGGGCAGCAGGCTCGTGCCCGACGCGGCGACTGCGGTGGACCTCACCTCGGTCCTGGTGCTCAGCGGGCTGGCCCTGAGCGGGTTCGCCACGTCGTTCACTGGCGGGGCCTTCCTCGTCGTCGCGATGCTCGGGGTGGTCCTCGGCATCGCCGTCACCCGGCTGACCCGCGCCCTGGGGTGGCCCCTGATCGCGCCTGTCGTGATCCTGGCGTTCCTGTTCTTCGTGCTGGGAGGTCCGCTGTGCCTGCGGTCGGTGGGCGACACGGCCTTCCTTCCGGGGGGTACGACGCTCGGCACCCTGATGGAGCAGGCGGTCTTCGGCTGGAAGGACATGCTGACGACCTTGCCGCCAGTCGACGGTGACGGGCCGCTGCTCGTCCTGCCGTGGCTGCTCGGGCTGGTGGCGGGGTTCGTGGGCACCGCACTGAGCGGCTTCACCGGGAAGCGCTCCTGGGTGACAGCCCTGCTGCCCGTGCTCGGGTTGACCGCCGTGCTGGTCGCCGTGATCCTCCTGGGCGTGCGCCACCCGCACTCCGTCGTGGTGCAGGGCACGGTCTTCGCGGCCGTGGCGCTGGGATGGCTGGCCGTCCGAGCCCGTCGCGCCTCGGCGACCGTCCACGGCGGATCGTCGGGCTACGGCAGGCTGGCCCTTGGTGCCGTGCTGGTCGTCGTGGCCTCGGCGCTGGCGCTGCCGGCCAGCGGGATCGTCACGGGGGCGGACGACGACGAGCGCACCGTGGTGCGGTCGTGGGTCGAACCGCCCTTCGACATCGGCCGCTACCCCTCGCCGCTGGCGGGCTTCCGCAAGTACATCGACCTACGGCCGAAGTCCGACCCGGCCAACGTCTTCGAGAAGACCCTGTTCACCATCGAGGGCGCTCCGGCCGGCGCGCGGGTGCGGATCGCGGCGATGGACACCTATGACGGCCTGGTCTGGGGCGCCACCAACGATGCGATCCCCGGCGCCGCCGACGACTCCTTCCAACGTGTGTCCTCCACGATCGACAACCCGGTGCAGGGGAAGCAGATCGAGGCGACCGTCACGATCGGCGAGGCGTACGACAGCGTCTGGCTGCCCACCATCGGTGCGGTGCAGGAGGTCGACTTCCGGTTGGGCGATCCGGAGTCGAAGGCGGAGTCCTTCCGCTACAACCTCGCCACCGCAACCGCGGTCGTGCCGTCCGGCATCCGTGAGGGCGATACCTACTCCTTCACTGCGGTGCAACCGCTCGACGCGGTCGACGAGCAGACTCTTGCCTCCACGACGCTGGAGCCGTCGCCCCCCGGCACCGGGTTCCTCCAGGCCCCGGCGACCGACTGGTCGGCCACGGCCACGACTCCCATGGCCCGGGTGCTGGCGATCGCCGAGCGTCTGAGGTCCGAGGGGAAGTACTCCGACGGGGTCACCAAGGCCGAACAGGTCTACCACCCGGGCCACAACCTGATGCGACTCTCCGACGAGTTCATCAACGACCAGCAGATGGTCGGCAACGACGAGCAGTACGCCGCCGTGATGGCGCTTTTGGCCAACGAGGTTGGGGTTCCTGCGCGGGTCGTGCTGGGTGCTGTGGTCCCCGAGAGCGGCGTCGTCACCGGCGAGCAGGTCGAGGCGTGGGTCGAGCTCAGGGCGGCAGACGGCTCCTGGCGAACCCTGGAGACCGATCGGTTCATGTCCGACGAGCCCCCTGCCGAGAGGTTGCCCGAGACCAACACTCCCATGAGCGGGACCATCGTGCCGCCGCCCGCCCCGATCCCACCGCCCTCGGACGCCGGCGACCAGAGCGACGCAGACCTCAAGGAACGCCGGACCAAGAAGAACGACAAGAGGGAGACCGCGGAGGAGGAGTCGTTGGCGGAGAGCCTCCCGGGCTGGCTCGTGCTAGGGGGCACGTACGTCGGCGGGTCGCTGTTGCTCGTGGCGGCGATCCTTGCCTCGATCATCGGGCTCAAGGCGCTGCGCCGGCGACGGCGGCGTACCACCGCTAGCATGTCCGCACGCATCGTGGGAGCCTGGCGCGAGCTCGTCGACCATGCCCGCGACCTTGGTCAGCCGGTGCCGCTGGGTCCCACGGTCACCCGCCGCGAGCAGTCGGGCTCCATCGTGTCGGGGTCAGCGCCTGCGCTGGCCCGCCGCGCGGACAGCTTCGTCTTCGGACCAGCGGTGCCCGCCGCCGAGGCCGCGGCGGCCTATTGGGAGACGGTCGAGTCCGAGCGCCAGGCCATGTCACGGGCCGTGGGGCGTCGTCGCCGCTGGGCGGCGGCGATCAGTCCGGCATCGCTGCGGAAGAACCGGACAACCGCGTCTGCCCGTACACGGGCCCGGGGGTCACGCCGTTCGTCGTGATTGGTGTTTTCATCTCCGGGCGCACTAAACTGGCGTGTCGACCCAACGTGGGTTGCGTTTCGTGGTGCCTCGCGGCTGCCCGATCATCGCAGAGTTCGCTCGCAGGAGCGCCTCGCTGCGTGCCCGGGATGAGTCACCACGGACCACCGCACGAGGTCCACCGCCCCAGGGCGGAGGTTCCCGGGCCGACCGCTCCACACCAGTGGGGTGAGCACCAGACGGTAGATGACCGAACAACAGATTGTGGAGGACATGCCGAAGAAAGAAGGCGTGATCGAGCTCGAGGGCACTATCACCGAAGCCCTGCCCAATGCCATGTTCCGCGTCGAGCTGAGCAACGGCCACAAGGTTCTCGCTCACATCAGCGGCAAGATGCGCCAGCACTACATCCGGATCCTCCCTGAGGACCGCGTGGTGGTGGAGCTCTCCCCCTACGACCTGACCCGAGGTCGGATCGTCTACCGCTACAAGTAACCAGCCGAGCAGCAAGGACTTCATCAATGAAGGTCAACCCGAGCGTCAAGCCGATGTGTGTCAAGTGCAAGGTCATCCGTCGGCACGGACGCGTCATGGTCATCTGCGAGAACCCGCGTCACAAGCAGCGTCAAGGGTGAGTGACGACCTTCAGGTACGGCGCAGCCGGAGCTGAAGGGCAGCACGAGCCCGATGGGAGCTTGCTCCCGAGGGAAATCCAGATCGACCACAAAATCACAACGTGATCGCTAGGCAGGAGCCTCCGGGCACCTGACCGAACTCACCTCCGGAGCATTGGCCGGAGCCCACCCGAGGCGGGATGGGGCGCGACACGACCAGAAACCAACGCGAGAACAGACAAGGAAACCGCCACATGGCACGCCTCGTTGGTGTTGAC
The DNA here is from genome assembly GCF_025964975.1 of Nocardioides sp. Taxonomy (GTDB): domain Bacteria; phylum Actinomycetota; class Actinomycetes; order Propionibacteriales; family Nocardioidaceae; genus Nocardioides. The sequence continues at coordinate 5,481 of NZ_JAOPXV010000173.1, forward strand.
CTCCCGCGCGACAAGCGCATCGAGATCGCACTCACCTACATCTACGGCATCGGCCGTACCCGCTCCCAGCAGCTGCTCGCCGCCACCGGGGTCGACCCGAACGCGCGCGTTCACACGCTCGGTGACGAGGAGCTGGTCAAGCTTCGCGATGAGATCGAAGCCAACTTCAAGATCGAGGGTGACCTCCGTCGCGAGGTCCAGGCAGACATCCGCCGCAAGATCGAGATCGGCAGC
>NZ_JAOPXV010000177.1 GCF_025964975.1 Nocardioides sp.
CGTTCGAGCTCGATACCGCGACCGCCGGGCGGCGACCCAGACGTTTCAGCGGTAGTTGGTGAACTGCACCGCGAAGTCGTAGTCCTGGCTCTTCACGAGCTGCTGGATGGCCTGGAGGTCGTCGCGCTTCTTCGAGGACACCCGGAGCTCGTCGCCCTGGACCTGCGCCTTGACGCCCTTGGGGCCCTCGTCGCGGATCAGCTTGGAGATCTTCTTGGCGTCCTCGGAGGAGATGCCCTCCTTGAGAGTGATGTCGATATTGGAGACCTGGCCCGACTGGCGCGGCTCGGAGGCATCGAGAATCTTCAGGCTCTGGTCGCGCTTGATCAGCTTGTCCTGGAAGACGCTGAGCACGGCGCTGGCACGGTCGTCCGCCGACGCGGTGATCTCGATGGCCTGCTCGCCCTTCCACTCGATCGAGGCGCCGGTTCCCTTGAAGTCGAACCGGGTGGCGATCTCGCGCGCGGCCTGGCTGAGCGCGTTGTCGACCTCCTGCCGGTCGAGCTTGCTCACGATGTCGAAGCTCGCGTCAGCCATGGTGGTTCCTCCTTGCCGGCTTCCCGGCGGTTTTCGTCTGGTGTGGTGCCTGCGCTATTGTTTCGTCTCGCCTGCGGCCGACTCAAGTCGGGTCCGGGCACCGGCAGATTGCCCGAGCGGCCAATGGGAGCGGACTGTAAATCCGTCGGCTTATGCCTTCGAAGGTTCGAATCCTTCATCTGCCACACGCTAGACGGCCGGACCCCCACGGGGTCCGGCCGTTCTGCGTCGTCCGTTCGTTGTCGCTGCGTCAGAGACTGCAGGTGTTCATGAGGTCGCCGTCGTTCGGCCGTGGGACGAAGTGGTCGGGCGGTGGAGCCTGTCCCTGCTCGACCCCGGCCGTGAGCAGGTCGAAGGTGTCCCTGGCGCAGGGAGGAGTGGGCGCAGGCGGTCCGGGTAGGCCGCGTACAGGCCGTCGACGTGAGTGCCGTCCTCGACGAGGTAGTAGCGGTGCAGGCGGGAGCGACCGGCCTCGTCGATGAGCTGGTCGTACACGTCGGAGTCGACAGCCGGCGGCAGCAGGGTGTCCAGGTCGCCGTGGACGGTGATCATCGGGCGCTTGATGTTTCCGGTCAGGGAGATGGAGCGGACGGCCTCCTCCACGGGTGCGGGACGGGCGTCGTAGTCGTAGTCGGCGTGCAGTATGGCGTCCCGCTGGTGCAGAACGGCACGCCTGCGTCGAGGGCTCCGTCCCTCTCCGGGTCCAGCTCCTCGCGGTAGATCCGCTCCGCTCGGAACAGGGTGCCTTCCCAGTCGAGCCCGCCGTCGAAGAGCTGGGGGTTGTTCTCCAGCTGCCACCGGGTCAGGTAGCCGCCGTTGGAGATGCCCGCCATGTACGTCCGGTCGGCCTTGTCGCCGTACGCCGATCGCACGACGCGCGCGGTGGCGCGGGTCGACTCGGTCACTCGGCGGTGCCACTCGCGGATCGACCCGCCCGGCGCGGATGTCGCGGTAGAACGAGGCGCCCGTGTTGCCCTTGTCGGTGACGGCGAACGCGTAGCCCTTGCTCAGTACCCAGTCGCTGATGATGAAGTCATTGGCGTACTGGCCACGCACCCCGGGTGTCCCCGTGATGACGATGTCGCCGTTCCACTCCTCGGGAAGGCGGATCACGAACTGCGCGTCGTGCCGCCAGCCGTTGTTGGTGTTGGTCGTCGAGGTGTCGGGGAAGTACCCGTCGACCTGAACGCTCGGGACATTGCTGGGGTTGGTGGCGCCAGGGGCATGGAGGCGCTGCCAGTCGGCCTGGTTGGTGTGCCCGGAGACGACCGTGCCCGCAGTGGTCAGGTCGTCGAGGCACGCGAACATCTGCTTCTCGGCGCCGCGAACCTGGAGGCGGTCCGCCCGGGCGCACGGCCCCGCGCCCCCGGCGCCCGAACCTGGGGACGGGGCAGTTGCAGCAGGTGCGGCGAGGCCGAGGATCGTGGTGCCGGCCAGCAGCGCCAGGACCACTCCGCGAGTCGCCATCTTCTTCGTGCTGGATGTCATGGCCGCCCACCCTCCTGTCCGCGATCACAAGGGGACAATGTCCTGGACTCACACACCTGGACGGTCCGCCTGTGGCTGCGAACCGTGCGCCGAGCAGACTGGCCCCATGAGCCCGACCCAGCTCCACGAGATCGGCAAGCGCCGGGCCTGGGTGACCTGGTCGGTGGCACTGGCGATCTACGGGCTGGCGATCTTCAACCGCAGCTCGCTCGGCGTCGCGGGACTGGTCGCGGCCGAACGGTTCGAGATCACCGCGGCGCAGCTCTCGCTCTTCACGGTCCTCCAGCTGCTGGTGTACGCCGCACTGCAGGTGCCCGTCGGAGTGCTGCTCGACCGCTTCGGCTCGCGTCGACTGCTGTTCTGCGGGCTCCTGCTGATGACCGCCGGACAGCTCGGGTTCGCGTTCGCGACGTCGTTCTCGACGGCGGTGGGGGCCCGGGCACTCCTCGGTGCGGGCGACGCGATGACCTTCATCAGCGTGATCCGGCTGGTGACGGCCTGGTTCCTGGTCCGGCAGACGCCGTTCGTCGTACAGCTCACCGGCATCACCGGCCAGCTCGGCGCCATCGTGGCGGCCGCACCGCTGTCACTTGCCCTGGACCGGCTGGGCTGGACCAAGGCGTTCGGGCTGAGCTCGACGATGGGCCTGGTGCTGATGGTCGCGCTGCTCATGCTGGTGAAGGACTCGCCGTACCGCACGGACACGGTCGTGCACGCGAAGCTGCGCGCGGTGGCACGGTCGGTCCGGGTGGTGTGGGGCAACCCCGGCACCAGGCTGGGGATGTGGTCGCACTTCTCCTCGCAGTTCGCCATCAACTCCTTCGTGCTGTTGTGGGGCTTCCCGTTCCTCGTCCGCGGCGAGGGCTGGAGCGGTCGGGCGGCGAGCCTGCTCCTCACGTCCATGGTGGTGTGGGTGGTGATCAGCGGACTCGTGCTCGGCGCGCTCGTCACGAGACACCCCTATCGACGCTCGTTCATCGTGATCGCGATCGTCGTCACGATGGCCGCGAGCTGGGCGGCCGTGCTGGCCTGGAACGGCCCGGCGCCGAAGCCGTTGATCGTCGTGATGGCGTTCGCGACCGCGACGGGTGGTCCCGCGTCCATGGTCGGCTTCGACCTGGCGCGGACCTTCACGCCGTCGCAGGCCGCCGGTCGGGCCAACGGGCTGATCAATGGCGGCGGGTTCCTCGGTGCCCTGATCGTGATGGCGCTCATCGGGCTCGTGCTCGACCTGCGCGAGTCCGGCGGGATGAGCAGCTATGACCTCACCGACTTCCGGTGGGCTCTCAGCGTCCAGCTCCTCTTCTGGGCGGTGGGGATCATCCAGATCCTCCGCTACCGCCGCCGCGCCATCACCCACCTCGACCGGCACCATCCCGGCGCCACCGACGAGCTGCGCGCCGGCCGGCAATGGACGCATCCGGGTCTGCCCGACTCCGGTCTGTGACCGGACCAATCCGTGACGGGGGTCACTCCGAACACGTCGTATGAACCTTCAACTCAGGCGTCCGTCGCCCTCCATGGCCGTGTCCATCCTCGCTCTCGTCATCGCCACCAGCGGGACGTCCGTCGCAGCAGCCGGCCTGCTCGGCTCGGACGACATCCGCAACGACTCGATCAAGTCTGTCGACGTCAAGGACCAGAACCTCAAGGGCCGCGACATCAAGAACAGCTCGCTGGGCTCGATGGACGTCCGCGACGGGTCGCTGAAGGCCCGCGACTTCGCCAAGCTCCCCACCGGCCCCGCAGGCCCGGCAGGGCCGGCCGGTGTCGGTCGCTGGGCGCTCGTCGACGCGTCCGGCGCGATCATCGCCCAGTCCGGTGGCTTCACCGTGACCGCCGGGTACCCGGTGCTGGCTCCGACTGCCACGGACGCCGCCGGCGTGCGTGCCAACGGCAACGTCTACATCAACGCCGGTGAGGACCTCAGCAACAACGGGATCGTCGCGACGATCGCGCTCCAGAACACCGCCGACCAGAACGGCGACACCATCACGAACGGCCGCGCGGACGGCCCTGACCTCAACCCGGAGTTCTCCGGTGAGATCGCGGTCGCGATGTGCCAGCCCGGCGTCGTCAACTGTGCCCCGCCCGGCACCGGCAACACCAACCACCTCGTGGTCAGCCCGCGACTGAGCGACGGCAAGGTCACCACCGACGGCAACCGCAAGCGCTTCTACGTCGTGGTCACCGGCAGCTGATCCTGGCCCTCCTCGAGCTCGTGCTGGGCGTTGAACGGTGACGTCTTGTTCGATGCGAGCTCCCGCGCCTCCTCCGCCGTGAGGTCCTCGACAGCAGCCATGATGTCGAGGCCCACGGCGGTCACCTCGGTCCCGGTGTCGAGGGGCACGATCGTGTGGACCAGCCGGTCGGCGTACGCGTGGACCATCGTGAACGCCTGGCCCGAGCTCACCCCCGACACGAAGCGGTCCACCGGCGCGGGGTCGCTCGTGTAGCAACTCGCGGAGGCGACGGAGACCGGGATGCCGGCGAAGAGGGAGTACGTCGAGAAGTGCAGGTGGCCCGCAAGGATCCCCCGCACGTCGGAGCCCTCGAGGGCGGCCGCCAGGCGGTCCTGCTCGAGGAGCTCGATGAGCTCGGCGGCGCGCAGCATCGGGAGCGGGATCGGCGGGTGGTGCAGCGCCAGCAGGGTGCCGTGCTCGGCAGGTGTGGCAAGCACCTCGGCCAACCACGTCAGCTGGTCGTCGGAGAGCTCGCCGTGGTGGTAGCCCGGCACGCTGCTGTCGAGGGAGATGATCCGCAGGCCGTCGATCTCGTGCACGCGGTCCTGCGGAGCGTCGGACGCCTCGCCGAAGAGACCGCGCGAGTAGTCGGAGCGCTCGTCGTGGTTTCCCATCACCCAGATCACCTCGGCACCCATCGCCTCGGCTGCCGGCTCGACGATCTCGCGGAGCCGGGTGTAGGCCTGTGGCTCGCCCTTGTCCGCGAGGTCGCCGGTGAAGACCAGCGCCTGCGGCGGCGGGTCGACCGCTGCGAGCCGCTCGAGGGACAGCCGCAGCCCTGCCTCGGTGTCGATGGCGTCGTACTGCAAGGCACCTCCCGCCAGCAGGTGCGGGTCGGAGAGGTGTGCGATGACGTGCCGGGGGCCGGGGTACTGACCGAGCTGCTTCACAGGCACAGACTAGGGACGTTCCGGCTCAGGTCGCAGGAAGGACCCGACCCGTGACCTCGCCGAGCGCGATACGTCCGCCCGAGGTCCCGGGAGCGGTGTAGCGCAGCGTCACGGTGTCGCCGTCCTCGAGGAACGAGCGCTCGACGCCGAAGACGGTGAAGGGCTCCGCCCCGCCCCAGGAGAGCTCGAGGAAGGAGCCGCGCTGCTCGGGCTCGCCACCGGAGATGGTCCCCGATCCCCACAGGTCGCCGGTGCGGACGCTCGCGCCGTTGGCGGTGGTGTGGGCGAGCATCTGCGCCGGCGACCAATACATCGAGGAGTACGGCGGCCGGGAGACCACGATGTCGTTGAGCAGCACCTCGACCTCGATGTCGAGCCCCGAGCGTCGCTCCACGCGCAGGTAGTCGAGCGGCTCCGGGTCCTGGCCCGGCAGGTCGGTCCACGCAGCGTCGAGGGCGGCCAGCGGGGTGACCCAGTGGCTGATCGAGGTGGCGAAGGACTTGCCGAGGAACGGGCCGAGAGGGACGTACTCCCAGGCCTGGATGTCCCTGGCCGACCAGTCGTTGAGGCCGACGACCCCGAAGGTGTGGTCCGCGAAGGCGTCGGTGCCGACGCGCTGGCCCAGGGTCGAACCGACGCCGACCACGAAGCCGAGCTCGGCCTCGATGTCGAGCCGCCGGCTCGGGCCGAAGGTCGGGCTGTCCTCCGTGGGCGCCTTGCGCTGACCGCACGGACGCACGATGTCGGTGCCGCTCGGCACCACCGTGCCGGAGCGGCCGTGGTAGCCGACAGGGAGGTGCTTCCAGTTGGGCAGGAGCGGCTCCTGGTCGGGCCGGAACATTCGGCCGACGTTGGAGGCGTGTTGGAGGGAGGCGTAGAAATCGACGTAGTCGCCGATCTCGATCGGCAGATGGAGCTCGACCGCGTCGAGCCGATGGAGGTGGGGTGATGTGCGCTCGGCATGCAGCTCGTCGCGGAGCACCTCGGTGATCCAGTCACGGGCGACCGTCCACTGCTCCGGGCCCATCGCCATGAAGGCGTTGAGTGACGGCGTGCGCCAGACAGCGGCCAAGGCTGAGGCGGGATCGCCGACCTCGGCCACCGTGGCCAGGTCGAGCACGTGGTCGCCGATGCGGACGCCGACGCGCCGAGCCCCGTCGTCGCGGGTCGAGAAGACGCCGTAGGGAAGGTTGTCGAGGTCGAAGAGGGAGCCCGCAGCTCCGTCCACCCAGCTGGTCGACAAGGTCATGGTCGCTCCATCAGTCCGAGGTCAGTGAGGTCGGCAAGGGGTTCGAGGATCGAGCAGGACCCGATGCCGGTGAACCACCGGCGGGCCCGCGCCAGGTCGACGTCGGCGGCCCGATCCAGAAGGGCGCTCGCGTCACTCTCCTCCAGGTCGGCCATCGCATCGGAGCCGCCGTCGAAGAGTCGCTGGGTGGCGACCAGGACATTGAGGAAGCCGTGGTGCTCGAACCCGGTCTCGGGGTCGCGGTGGCGTACGGCGTTGTGGAGGCCGGCGGTGCACTTGAACGCGACCTCTCGGTCGAGCGCGGCGTCGATCCACGCCGCGACCTGCTGGGTGCTGGGGAAGAAATGCGCCTCCACCCCGCCGGTGCGGAACTTCAGCCTCAGCTCGGCGCCCGCCACCTCGTCGGCGGCGGACTCCCAACCGTGCGTGACCTCGGTCGGGGGCAGCTCGACGAAGACCGGTGTCTCGTCGTCGAGCAGGCCGTCGACGCGGGCGGCGTCGACGGCCGCCACCACCCGTCGGGCGTTGCCGGCCAGGTCGTCGGGGTCGCGCAGCGCGATCTCGAGACCGGCGACCGGGTTGCCCGCCTTGACTGCAAGCCGCAGGGCACCGGCGATCGCCCCGGCGCCCCCGGTGACCACGATCGAGAGCGGGATGTCGGGGTCCGACACGGCCGGTACGCGTTCATCGGTGACGACGAGGGAGGCCACCAGGTCGGCATACCACTCGTCCCGGCGAGCCCGGAAGGCTGCGACCGCGTCAGGCAGCGCGGCGTTGCCGGGCGGGAAGACGGCGGCGTCGTCAAGGAAGCCCGACCACAGGGGCGGGACCCCGGAGGCCCCAGAAACATGGGCTGGCAGTTCGGTGCTCACGGGGCTACTGTAGTCAGATCGCGCATAACGGACGGGTTGGTCCGATTATCGGACGACCGGAGGGATGGCTGATGGCCCACTACCGCAGTGTCGGGGCAGTCCCGCCCAAGCGGCACATCCAGCACCGCGACCCCGACGGGCGCCTCTACTACGAGGAGCTGATGGGGGAGGAGGGGTTCTCCTCAGACTCCGCGCTGCTCTACCACCGCGGTGTTCCGTCGGCCCTGGTCGACAGCCAGGTCTGGGAACTTCCCGACCAGAGCCGTACGCCCAACCACCCTCTCAAGGCGCGTCACCTCAAGCTCCACGACCTGACGACGGAGCCCTGTCCCGTCGAGGGACGGCGGATGATCCTCGGCAACAACGACGTGCGCATCGGCTACGTGGTCACCGGCACTGAGGCGAGCCCGCTCTACCGCAACGCCATCGGCGATGAGTGCGTGTACGTCGAGTCGGGAGCCGGCACCGTCGAGTCGGTGTTCGGAGTCGTGCCCTACCGCGCGGGCGACTACGTCGTGGTCCCGCGCGCGACCACCCACCGGTGGGTCCCGAGCGAGGCCTCCCAGCTCTTCGCGATCGAGGCCAACAGCCACATCCACCCGCCTAAGCGCTACCTGTCGCGATTCGGGCAGCTCCTCGAGCACGCGCCCTACAGCGAGCGCGACCTCCACGGGCCGAGCGAGCCGTTGCTCGTCGAGGGCGTCGACGTGGAGGTGCTGGTCAAGCACCGCACCAGCGCCGGGATCGTCGGCACCCGGATGACCTACGCGACCCACCCCTTCGACGTGGTCGGCTGGGACGGCTGCCTCTACCCCTACACGTTCAACATCGACGACTACATGCCGCTCACCGGCAAGATCCACCATCCGCCGCCGGTGCACCATGTCTTCGAGGGCGGGAATTTCGTGATCTGCAACTTCCTGCCGCGCAAGGTGGACTATCACGAGCTCGCCATCCCGGTGCCGTACTACCACTCCAACGTCGACAGCGACGAGGTGATGTTCTACGTCGGCGGCGACTACGAGGCACGCAAGGGATCGGGGATCAACCTCGGCTCGATCTCCCTGCACCCGGGCGGCTTCGCACACGGGCCACAGCCGGCGGCCATCGAGGCGTCGCTCGGGGCGGACTACTTCGACGAGTCGGCCGTCATGGTCGACACCTTCGCTCCGCTCGATCTCGGTGAGGGCGGGCTCGCCGTCGAGGACCCGGCCTACGCGTGGACCTGGGCGGGGCGTGGACCCGCTGCGGTCGACAGCACCGACTGAGCGGTGGCCTAGGGTCACCCGCATGGCGTGGCCGGTCGTGTCGAGCAGGGTCGTCTACGAGAACCCGTGGATGCGGGTGCGCGAGGACGCCGTCGAGAGGCCGGGCGGGGACGAGGGCATCTACGGCGTGATGAGCGTGCGCCATCCCGCCGTGTTCGTCGTCGCTCTCACCGACGACGACGAGCTGCTGCTCGTGCAGGTCGACCGCCACACCGTCGGACCCTCGCTGGAGGTGCCGGCCGGGGGCACCGACGGCGAGGACCCGCTTGCGGCCGCTCGGCGTGAGCTGCTCGAGGAGACGGGTCACGAGGCCGCGGAGTGGTTTCGGCTCGGCACGCTGCAGGCGCTGAACGGGATCTGCGAGGCTCCCGAGCACTTCTTCCTCGCTCGAGGCGTCACCTGCGTCAGCGAGGACCGGGCCGAGCAGGCGGCCGAGGGCATCTCCGCCGTTCGTCGAGTGCCCGTCGCGGACGTCCTGTCGATGGTCGGGCGGGGCGAGATCACCGACGGCGAGTCCGTCGCGGCTCTGATGCTGGCGCTCCTGCACCTCGGCCGGGTCCGCTGACGCCGGTTGACCGAGGCCGGGCGACGCTCAGCTGGTCCAGGCTCGCCACAGGGCGGCGTATTCGCCGTCGAGCTCGACCAGCTCGTCGTGGCTGCCGAGCTCGACGATGCGGCCTTCGATGACCACGGCGATGCGGTCGGCGTCATGGGCGGTGTGGAGCCGGTGGGCGATCGCGACCACGGTCCGACCGGCAAGCAGGTTGTTCATCGAGCCCTCGAGCGTGCGCGCAGTGCGTGGGTCGATGAGCGAGGTCGCCTCGTCGAGCACGAGCGTGTGCGGGTCGGCGATGATCAGGCGCGCCAGGGCGACCTGCTGGGCCTGGGCGGGCGTCAGGGCATAGCGGCCCGAGCCGATGATCGTGTCGAGTCCCTGGGGCAGACGCTCGACCCACAGGAGTGAGCCGACCGCGCTGAGTGCCTGGCGGACGGCGTCGTCGTCGGAGTCCTCGCGCGCCAGCACGATGTTCTCGCGGACCGAGCCGATGAACACGTGGTGCTCCTGGGTCACCAGCGCCACCTCGGTACGGAGGACCTCGAGCGGCAGGTCGACCAGCTCGACGCCGCCGATCGTCGCCGAACCGGTCCGCGGTCGGTTGATGCCGGAGAGCAGGCGGCCCAGCGTGGACTTGCCCGAGCCGCTCGGCCCGACGATGGCCAGCCGCTCGCCCACGCCCAGCCGCAGGTCGACCCCGTGGAGCACGTCGTGGCCGGGACGGTAGGCGAACCGGAGGTCCTCGGCGACGAGCTCGACGCCGTCGGGCAGTCGGTCTCCAGGTGACCGGTCGGGCTTGACCTCGGCGATGCCGAGGAGGCGGCTCGTCGACGCGGCACCGACCTGGAGCCGGTCGACCTCGCTGATCAGTCGGTCGAGGGGATCGGACAGCGCTTCGACGTACAGGACGGCGGCGGTGATCTGACCGAGGTCGACCCACCCCCGGTGGTAGGCGTAGGCGCCGACGAGGAGGGTGACGACCCGCGGCGTGCCGAAGGCGAAGTTGAGCGCGACGAACAAGATGTTGCGCAGCGACATCGTGTAGCGCTCGGCCTGCGCCGAGACCTCGATGTCGTCGTTGCCGGCGCGCACGCGCACCCCGGAGAGTCCCAGCGCCTCCACGGTTCGGGCGCCCTCGACGGTCTCGGTGAGGGTGGTGTTGATGCGCGAGTAGGTGGAGCCCTCGGTGATGTAGGCCTTGGGGGCCCGGCGGAGGTAGCCGCGCACCGCCCAGGCCGACGTCGCGAAGGTGAGCAGCGCCGGCACCGCCAGGACGACGGAGTTGAGCAGCATCGCGCCGACCGAGAGGACGACCGTCAGCAGCGAGATGATCGCCATGGGCAGGCCGTACTGGACCGAGCGACTCATCGTGCCGACGTCGCGGGTGACACGGGTGACGAGGTCGCCGGTGCTGGCGCCCTCGACCGCGCCGAGAGGAAGCCGCAGGATCGTGCGGACGATGTATTCGCGGGCCGTCGACAGGAGGTCCTGGCCGAAGTACGTCGAGGTGCGCTGAGCCACGAAGGTCAGCGCCGCCTGGGCGAGCACCACGCCGATGATGACCAGGGCGAGCGTGTCGAGAGGCAGGCCGCCTCCCCCGTCGACGGTGGTGTTGACCAGCTCGCCGAGCAGGCGCGGCACCAGCAGCCCGGTGGCGGCCGCCAGGGCGTTGAGCACCACCAGGGCCGTGAACATGCCGCGTCGGCTCACCAGCAGCTCGCGGAAGAAGGCGAGGACGGCGCGGTTGCCCGACACCGGCCAGCCACGCTCGGGGTTGCGGGACGCGGCGTAGACGTCCTCGGCACGCTGACGACGCACGTCGTGGCGCTGCCAGAAGGCGGCGTTGCGTTCGCGCCACGAGACCTTGCCGGGCGGCAGCAGCTCCGGTGGGATCACGGGCGGGTCGAGGTCGCGCTCGCGCCAGGTGTCCGGCGACGTGGCCAGCAGGTCCGTCATCGCAGCAGCACCTCGTCCACGTCGTCCAGCGACCGGACGACGACACCTCGGTAGACGGGGTCGTGGGCGAGGAGTGTGGCGTGCTCGCCGTCGGCGACGACCTGGCCGTCCTCGAGCAGCACGACGCGGTCGGCGTGGTGCAGCCACAGCGGCGAGACCGTGCAGACCACCGTCGTGCGGCCGTGCCTCAGGGTGGTCACGCGCTCCGCGATGCGGGCCTCGGTGTGGGCGTCGACTGCCGACGTGGGCTCGACGAGCACCAGGATCGGCGCGTCGGCGGCCAGCGCGCGTGCGAGCACCACTCGTTGTCGCTGTCCGCCCGAGAGCCCGCGGCCGCGTTCGTCCAGCTGGCCCTGCCACCCTTCGGGAAGCGCGTCGTAGACGTCCTCGGCGTTGGCCACGCGCAGTGCCGCCTCGGCCTCCTCGCGCGTCAGCCGGCCGTGCGGGTCGATGGCGTCCTGGAGGGTGCCGGCGAACAGCCCGCTGCCGGTGTCGCTGACCAGCACCTGTCGGCGTACGTCGTCGAGGCGAGCCGCGGACAGGTCGACACCACCGAGGCGCACGCCCCACTGACGGGTCGCCACCTCCTCGTCGCGCGCGGCGATGCGTGCGCGCCGGCGCTCCCGATCGGCCCGGGCCCGGCGTGCGGCACGGCCCTTGAGACCGTCCCCGTCCTCCTCGCCCACGGGGTCGGTGTCAGGGGGCAGGTAGCGGCCCAGGCGGTCGGCCAGGGCGGCGCTCTTCTCCGGCACAGCGCTCACCACGACCGTGAGCTGGCCGGGGCGGGCGGTGAAGCCGCTGAGCTCGTCGTGGATCTCGGCGCTGCCGTCGAGGGGCTGGGGGTCGCTCGGCTCACGCCACGGGGGACGCTGCTCGAAGATCGCGATCGCCTTGCGGGCGCTCACCAGCGCGCGGGTCGTCTTCTGGGCGAGCTCGAAGGAGGTGCGGATGGGGCCGACCATGAAGAGGCCGTAGCCGAGGAAGGACACCAGCTCGCCGACACTCAGCTCGCCGGAGTTGACCTGCCGGGTGCCGAGCCAGACGAGGCTGACCATGAAGATGCCGGCGAAGAGGACGCCGATCCCTTCGACGGCCGCCTGCCACACACCGGAGGAGACTCCGGCGAGTCGAGCCCGCTGGGACTGGAGGGCGTAGTTGCGACCGAAGGTGTCCTCGCCGCCGATCCCGCGGAGGATGCGCAGGCCGGCGACGATGTCGGTGGCCATCGAGGTGAGCTCGGAGTTGCGACTGCGCTCGACCTGCTGACGCCGGTGCAGCGGACGGAGCAGCGGGAGCGCGGCACCCAGCAGCACCGGAGCCGCCACCAGCACAAGCACGCCGAGCTGCCACGACATCGACAGCACGATGGCCGCGACGGTGAGGTAGGAGACCAGCTGGGCCGCCGTTCGCGCCAGGATCTCGGTGAGGGCACCGAACTCGTCGGAGTCGCTGGAGGAGACGCTGAGGACCTCGCCGGTGGGGGAGCGACGCGGCAGCACGTGTCCCATCTGGGCGATCTTGCGGGTCACCATCTGGGTCGTGCCGTAGAGGCTGATCAGCCAGCTCCGCACGATCAGGGTGTGGAACACGACCCCGAAGGTGCCGCCGACCAGGACCACGGCGAGCATGACGCCCGACCACATCAGCAGGTCGGGCGTCGAACCCTGGAGGATCCCCTCGTCGACGGCCCTGCCGAAGATGTAGGGGCCGAACGTCATGGGCATCAGCCAGAGCAGGCACGCGAGCGACGACAGCACGATGACGCGGGTCTGCTGTCGCAGCATCCACCGCAGGAACGCCGCAGGCGACCGGGTGTCGGGGTCGGAGGTGGGGGCGTCGTCCGTCCCCGTGAAGAACGTCGCGATCCGTGGTGGGAAGTCCTGCATTTGCTTCCAAGCCTAGGTCCTCGCACCGACATCGCGCGAAGCAATAAGAGCTGCGCCGATGATTGGCGCAACGCCCACGAGTGGTCTGATGGCGAGATGACCGCATCGGGACGCGTCGAGGAGGTAGCGCCACCACGCTTCGTCGCCTTCATCCCCCTCGTGCTGGCGATGCTCTCGATGATGGGCCCCTTCAGCATCGACACGCCGTTCCCGGCGTTCCCGCACATCCGCGACGAGTTCGCCATCAGCACCGGCCAGCTGCAGCTGATCGTCACTGCCTACATGCTGGCCTTCGCCGCGATGAGCATCTTCCACGGGCCGCTGTCCGACTCGCTGGGCCGGCGTCCCGTCATGCTGTGGTCTGTCGGAGTGTTCGCTCTCGGCTCGGCTGTCTGCACGTTCGCCCCGACCTTCGAGGTGCTGCTGCTCGGCAGGGTCGTGCAGGGACTGAGCGCCGGCGGGGCCACGATCGTGAGCAGGACCGTCATCCGCGACATGTTCGAGGGGGAGCAGGCGCAGCGGCTGATGAGCCGGGTGGCACTGATCTTCGGTGTCGCGCCCGCCATCGCACCGGTCGTCGGCGGCGGCCTGCTGCAGATCGGACCGTGGGAGCTGGTCTTCGCCGTCCAGATCCTGCTGGGGATCGTGCTCATGGCCGCCACCGCGATCGTGCTGCCCGAGACGCACCCGGTCTCGGCTCGCGTGCCGCTCCGCGTGAGCGAGATCGTCCGCGGGCTCACGGAGGTCGCTCGCCTGCCTGCCTTCCACCGCCTGGCCTGGGCCGGCGCTCTGAGCTTCGGCGCCCAGTTCCTCTACATCGGTGGCGCCGCGATCTTCGTCGTCGACCTGCTGGGGCTCGGCGAGCTCGACTTCTGGAAGCTCTTCGTCCCGATGATCGGGGCCATGATGCTCGGCTCCCTGATCAGCGGCCGCACGGCCGGCCTGATCACGCAGCGCACCCTCGTCTCGATCGGCTACTGCCTCACCGTCACCGGCGGCGTCATCGGCGTCGCCATCTCCGTGTCCCCGCTCGCGACCGACCTTCCGTGGGCGATCATCGGGCCCAGCCTGCTCGGGCTCGGCAACGGCCTCGCCTATCCGTCGATCCAGCTGATGACCCTCGACCTGCTGCCGACGCGTCGGGGCGCGGTGATGTCGTGCGCATCCTTCCTGGCGCTCGCGTTCAACGCAGTCGCGGCGGTGGCCGTGACCCCGTTCGTCGCCGTCACGCCGCTGGGGCTGGCGGCCGCTGCCCTCGTCGTCGCTGCTCTCGGGTCCTTGTGCTGGGCCTGGCACTGCTCAGCGACGAGGGAGCCGCTGCGGGATCAGGCGTACACCGGGTAGTCGGTGTAGCCGGCCTCGTTGCCGCCGTAGAACGTGTCCGGGTCGGGTGCGTTGAGCTGCAGCTCGTCCTCGAGGCGCCGGGGCAGGTCGGGGTTGGCGATGAACGCGCGCCCGAAGGCCGCCGCGTCGATCAGGCCCGCATCGAGCAGCCGCTGGGCCTTGTCCGCGTCGTAGTTGCCCGCCCCGATGATCGGGCCGGGATGGGTTGCCCTGAGCTCGCGGCGGAAGCCGTCGTCGAGCTGCGGACCGCCGGCCCAGTCGGGCTCGGAGAGGTGGAGGAAGGCCAGGTCGCGCCGGGCGAGCTCCCGGGCGACGTACAAACCCGACTCGGCACCGTCGGGATCCTCGGTGCCGTTGAAGGAGCCGATCGGCGAGATGCGGATCCCGACGCGCTCGGACGTCCAGGCCCCCACGACGGCGTCGGTGACCTCGAGCATCAGCCGAGCCCGGTTCGCGAGCGAGCCGCCGTAGCGGTCCTCCCGCTGGTTGCTGTCCGGGGACAGGAACTGGTGGAGCAGGTAGCCGTGGGCGCCGTGGATCTCTACGAGGTCGAAGCCCGCGTCGCGCGCGTTGATCGTGGCGCGGCGGTAGTCCTCGAGCAGGCGCGCGATCTCGTCGAGCTCGAGCGCGCGCGGGGTGGGGCAGCTGGCGCGGGTCGGTCGGCCGTCCTCGCCGCGGATCGTCGTGCGGTTGCGGTACGGCGCAGCGCTGGCCGACACCGGAGGCTCACCGTCGTGGAACGACTCGTGGGAGACCCGCCCGACGTGCCAGAGCTGGGCGGCGATGAGGCCGCCGGCGGCGTGCACCGCGTCCGTGATCGTGCGCCAGCCGGCGACCTGCTCGTCGCTGTGGATCCCGGGGGTGTCCATGTAGCCCTTGCCCTCGGGGCTGATCTGGGTGCCCTCGGAGATGACCAGCCCGGCGCTGGCGCGCTGGGTGTAGTAGTTGCGCATCAGGTCGTTGGGGACGTCGCCGGGCTGGGTCGCCCGCATGCGGGTCAGCGGGGCCATGAAGACGCGGTTGGGCGTCGTCACCGCTCCGAGGGACAGGGGCTCGAAGAGTGTGGGCACGGGGGGCCAACCTGCCCTCGTGACCGGCTATTCCGACGACCCTGGATCCGGTCGCCTGCTGGACGCACGAGGCAGGATGAGCGAGTGACCCTTCTCTCCCAGCTGCGAGATGCGCCTGCCCGACTGCGCAACAGTGCTCGCCAGGTGCCCGAGCACGACATCGACGAGAGCCAGGTGGAGGTCGAGTCGACGGCGCACTCAGCGGCTGGGATGACGGCGGTCACGGTGGCAATGCGCCGCGCGATCGGCCAGATGGGCGTACGCCGCACCGCGTCCTCGCTGCTCCGGCTCAACCAGGTCGACGGCTTCGACTGCCAGGGCTGTGCCTGGCCCGACCCCGCGCCGGGGCACCGGCACACGGCGGAGTTCTGCGAGAACGGGGCCAAGGCAGTGGCCGAGGAGGCCACCCAGCAGCTGCTGGACCGGGAGTTCTTCGCCACCCACTCGGTCGCGGACCTCAGCGAGCGCACCGAGTTCTGGCTGGGCAAGCAGGGCCGCATCGTCGAGCCGATGGTGCTGCGTCCGGGAGCCTCGCACTACGAACCGATCTCCTGGGACGACGCGTTCGCCACGATGGCGGGCCATCTGCATCGGCTGGAGAGCCCCGATGAAGCGATCTTCTACACCTCGGGGAAGACCTCCAACGAGGCCGCGTTCGTCTACCAGCTCTTCGTCCGGGCCTTCGGCACCAACAACCTCCCCGACTGCTCCAACATGTGCCACGAGTCGTCGGGCGCGGCGCTCAACGAGACGATCGGCATCGGCAAGGGCTCGGTCAGTCTCGAGGACATCCACCAGGCCAAGCTGATCGTGGTCGTGGGGCAGAACCCCGGCACCAACCACCCGCGGATGCTGTCCGCGCTCGAGGAGGCGAAGTCCAACGGGGCTCGCATCGTCGCCATCAATCCGCTCAAGGAGGCGGGGCTGGTCCGCTTCAAGAACCCCCAGCACGCCAAGGGCCTGACTGTCGGCACCGCCCTGGCCGACCTGCACCTGCCCGTCCGCCTCAACGGTGACCTCGCGCTCTTCCAGGCGATCGGTGCGCTTCTGGTCGAGTGGGACGCGGTCGACCACGACTTCCTCGCCGAGTTCACGACCGGCTTCAGCGACTACGCCCAGCACGTCGCGGAGCTCGACTGGAGCAAGGTCGAGGCGTCCACGGGGCTCACGCGCGAGCAGGTCACCGAGGCGGCTCGGATGTTCGCCGAGTCGCCGGCGACGGTCACGTGCTGGGCCATGGGCATCACCCAGCACCACAACGCCGTGGCCACGATCAAGGAGATCGTCAACGTCGCGCTCCTGCGGGGAGACATCGGCAAGCCGGGCGCCGGGCTGTGCCCGGTGCGCGGTCACTCCAACGTGCAGGGCGACCGGACGATGGGCATCTGGGAGCGCGTGCCTGAGCACTTCCTCGACGCGCTCCGCGACGAGTTCGGTTTCGAGCCGCCCCGTGAGCACGGCTACGACACGGTGGGTGCCATCACGGCTCTTCGTGACGGCAAGGCGCGCGTCTTCATGGGCATGGGCGGCAACTTCGTCGGCGCAGCGCCCGACACGGCCGCCACCGAGGCAGCGATGCGCAACGCCGCCCTCACGGTCCACGTCTCCACCAAGCTCAACCGCTCGCACGTCGTCCACGGCGGAGAGGCGCTCATCCTCCCCGTCCTCGGACGGAGCGAGAAGGACCGCACCGGCGGCCGGGTCCAGCGGGTGACGGTGGAGGACTCCATGTCGGCGGTGCATGCCTCCCAAGGTCCCCTGGAGCCGGCGTCAGAGCACCTGCGCTCCGAGGTCGACATCGTCTGCTCCCTGGCTCTGGCCACCCTGGGCGCCGCCTCGCCCGTCCCCTGGGCGACCCTGCGCGACGACTACACCGAGATCCGCCGGCGCATCGCCCGGGTCGTGCCCGGTTGTGCGTCGTACGACGACAAGGTCGACCAACCAGGCGGCTTCGTGCTGCCCCATCCGCCCCGCGACAACCGGGTCTTCGAGACCCCGAGCGGCAGGGCGGTCATCACCTCGACGCCGCTCGAGGTGCTCGACGTGGCGAAGGGCCGCTTCCTCCTCCAGACGATGCGCTCGCACGACCAGTTCAACACCACCATCTACGGCCTCGACGACCGCTACCGCGGGGTCAAGGGCGGTCGCCGAGTCGTGTTCGTCAACGCCGACGACCTGCGTGACCTCGGGTTCGTCGACGGAGACCTCGTCGACCTGGTCAGCGAGTGGCGCGACGGCGTCGAGAGGGTGGTGCGTTCCTTCCGCGTCCTGCCCTACGACCAGCCGCGCGGATGCGTGGCGGCCTACTACCCGGAGGCCAACGCCCTCGTGCCGCTCGACTCGACCGCGGAGAAGAGCAACCAGCCCGTCTACAAGTCCATCGTCGTGCGGCTGGACCGTCCTCCGGCGCAGCCCGGATCGGCGCCCGGCTCTCCCGACCAGGGCCCCGGCTCGCTGCGAACCGACCACCCGCACCACTTGAGCTGACCAGGGGCTGGTGCACCGGCCGGTCGCCGTGCTGAGTGTCGACGTGACCGACCCCGACTTCACCGGCCTGAGGGCGATCTTCATCAACGCGACCCTCAAGAAGAGTCCCGAGCGGAGCAACACGCAGGGGCTGATCGATGCCAGCGCCGCGATCATGTCCAAGCACGGGGTCGAGGTGGACCAGGTCCGCGCCGTGGACCACGACCTGGCCACCGGCGTCTACCCCGACATGACCGACCACGGCTGGGACACCGACGAGTGGCCCGCCTTGTGGCCGCGCGTGCGAGACGCCGACATCCTCGTGCTGGCGGGTCCGATCTGGCTCGGGGACAACTCCTCGGTGATGAAGCGCGTCATCGAGCGGCTCTATGCGATGTCGGGCGAGCTCAACGGCAAGGGGCAGTACGCCTACTACGGCCGGGTCGCCGGATGCCTCCTCACCGGGAACGAGGACGGGATCAAGCACTGCGCGATGAACCTCCTCTACTCGCTGCAGCACCTCGGCTACACCATTGCGCCGAATGCCGACGCCGGTTGGATCGGCGAGGCCGGTCCTGGCCCGTCCTACCTCGACGAGGGCAGCGGCGGCCCGGAGAACGACTTCACCAACCGCAACACCACGTTCATGACCTGGAACCTCATGCAGCTCGCCGCCCTGCTCCGGTCCGCTGGCGGTTTCCCCGCGCACGGCAACTCCCGGACGCAGTGGGACGCGGGCGCGCGCTTCGACTACGAGAACCCGGAACATCGAGCCTGACTCACACGTACGGCAACAGCGACTCGATCGAGTCGGTGGGCGTCTTGAGGGCGATACCGGTCCCGATCGCCTGCAGCTTCCAGCCGCCGCCGTCGCGGACCAGCTTCGCCATGACCAACCCGGTCTCGCGGACGCCGAGGGTGATGGTGATCCGGGCGAGCTCGGTGCCGTGGTCGTCGCTGAGACGGCAGTAGGCGTTGCGGACGTATTCCAGTGAGTGGCCCTGATAGCTGCTGACGAGGAAGAGGATCGTGTCGACCTTGGCGTAGACCCTCGCGAGGTCGACGCTGATCGTCTCGTCGTCGCCCTCGCCCTGGCCGGTGGTGTTGTCCCCGAGGTGGACCACGGAGCCGTCGCGGGTGGTCAGGTTGTTGAAGAAGGCAAGGTCGAAGAGCGTGCCTCCGGCGAACTGGACTGCCGAGGCGTCGAGGTCGACGGGCGCGGTGCCGCTGCCGGAGAAGCCGGCCGTGGGGACGTGCTCCCAGCCGACGCCCATCTGCACCAGGGTCAGGGGCGCACCCTCCTGGTCGGCCACGGTGAAGTCCTGACCCTTGCTGAGCTCGATCATGGTCCCGAACCTACCCGTCGAGCCCTGCCAGGATGGGGGCATGACCGGACCGGTGATCGGCGACGACGGGGTCGCGCGCTGCCCCTGGGGGGCCGGTGACCCGGTCAACCTCGCCTATCACGACATCGAGTGGGGGATGCCGGTCGAGGGCGAGGCCGCCCACCTCGAGCGGCTGACCCTGGAGGCCTTCCAGTCGGGCCTGTCCTGGCTGACGATCCTCAACAAGCGGGAGGCCTTCCGGGAGGTCTTCGCCGGCTTCGAGGCGGATGTCGTCGCTGCGTACGGCGATGGCGACGTCGAGCGACTCATGGCCGAGCCCCGCATCGTGCGCAACCGGCGCAAGATCGACGCCGCAGTGACGAACGCTCGGGCCACCGTCGCCCTGCGCGACCGAGGCGGACTGGTGGACCTCCTCTGGTCGTTCCGTCCCGACACGACTCCCGCGCCGCACGACACCGCGGACCAGGCCACCACGAGCCCGGAGAGCATCGCCCTGTCCACGGAGCTGAAGCGCATCGGCTTCGCCCATGTCGGCGCTACGACGATGTATGCCCTGATGGAGGCGATCGGGATCGTGGACGACCACCTCGTGGGGTGCCACCGGCGCGGCGCCAGCGGCGTGTGGTCAGGCTGAGCTGGTCCTGCGATCCGCGGAGGTCTCGCCTGCGCGCCTGAACAGCCAGGCGGAGGTGGTGAACAGTGCGGCGTACATGCTCGAGATCATGAGTACGTCGAACGCCGATCCGTCCTCGTGCAGCCCGGCGACCACCGCTCCGATCCCGACCAGCACCGTGACGATCGCGGTGGCTGCCATGGACACGGCCATGCCGTCGGCACGGAACCGCGTGATCAGGGCCCCGGCAAGGCCGACGGCGAGCGCGGCGCCGTACAACATGTCCGGCCGACCGCCGTCGCCGATGATGCCGAGCGCGCCGATGCCGAAGACCAGGAGGAGCACGGTGCCGACGGCGACAGCCACGGCGGAGGAGTAGTAGATCGACGTCGTCATGGGGACGACGCTAGGCGCGCTCGTGGTGGGACGGGCGGACAAGTCGTGGAGGTTCGGTGAAGATCTTCGCTAGGTTCGCTTGCCATGACTCGCGTGCACGCCTTCGCCGACGACGTCCTGCAGGAGCTCGACGCGGTCGGCCTGGTGGCGGCCTATCGGCAGGGACTCTCCATCCCGGAGGTCATCGAGGCGTCGATCGCCCGCGCCGAGGCCGTTGACGAACGCCTGGGCGCGCTGGCGCACGAGGCCTATGACCGGGCCAGGGCCGAGGCGAGGGCGCCGCGCCCCGGGTTCTTCGCGGGGGTGCCGACCTTCCTCAAGGACAACGTCGACGTGGCAGGGATGCCGACCCAGCACGGCAGCGACGCCTTCGTGGCTGCCCCGGCCAAGCGAGACGGCGACTTCGCCCGGATGTATCTCGCCACCGGTCTGGTCCCGCTCGGCAAGACCCGGCTCTCGGAGTTCGGCTTCAGCGGTGCGGTCGACCACCCGCGACTGGGGCCGGTCCGCACGCCGTGGCACACCGACCACTACGCCGGCGCCTCGTCAGCCGGCTCGGCGGCCTTCGTCGCCGCCGGGGTCGTGCCGATCGCACACGCCAACGACGGCGGGGGCTCGATCCGCATCCCCGCGAGCGTCAACGGACTCGTCGGCCTCAAACCGACCCGCAACCGCCTGGCCCAGGACAAGCTGATGCGCGACATGCCCGTCCGGATCGTCTCCGACGGCGTGCTCACCCGCAGCGTCCGCGACACGGCGGCGTTCTACCGCGAGGCCGAGAAGGTGTTCCGCCACCCGCGGCTGGCCCCCATCGGCGACATCAACCGTCCCGGGCGCTCCCGGCTCCGGATCGCGGTGGTGACCAGCGGCATCGGCCGCGACGCCTCACCGGAGGTGCGGGAGCTCACGTTGAAGACCGCGGCCCTCCTGGAGTCGCTCGGCCACCGGGTCGAGGAGATCGATCCGCCCGTGCCGGGCCGCTTCGCCGACCAGTTCATCCTCTACTGGGCCTCGCTGGCCATGTTCATCGTCAGGAGCGGCAGGCGACAGCACGGCCCGACGTGGGACGCGACCCAGCTCGACAACCTCACCCTGGGGCTGGCGCGGCACTGCCAGCGCAACCTGCACAAGCTCCCGCTCGCCATCGCCGGCCTCGGCGCCAGCAGGCGGCTCGCGACCAAGCACCACGCCGTCTACGACGTGACCTTGACCCCCACCCTCGCCACCGCCACCCCCACCGTGGGCCACCTCGACCCGACGGCCGACTACGAGCAGGTGATGGACCGGCTGATGGACTGGGTCGCCTTCACCCCACTGCAGAACGCGACCGGCGAACCGGCGATCTCGCTGCCGCTGGCGACCACCTCGACCGGCCTGCCGCAGGGGATGATGTTCGGCTCCGGGCACGGCCGCGAAGCACGTCTGATGGAGCTCGCGCTGGAGCTGGAGGAGGCCGCTCCGTGGCCGCGGATCCAGGACCAGTGAGGCGATTTCGGTTCCCGCACGGGCCTGTGTATTCTTCTCCGTCGTTGCCCCTTTAGCTCAGTCGGCAGAGCGTCTCCATGGTAAGGAGAAGGTCTACGGTTCGATTCCGTAAAGGGGCTCTGGGTCGGAGCATCGTCTAGTCTGGCGAAGCGCCTGCCTGGCGGCGGGGTAGCTCAGGTGGTTAGAGCACACGGCTCATAATCGTGGTGTCGCGGGTTCGAGTCCCGCCCCCGCTACCGAACAGCCTCGATCGATTCAAACCTACGAAGGACTTTCCCGTGGCCAGCAAGAGCTCTGACGTTCGCCCCAAGATCACGCTCGCGTGCGTCGATTGCAAGGAGCGGAACTACATCACCAAGAAGAACCGCCGCAACGACCCCGACCGCATCGAGCTGAAGAAGTTCTGCCCGCGCTGCCGCACGCACACCGCGCACCGCGAGACCCGCTGATCTGATCAACGCCGTCGACCCGCCAGGCACCCTGGCGGGTTGACGTCATTTAGGCTCACGCCCATGCCTGTCGATCAGTCCCTGGTGGGGCGTGAGTTCGCGCCGACCACTCCTCGCGCGGTCACCCGCGAGCACGTCGCGGCGTTTGCCGCTGCCCTCGGGGCGGCCGCCGGCGAGGACGTCCCGCCGACCTACCCGATCGTGCTGGCCTTCGACGCCATGCAGACCTTCCTGGCGGCGGAGCAGATCGACCTGTTCCGGATCATCCACGGCGAGCAGCGGTTCACCTACGAGCGCCCGATCCGCGTCGGCGACAGCCTGACCGCGACCCTGAGCGTGGCGAGCCTGCGCCAGATCGGTGGTGCCGACATCATCGGCACGACCAGCGCCATCCACGACGCCGACGGGTCCCTCGTCTGTACGGCGAAGGCCACCCTGGTCCACACGGGGGGCCAGTCATGATCCCGGGCGACGTGTTCGAGCCGATCAGCTACGAGCTGACGCGGGCCGACCTCGTCGCCTACGCCGAGGCCGCCGGGGACCCCAACCCGATCCACCAGGACGAGGACGTCGCCCGCAGCGTGGGTCTGCCGGGTGTGATCGCCCACGGCATGCTGACGCTCGGGCTGGCCGGTCGCGCGGTGTCGACGTGGACCGGTGGTGCCGAGGTCGTCGAGGTCGGCTGCAAGTTCACCAACCCGGTCGTCGTCCCCGCTGGCGGCTCGGTCGAGGTGCACGTCTCCGGCACCGTCAAGAAGGTCGAGGACGGCCTGGCCACGATCGCGCTCGAGGTGACGTGCGAGGGCACCAAGGTGCTGGGAATGCCCAAGGCTGTCGTACGTGCCTGAGTCATCGCCCAGCCTGCTCGCCGACCACACCACCTTGCATCTCGGGGGACCGGCCCGAGAATGGGTGCGCGCCACCACCGAGGCCGAGCTCGTCGAGGCGGTCTCCACCGCGGACGCCGACGGCACCCCGGTGCTGGTGCTCGGCGGTGGCTCCAACCTGGTGGTGGCCGACGTCGGCTTCGACGGGCGGGTCGTCGAGGTGGCGACCTCGGGCGTCACCCCGGACACCGATGACCGCGAGGGCGTCTGCGGCGGTGTCATGGTCCGGGTGGCCGCCGGTGAGGGTTGGGACGACCTCGTCGCCACGGCGGTCGAGCGGGGCTGGGTCGGCGTCGAGGCGTTGTCCGGGATCCCGGGCAGCGTCGGCGCCACCCCTATCCAGAACGTCGGTGCCTACGGCCAGGACGTGTCGCAGACCATCGCCTCGGTCCGCGTCTGGGACCGGTCGCTGCGCGGCCTGCGTACCTTCGCCGCCGCTGACTGCGGCTTCGGCTACCGGCACTCGCGGTTCAAGACCGACCCCTCGCGCCACGTCGTGCTCAGCGTCGACTTCCAGTTCCGCACCGGCACGATGGGTGCGCCGATCGAGTATGCCGAGCTCGCGCGTGCCCTCGGCGTCGAGACGTCCCAGCGTGCCCCGCTGGGCGAGGTGCGCGACGCCGTGCTGGAGTTGCGCGCCAGCAAGGGCATGGTCCTGGACGCCGGTGACCACGACACCTGGAGCGCGGGCTCGTTCTTCACCAACCCGCACCTCGGCCCGGACCAGGCTGCGGCCCTGCCGGCCGACGCTCCGAAGTGGCCCCAGGCGGACGGCACCGTGAAGTCGAGCGCCGCCTGGCTGATCGAGCGGGCCGGCTTCGTCAAGGGCTACGGCCTCGACCTGCGAGGCGGGCGCGCGAGCCTGTCGACCAAGCACACCCTGGCGCTCACCAACCGGGGCGAGGCCAGCACCGAGGACCTGCTCGCCCTGGCGCGAGAGGTCCGCGACGGGGTGGAGCAGGCCTTCGGCGTACGCCTCGTCAATGAGCCGGTGCTCGTGGGCTGCAACCTCTAGCGGACGAGGCTCAGTAGGTCGGATCGTTGTATGCCGACTCGCTGGCGAGACCGATGCTGAGGATGAGGAAGAAGATCCCGAGCAGGCCCAGCACGAGCAGGACGGTGCCGATGATGCCCATGATCCGGCCGGCCTGCGCCTGCTCCCGGCCGGAATAACGTCCCGGCTGGGCGTCGATCTCCTTGACCGCCCTGCCGCCCATGAACCAGGCGAACGGCGCCAGCAGGATCGGAACGACACAGAAGAACATGCCGGCGAGGGCGCAGATGCCCAGGACCATGGAGGTCGTCGCGGACGGGTGCGGCGGGGCCGCGGACGCGCCACCGTAGGAGGGTGCGCCGTACGGCGCCTGGCCGTAGGGCTGCGTCTGGCCGTAGGGCTGGTAGGGCGTCTGGCCGGGCGGGGGCTGCTGGCCGTAGGGCTGCGCCGGGGGCTGCTGTCCGTAGGGCGTCGCGCCGGTCGGGGGCTGGTCGTGGGGCTGGCTCTGGGGCTGCTCCGGCTTGGGCCAGTTAGGGTCGTAGGGGTTGCTCGGCGGCTCGTCAGGTGGCGTCACGGGGGAAGTATCTCAGGAACTCGCGCCAGCCAGTCGTCGATCGCCGCATCCGCCGCGGCGACCGTCTCGGTGGGTGCCCGTGACGCGGCGAACGAGCCGCGCGCCAGTTCCGCCAGGGTGGCGTCGTCGAGATCGTGCGCCGCGCGCATCGTGGCGTACTGGCCGGCCAGCCTGGAGCCGAACAGCAGGGGATCGTCGGCGCCGAGGGCGATGGTCGCGCCGGCCTCGATGAGCTGGGGGAGGGGCACTGACGTGAGGTCGGAGTAGACACCCAACGCCACGTTGGAGACCGGGCACACCTCGAGGGCCACGCCCGCGTCGACCACGCGCGCGAGGAGGTCGGCGTCCTCGGCCGACCTGATGCCGTGACCCAGCCGTCGGGCGTGCAGCGTGTCGAGGCACGTCCGCACGTGGTCGGGGCCGAGCAGCTCGCCGCCGTGCGGGACGAGGACCAGCCCGGCCCGCTCGGCGATCTCGAACGCGCCGG
>NZ_JAOPXV010000218.1 GCF_025964975.1 Nocardioides sp.
GACTTCGCAGGCGCGGCGGGTGTCCTGCTCGGCCCGCATCGCGGCCAGCACCTCGGCCGGGGAGTCCGGCAGAGTCGCGGTGGTGGCGGTCGCTGTCATAGGTCAACTCAAGCAGGGACCACCGACAGCGAAGCCCCGAAATCGGCCGATATGGAGACCCGGTGGGGAAGAAACGTCAGAGCACGTCGGGGTCGAGGTCCAGAGTCGTCGTGTCGAGGCTCTCGAGCAGCCGCAGCTTGGGGCCGATGGTCGGCAGCTCGAAGGCGTAGAAGTAGCGCGCGGCCGCTCGCTTCCCGTCGTAGAAGACGCCGTCACGCGTGCCGCAGGCCCCGAGCTGCTCGAGCCAGAGCCACGCGACCACGACGTGGCCGAAGGCTTCGAGGTAGAGGGTCGCGTTGGCCAGCGCGAGGGCCGGGTCGAGCTTCTCCCACAGGGCCGCGGTGACGCGGAGGACGTCGTCCCACGCGGCCTGGAGCGCCGCGGCCTGAGGCGCTGCCTCGCCGCCCGCCTCGGACGCGGTGCGCACGGTGGCCTCGATGCGAGCGCCGAGCACCCCCAGGGCCGCGCCGCCTCCCTCCAGGACCTTGCGGCCCAGGAGGTCCAGGGCCTGGATGCCGTGGGTGCCCTCGTGGATGGGGTTGAGCCGGTTGTCGCGATAGAACTGCTCGACCGGGTAGTCGCGCGTGTAGCCGTACCCGCCGTGCACCTGGATGGCGAGGTCGTTGGCCGCCAGGCACCACTGCGACGGCCACGACTTGGCGATCGGGGTGAGGAGCCCGAGGAGCGCGCGAGCCTCAGCAGCGGCGGCAGCATCGGTGTTGGTCCGTTCCTCGTCGACGAGCCGCGCGCAGAACAGGACGAGCGCGAGCCCGCCTTCGACGTACGACTTCTGCGCCAGCAGCATCCGTCGGACATCGGGGTGGTCGATGATCGCCACCGGGGGAGCGGCCGGGTCCTTCGAGCCGACCGCCCGGCCCTGGGTCCGCACCCGGGCGTACTCGAGGGCGTGGAGGTAGCCGGTGTAGCCGAGCGCCACCGCGCCGGCACCGACGCCGACCCGGGCCTCGTTCATCATGTGGAACATGTAGGTGAGACCGCGCCCCTCCTCGCCGACGAGGAAGCCCACCGCACCAGCGGCCCCGCGGGGAGTGGTGAAGCCCTCGCCGAGGTTGAGCAGGGTGTTCGTGGTGCCCCGGTAGCCCATCTTGTGGTTGAGGCCGACCAGCGCCACGTCGTTGCGTTCTCCGAGCGACCCGTCGTCCTCGACCAGGAAGCGAGGGACGATGAAGAGCGAGATGCCCTTCGTGCCGGGGGCGGCGCCCGGGGTGCGAGCCAGGACGAGGTGGACGATGTTGTCGCCCAGCTCGTGGTCGCCGGCGGAGATCCACATCTTGGACCCGGTGACGCGGTGGCTGCCGTCGTCCTGGGGCACGGCGCGGGTGGTGATGTCACCGAGCGACGAGCCGGCCTGCGGCTCCGACAACGCCATGGTGCCGTACCAGCGGCCTTCGATGACCGGGAGTGCGTAGGTGGTCACCTGCTCGGGGGAGCCGTGGGTCACGATCAGGTTGGCGTTGCCGGCGGCGAGGAACGGGTAGGCCGATGCCCCGACGCTCGCGGCCATGAGATAGGTGGTGGCCGCCATGTGCACCGCGAACGGCAGCTGCATCCCGCCGACTGCGTCGTCGAAGATGCTCGCGCTGAGCCCGGATTCGGAGTACGCCGCAAGCGCGCGCGCCAGCTCGGGAGGCAGCACGACCTTGCCGTCGTCACCGACGAAGGGCTCGTTGGCGTCGACGAGGGCGTTGAGCGGCGCGAAGTGGTGGGTCGCCAGCTGCTCGCTGAGGTCCAGGACGGCGTCGAAGGTCTCCCGGCTGTGGTCCGCGTAGCGCTCCCGCTCCACCAGGGCGGGGACGTCGAGCCACTCGTAGAGGAGGAACTCCACGTCGCGTCGGTTCATGATCGTCGAGCTGGCCACTGGGTGCCCTTCGTCTTGGTGGAAGCGGGATCCTGGGCCGGTTCTACCAGAACCGGGACGGAAGGGTCGGTGTTGTCGATGACCATGTGTGCACGGGCCCGGGGGTCGCACTCGTGCAGGTAGATGCGCTGCCCTTCGATGTACCTCGGATGCTCGAGATCGACGTTCGACCCGTCCCGGGCCGCCATCCGCCTGGCCGTCACCTCGAAGGGGACGTCGAGGAAGATCGAGAAGTCCCAGCAGTCGGTCAGCTCGTCGCGGTGCAGGAAGATCCCCTCGACGACCAGCACGGTGCCCGGTGGCGCGGTCACCCAGCCGCCCGCCACGAGCTCGTCGCTCTCGAGGTCGTGGGAGGCCGTGCGGTAGCGGCGCTCCCGCCCGGTGCCAGCGGGTCGAGGACGTCCGCGCGGAGGGTGGCGTAGTCGTAGGAGTCGAGCCAGAAGCCCTCGGGGGAGTCCTTCCCCAGCCGGTAGCGGATCTCGCGTCGGTGGTGGAAGTCGTCGACCGAGACGGAGGCGACCGGGGCCCCACGTGCCTCGAGCGCGCGCCTCAGCGCGCCCGCGAAGACTGTCTTGCCGGCGCCGTCGACTCCGTCCACACCGACCCGGCGTGCCGGGATGGCGAGGATGCGGTCCGCGACCCGCGCCAGGACGTCATCGCCGTGCATCTCGGTCATGACGCTGGAACGTACGCGGCGTAACCCCCTCGACCAACGGCGGAGCGGACTGGCAGGCTGGTGCCGACCGAGGAGAGGATCCGCTCATGTCGAACGAAGACCTCAAGGCCAAGATGCGCGAGGCGCTGGACAAGAAGAACAACAAGGAGAAGGGCGTCCACCAGGACGGCCCGACGCCGGAGAAGGCCCACGGCGCCGAGGTGGAGGGTGGCGCTGCGCCGAAGATGCACCGTCGCAAGGCCGGTGGCGGCGGCAGCTGACCGTCACCGTGAGAATGACCACGTGAGCACCCGCGTCCCATCGGGCGCGGGTGCGGCACGATGTGGCCCATGAGCAGGACGAGCAGCACGACGACGAGCAAGACCAACGGGGGCAACTTCTTCGAGGACTTCACCCTCGGGCAGGTCATCCAGCACGCCACCCCGCGCACGATCACCGAGGGCGACCGCGCGCTCTACCAGGCGCTCTACCCGACGAGGTTCGCGCTCCCCAGCAGCGCCGAGTTCGCCCGACAGGTGGGCCTGCAGCAGCACCCTGTCGAGGAGCTGATCGCCTTCCACGTCGCCTTCGGCAAGACCGTTCCGGACATCTCGCTCAATGCGGTCGCCAACCTCGGCTACGCCGAGTGCCGCTTCCACCAGCCTGTGGTCCCGGGCGACACGCTGCGGACGTCGAGCGAGGTCATCGGCCTCAAGCAGAACTCCAACGGCAAGACGGGCGTCGTCTACGTCCGCTCGACGGCGCTCAACCAGCGCGGCGAGGTCGCCCTCGACTGGTGCCGCTGGGTGATGGTCAACAAGCGCGACGTCGAGGCACCGGCACCCGAGACCTTCGTGCCCGACCTGAAGAGCGCGGTCGACGCAGCAGACCTCAAGATCCCTGCCGGCCTCGACTTCACGGCGTACGACGACAGTGCAGCCGGCGAGAAGCACCGACTCGGCGACTACGAGGTCGGCGAGAAGATCGACCACGTCGACGGCGTGACCCTCACCGATCCCGAGCACATGCTGGCCACCCGGCTCTGGCAGAACACTGCCAAGGTGCACTTCAACACCCAGGTGCGTCCCGACGGCAACCGGCTCATCTATGGCGGGCACATCATCTCGATGGCACGCGCCCTGTCCTTCAACGGTCTGGCCAACGCCCAGCTCATCGCGGCGATCAACGCCGGAGCACACGTGTCCCCGGCCTACGCGGACCGCACGATCTACGCGTGGTCGGAGGTGCTCGACACAGCGGCGACGGACGCGCCCGGCGTCGGCGCCATCCGCCTCCGGCTCGTCGCGACCAGGGGCCGGGATGAGTCCATGACGCTGCGCGACGAGGACGGGAAGTACGCCGACGGCGTGTTGCTCGACCTCGACTACTGGGCGCTGATGCCGGCCTGAGGAGGGGCTGGCGCCGGAGCCGGAGCGAAGGCCTTCGCCAGCGGAACCAGCGCGAGCACCAGCACCATGGGCACGGCGAAGCCGACCCGCAGCGAGCCAGCACCGGCGAGGCCGGTCAGCACCGATCCCACGAGCGCCCCGACGTAGTTGAACTGGTTGAAGCGCGCGATCACCGCGTCGACGCGAGCCTGCCTCGCCGCTCCGGTCAGGTCCGCACCGCCGGCGAGCACGGCGGCCGCCGAGAAGCTGAGCGGGGCAATCGTCGCGACGCCGAGCCCCAGCACCGTGAAGCCCAGCACGGCGACGGGCCACGTCGGTGCCAGGACGATGACACCGAGCGCACCGAAGGCGACCAGGGCGCCTGACCGGAGCAGGGCCACCGGCCCGTGTCGGGCGGCGAGGCGGTCGCCGGCCAGCCGCATCGCACCGCTGGCGACGAGGTAGGGCAGGGTCGCCAGGGCCACGAGCCCCGACGGGGTGTCGAACTCGTCCGCGAGATAGGTCGGTCCCCAGGTCGCGGCCGCCGTGTCGACCATGTAGAAGAGCACGAGTGCCGCACCCACGAGCAGGAGTGGTCGCCAGGGCACGACCGAGGGGGTCGCAGCTGCTGGAAGGTCGGCGCCGCGGTCCCGTGGAAGGAACGGAGCGAAGGCCACCGTCAGCGGCACCAGGGCGACGAGGGCGGCCCAGGACAACGACAGCGAGCTCGTCGACAAGGTGATCAAGGAGCCGACGATCCCGCCGACCGTCCACATCCCGTGGAACGAGGGCAGGATCGTCCGGCCGTAGCGATGCTCCAGCGCGACCGCCTGCATGTTGGTGGTGGCGTCCACCACGCCCAACGCCACGCCGTAGACCGCCATGCCGACGACGAAGAAGGCAAAGGCGGGTGCCAGGACCAGGCAGGGGACGGCGACCACCATGAGCAGCAGACCCGCTCGAAGCACCAGCGCACTGTCGTTCGACCGGGCGGCTCGCTCGGCGATCACCGAGCCGACGCCGGCGAGCACCACCATCATCAGCAGGATCAGGGACAGCGCCACCTCCCCGAGGTCCCATCGCTCCCGCACGTCAGGAAGGCGGGTGGTCAGGGAGATGAACACCAGACCCTGGGTGAAGAAGGCCGCGCAGTCGGCACCGCGTGCGCGGCCGAGGGTCGTCATGCGCTGATGGTGGCAGCAAACCGGGGCAACCGGCGTGTCAGACTCGCGCCATGAGCGCCGACCCCGCCATCACCACCGAGCTGTGGCTGGTGCGTCACGGCGAGACCGAGTGGAGCAGGGACGGCAAACACACCTCCACCACCGACCTGCCGCTCACCGAGCACGGTGTCGAGGTGGCTCGAGGTCTGGCGCCGCGGCTCGCCGACGTCGAGTTCGCCCAGGTGTTCACCAGTCCACGCCAGCGGGCCCGGGTCACGGCCGAGGTCGCCGGCTTCCCGGACGCCACTCCCGACGACGACCTCGTCGAGTGGGCGTACGGCGACTACGAAGGCGTGACCACCGAAGAGATCCGCCGGACCGTGCCGGGGTGGACCGTCTGGTCGCACCCGGTGCCCGGCGGCGAGACACCTCACGAGATCACGGAGCGGCTGGACCGCGTGATCGCCAAGGTCCGCGCGAGCAGCGGGCGTACCCTCGTCTTCGCCCACGGTCACTCGCTACGGGCCCTCACTGCCCGGTGGCTCGAGCAGCCGGTCACGGAAGGCCGCTACTTCCGCCTCGACACGTCGACGCTGTCGGTCCTCGGCTACGAGCGCGAGACGCCTGTTCTCCTCCGCTGGAACTCTTGACGACGCCGTCACAGCGGTGAGACTGGGTGGATGCTCCTCGCCGGCTGCCCGCAGTGCGCTGAGCCGATCCATGAGCTCGAGTCGGGCTGGGAGTGCCCTGCACACCGAGCAGTGACACCGCTGTGGCGCCCGCGCGAGGCGCTCTATGACGCCTTCATGGATCACCTGGCTCGTGCCGATGCCTGCCCGACGCTGCTTCCGTGGCCGATGGGGCCGGGTTGGCAGGTCAGTGACTTCGGCGTGGTCGCCGCCCCCGACCGGACGGCGATGGCCACGATGACGTGCTGCTCGGGGATGAGCGAGCTGGACGGAGCAGTCGACGTGCTGATCGTCTCCGAGGAGCCCGGCACCGGGCTCGGCGCCCGAGTGGCTCGGCTCGGTCGGAGCCACCCGGCGGGCGTCGGCGAAGGGGCGCCGGTCGCCCGGGTCAGGGTGGGACGCGCCGCGGTGCCCTTGTGGACGGTCTCGACCGGCGAGGACCCCGACCTCGACCGGACCGTGCTGGTGGGGGAGGCGGAAGGCCGCTGGTTGTGGGTCGTGGTCTACCCCGCGTCGGCCGCGCTGTTGCTGCGTGACGACTGGGTCCTGTGCGACGCAGCAGACGCCGGTGCCCGACTCGTCGAGCTGACCTTCGGCGGCAAACCGCCCCACTGGTGACCCACGTGGACGGACGCTCGGGTGACACACTTGTCCGGTGCGCATCGACCTCCACACCCACTCGTTCGTCTCCGACGGGACCGATGCGCCGGCGGACCTGATGCGCGAGGCGAAGGCGGCCGGCCTCGACGTGGTGGCGCTGACCGATCACGACACGGCTGCCGGCTGGCCGGAGGCTCAGCGTGCTGCAGACGAGGTGGGCATCACCCTCGTTCCGGGGATGGAGATCAGCACCCGGCTCGGCTCCGCGAGCGTGCACCTGCTCGCTTATCTCCTCGACCCCGTGCACCCCCCGCTGGTGGCTGCGCTCGACCGGATCCTCGACGGCCGCAACGGCCGCGTGCCAGCCATCTGCGCCCAGCTCCGGGCGGTGGGCGTCGACGTGACCGAGGAGGACGTACGCCGCAGCGCCGGTGACGCCGCAGCGACCGGCCGTCCCCACATTGCTGACGTGATGGTGGCGACCGGCGCCGTCGGCAGCCGGGACGAGGCGTTCGCGAAGTTCCTCAATCCCGGCCGTCCCGGCTACGTCCGCCGCTACGCGTGCCCGCTCGAGGAGGCGATCGGTCTGGTGGGCCAGGCCGGCGGCGTGCCGGTCATCGCCCATCCGTGGGGCCGCGCACCGGGTGCCTTGACCGAGGAGACCCTGGCCGGACTGACCGCCATCGGTCTGCGCGGCCTCGAGGTCGACCACCAGGAGCACTCGCCGCAGGCACGGCAAACGCTGCGCGGCATTGCCCGCAACCTGGGGCTGGTGGTCACCGGGTCCAGCGACCACCACGGCACCGGCAAGGTCGATCATGACCTGGGTTGCCACACCACCGACCCCGACGAGTACGAGCGGATCCTCGCGCTGGCTACTTCCGCCCCATCGACTGGTAGCGCTGCAGCACCACGGAGGGGATGACCCGCGTCAGGGCGCGTACGGCCTTGTACTGCGCGCCGGGGACCGAGTAGACCCGACCCTTGTCGAAGTCCTCGAGCGCGGTCCTGACGAGGAACTCAGGTTCCAGCCACATGAACCCGTCGCCGCGCTTGACCTCCATCCGCTGGTGGAACTCGGTCTTGGTGAAGCCCGGGCACAGCGCCATCACCGTCACGCCCTTCGGCTTGTACTCGTTGTGCGCCCACTCGCTGAAGCTGTTCACCCACGCCTTGGTCGCGGAGTAGGTGCCGCGCGGCAGGAACGCCGCGACCGACGAGACGTTGATGATGCCTCCGCGCCCACGCTCGGTCATCGGCCCGAGAGCAGCGTGCGAGAGCCGCAGGACAGCGGTCACCAGCACGTCGAGCATCGCCTGCTCCTCGTCGACGGAGTTGTCCAGGAAGCGCTTCTTGAGGCCGAAGCCGGCGTTGTTCACCAGGAGGTCGACCGGGCGCCCACGGTCCGCCAGGCGGGCCTCGACCCGGGCGCACTGCTCCGGCACGACGAGGTCCGCGGGAAGCGTCTCCACCTCGACGGCGTACGCCGACCGCAGCTCGTCGGCCACGGCAGCCAGCCGAGCCTCGTCGCGTGCCACGAGCACCAGGTCGTGCCCGCGCCGAGCGAGCTGGTGGGCGAACTCGAGGCCGATGCCGGCGGTAGCGCCGGTGATGAGGGCAGCAGTCATGCCCCCAGCAAACAGGTGTCGCCACGATCGTGCCAACCGGGTCGGGCATGATGGGACTCGATGAGCAGATCACGCACGGTGACCCTCGCGATCGCCAACCAGAAGGGCGGCGTCGCCAAGACCACCACGGTGGCCTCGATCGGTGCTGCCCTCGTGGAGCTCGGCCACTCGGTCCTCATCGTGGACCTGGATCCCCAGGCCTGTCTGACGTTCTCCCTCGGCATCGACCCCGAAGACCTCGAGCTGTCGGTGCACCACGTCCTCACCAAGGGTCTCGACCCCACCGAGGCGATCGTCGAGACGGCGGACGGCGTGGACCTGCTCCCCGCCACGATCGAGCTGGCGCGGGCCGAGGCGGACCTGCTGACCCGGACGGGTCGCGAGCACGTGATCAAGGTTGCGATCGACGCCCTCGCCGACGACGAGGTCCACTACGACTGGGTCCTGCTGGACTGCCCGCCCTCGCTCGGTGTGCTCACGGTGGCGGCGCTCACGGCCGCGGACGGCGTACTCATCCCCTTGCAGTGCGAGACCCTGTCCCACCGCGGGGTCGGCCAGCTGCTCGACACCGTCCACGACGTGCGGCGCTTCACCAATCGCAACCTCGAGGTCTGGGGTGTGCTGCCCACGCTGTACGACGGCCGCACCAACCACTCCCGTACCGTGCTGGAGACCATCAGCGACACCTACGACCTCGAGGTCGTCGAGCCCCCGATCCCCAAGACGATCAAGTTCGCCGAGGCGCCGGCCGCCGGTCGGTCGATCCTCTCGACGAGCCGCAGCAGCAAGGGTGCGCAGGCCTACCGCGAGGTCGCCGCCAACCTCGTCAAGCGGGCCGAGCGGCCCAAGGCGCGCAAGAAGGCCACCAGGAACCCGAAGGCAGCCAAGGCCACGAAGGCCTGATCGTCGTGAGTCGCCACCGGTCCGTCCGCCCTCGCTACGGCCGGATCGTGCTGGCCGCACTCGCGCTCTTCATCACGGCCTTCGCCGTCCTCGGGGGAGTGGACGTCGTGCCGACGGCGCCGTCTGCCGCCGAGGGCGACCGGCCGGCGAAGCAGACCGCCCCGTCCGGGACGGCGGC
>NZ_JAOPXV010000221.1 GCF_025964975.1 Nocardioides sp.
CAGGACTCTACGAACAATTGCCGAACACCTGTTCGAGTCATCCACATACGGCCAGAGAGACGTCCGCACCGCAGATTGTGGACCGAAAGCGGCCCGCGAAAGGGCGCGTGCAAGTCAGATCGCGCGGAGAGAGCGACGAGGCTCTCGACCGATCACGCGGACAGAGCGATGTTGCTCTCGACCGACCGCAGCACGTCAGGAGTGAGCTCGGTAATGCCGTGGTGGGCAACGGCGTGGGCGCCGACCTGACCGAGGACGTCGTCCCTGGAGTCGCTTTCGAAACGTGCGACGCAACCTGGCACCACGTCACCGCAGGACAATGAGAACTTCACAACAGGACTCCATGCTCAACCGCCTCGGGGGAGGGGGGAGTTTCGGGACCCGGACCCAAAACGTGGTCGATTCCTCGTCCTGGTGGACACCGACGGTTCCGCCGTGAGCGACCGCAAGAGCCCGTGCCAGGTACAGGCCGATCGTAATCCCGCTTCCGTCGTCGTTGAGGTCGAACGGTTCAAATAGGGTCTGCAACGTGCTGTGATCCATCGGCAACCCCGTCCGGACCACGCGCAGCTCTGTCCACGGCCCGATCTCCTGCGCCTCCCAGACCACCGCATCCGGTTCGGGCGACAGCTCGGCCGCTCGCCGCAGGTCACGCAGCACCCGTCGCATGAGATCGGGATCGACGACCAGCCTCGTGGCGGCATGTACCCGCGAGGCAGCTGGCGTCCCGTGACCGGTTGTCAGCTCGGCGAACGAGACCGACCGCGCGCGGGGTCGCAGCAGGCCGAGGGCCGCCGAAGCCATCAGCTCCACGTCGCGCGTGCGTTCGGCAAGGCGCGCGAGGGCATCGTCGAGCTTGGCCGAGGTCGGGGCGAGCATCGACTGAGGCACCTCCTCCTCGCGCAGCAGGTCCACCCATCCCCTCGCAGTCGTGAGGGGTGTCCGGGTCTCGTGGGCGAACGCGGCCAGGAACCGGTCCCGCTGGCGATGGTCGTCGGCACTGGGTCGATTGGTTACGGCGGCCGTCCCTGCGTCAAGGAAGGCAGCCACCCACCGGTGGAGCACCGCGACGTCGATCTCGCGGCGACGAGCGACGTCAGGCACGCGTTCGCCAGCAAGGACCTCGCGCACAGCCACCACTCGGAGATCGGGGGGCGCTCGTTCCGTGGACAAGTCGTGGACGTTCCACTGGGACCTCCGCACCCCGCCGTCTTCCCAGTGTGCCCCGTGCTGCGCACCTCGGGCGGGCGTTCACGTTGATTCCCCGCTACGCGCTCCTACTGCTCAGCCGCGAGCGTCGCCTCGACGACCTCGAGCGTGGCCGGGCTGAAGGCCACGATTCGTGCCTCGGCGACCGACGACGCGGTCGTACGCAACGTCGTGACCGCCGCCAGGACGGCGTCGTCGAGGGGCCACCCGTAGACACCGGCGCTGATCAACGGAAAGGCGACCGAGGACGCACCCAAGGAGTCGGCCACGGCCAGGCACCGTTCGTAGCAGGACACGAGGAGCGACCGGTCGCCCGGATAGATCGGGCCCACCGTGTGGATCACCCAGCGGGCCGGCATGTCGCCCGCTGTGGTCCATCCGGCATCACCCGTCGCGAGTCCGTCAGGGAAGCGGGCGATGCAATCGTCCAGGACGGCGCGGCCGCCAGCACGATGGATCGCGCCGTCGACGCCGCCACCCCCGCGCATCCGGTTGTTGGCCGCGTTGACCACGGCATCGACGTCCTGGGTGGTGATGTCGCCGAGCACGGCGCTGACGTGGGCCATGTCAGCTGAACCCGCCGAGGGCAGCGCCGATGAGGAGGACGACCACCGTGACCACGGCACCTGCACCGGCAACGGCGGCCATGATGACGCCCACCTTGCCCTCGGCGGGCAGCGCGGACCAGAAGCCGGCCTTCCAGCCGGTCTCGGTCAGGACCGCGTCGACCGGCTCCTGGATCTCCTTGGAGGAGAAGCAGACGTCGACCTGACGGCCGACCTTCATGTCCGGGCCCACGCCGTACTCGATCCGTCGCTCGAAGGATCGGCTCCGTCCCGACTGCACCCGAGCGCTGCCAGTCACGCGTCCGACCCCCAGGCTGAGCTCGAAGTCCTGCTCGAAGTCACGGGTGATGGCCACCCCCGGCTCCTTCGCGACGACCTCGAGGCCGCGGACGACCTTGACCTTGTGCGCCGACGCCCACCCGAGGAACTCGGCGTCCGCCAGGTCGGCGTGCACCAGGATCCGGCTACCTTGCAGCGCGACGCTGTAGGGCGAACCCGCCAGCCGCTCCCGGATCAGCTCGGCCACGCGCTCGAACGGCACGACCCCGGCGACTTCCGCGGGCGGCTCGGCGCCGCTGGCGTCCTGCTCGCGACGCGTGGCCGGCACGAAGGCGGCCATCACCAGGCCCACTGCGAGGAAGATGAGTCCCGCGAGCATGATCCACTCGCCGGTGGCGAGCGCGATCACTGCCAGGAGGACGCCGAGACCGCTGAACGCTGCGGCCATCGCCGCCAGGATGATCCAGGTCTTCATGGCGTGATCCCATCACGGACGATGCCGGGCCGCTCCGAGACGTAGAGCCGGTAGAGGAAGTAGGCCGCGACGGCACACAGGGCGTGCCACGCGCCGTGGCCCTGCCACCACGAGTGCGGGTCGCACCAGCCGTGCTGGGACATGATCCAGATCCCGAACGCGACCAGCATGGACCCCAGCGCTGCGATGCCGAAGCCGATGGTCCGTCTGGACTGGCCCCGACGCCACAACCGCGTCTCCAGCGCGACCGCGGTGATCAACAGGACCCCGAAGCCGATGTTGCCGGCGTGGTTGACTACCGGGACGGGACGCGGCCACAGTCCGACCAGCTCGCAGACGAGCACGCATGCGGCGTACGCCCCGGCGAATGCCGCCGGACCCCGACGCAACCAGCGGACCCACGCGTAGGACGCGGCAAAACCGGCGATGAGGTACATGCTGAGCAGGTCGAGGTGTCCGCCCAGCGAACTCTGGGTCGCGTGCATGGCAGCCGACGCGGGACCCAGCAGGACGACCACGGACGCGTAGGCCGTCTGCAGTCCGAGCGGCATCAGCGAGGACGCGCCCGCTCGACCCCCGTGCCACGCGACCAGCAGCCCGGCGAGCACGAAGGACGCGTTGGAGAAGGTGTTGGCCGGTTGCCTGACCAGCGCGTCGGCGCGCGCGGCCTCGCAGAAGTTCGCCCCGCGTCCGACGTCCGGGCCGAGCCATCCGTAGCCGACCGCCAGCGCCAGCAGGCCGACCGACAGCGCCGCGACCGTGGCCGTGATGGCCACCGGCCGCAGGGGATGCACGAGAACATCACACCACGGCGAGAGATGGTCTAGATTCCCTGCGTGAGTGCCCAAGCCCCCGCCGCTGTCATCCTGGTCCGAGCCCAACGGTTCACGCCCAATCCGGCCACGGCCGCCGACAACGCCTTCCAGGCCGATGCGCCTGCGGGACAGTCCGACGACGCCACGTCGGCCCGGGCGCTGGCCGAGATGGACGCCCTGGCCGAGGCTCTTCGCGGAACCGGCGTGACGGTGCACGTCTTCGATGACGAGGACCACACCCGGCCCGACAGCGTCTTCCCCAACAACTGGCTCTCCACCCACGCGGGCGGCTACGTCGCCGTCTACCCGATGTACGCCTCCAACCGGCGCCACGAGCGCCGGTCCGACGTCCTCGAGATGCTCAAGTCGACCTACCGCGTGCAGACGATCGTCGACTACTCGGGCCTCGAGCCGGACGGCGTCTTTCTCGAGGGCACCGGCGCGATGGTGCTCGACCACATCTCACGCGTGGCCTACACGGCGCGGAGCCACCGCGCCGACATCGCCGTCCTGGAACGCTTCTGCGCGGACTTCAACTACGAGCCGATGGCGTTCGACGCCGTCGACTCCCACGGCGTGCCCGTCTACCACACCAACGTCATCGCTTGTGTCGGCACCGAGGTCGCGCTGATCGCGCTGGAGATGATCCCCGACGTCCAGCGTCGCGAGCAGGTGCGCGAGCGCCTGTCCGTCAACGGCCGCGCCGTCATCGAGCTGACGGAGCACCAGGTGCGCGAGTTCGCCGGCAACGCCGTCGAGCTCTGCGGCCGTACGTCGGAGGGCAAGCGTGGCTACATCATGGCCATGTCGGCACGTGCCCACCAGAGCCTGCGCCCCGAGCAGGTCGCCGTGATCGAGGAGCACTGCGAGATCGTCTCCGTCGACATCCCCACCATCGAGCTGGCGGGCGGCTCCGTGCGCTGCATGATCGCCGGTATCCACCTCGACCGCCGTCGGCCCGCGATGCAGGTCGGCGTGACCGAGGCCGTGGAGGCGATCAATGAGGACAACCCGGTGACCCCGGACGGCAGGTACGTCGACGGGCCGGACGCCACGTCGGAGCACGCCGGCACCGCTCTGGCCGACGCCTGAGCCAGCCGACGGGCCAGCCGACGGGCCAGCCGACGGGCCGGCCGATGGGCTGGCTGACATGCTGAGTGCCGTGCCCTACTCGC
>NZ_JAOPXV010000224.1 GCF_025964975.1 Nocardioides sp.
TGCGCTGACGCCGTACTGGGACCACAACGCCCGCGGCGTGCTGCTGGGCCTCACGGGGGTCCACGGCAAGTCGCACGTCTACCGCGCGCTGCTGGAGGGCATCGCCTTCGAGCAGCGACTCCTCACCTCCGGCGCGGAGGAAGCACTTGGCGAACCGGTGACCGACGTCATCGCGTTGGGAGGCGGGTCGCGCAGCCCGGTGTGGTGCCAGATCATCGCCGACGTCATGCGCCGGAAGGTGTCGGTCGTCCGGGAACCCGAGAGCACGTGCCTCGGGGCCGGCATGCTCGCTGCGGCCGCCGTGGGTCTCCACGAGTCCATCCCTGCGGCCGCCGCGATGATGAGTGGCGTCTCCACCTCCTTCGAGCCCGAGCCGCAGACAGCCGCCACGTACGACCGGCTCTACGAGGTCTACCGAGACATCTATCCCTCGACGCGTGAGCTGTTCGCGCGACTCGCCGAGGCAACGCGATGACCGTTCAGGTCGACGCCCCCGAAGCCCTGCCTTCCCGCATCTACGGCGGCTATCTCTTCGATCTCGATGGCACCATCTATCTCGGCGACGAGCTGCTGCCGGGCGCCCATCGCCTCGTGACGAGGCTCCGCGAGCTGGGCTGCGAGACCCTCTTCCTGTCGAACAACCCGACCCGCGATCCGCAGATGTACGCCGACAAGCTCGCCCGGCTCGGCTTGCCGACGCCGACCAGTCACATCGTCAACACCGTGGTGACCATGACGGCGTGGCTGCAGAAGGAGGCGCTTGGCGCGGCTGTCTTCGTCATCGGCGAGGAACCGTTGAAGCGGGCCGTGCGAAACGCCGGCCTCCGTCTGAGCGAAAGGCCGGAGGAGATCGACATCGTCGTGGCCAGCTACGACCGGACCTTCGACTACCGCAAGCTGCAGATCGCCTTCGACGCGCTGTGGCAACATCGACGAGCACGGCTGGTCACCACCAACCCTGATGCGTATTGCCCCATGCCCGGAGGGCGCGGGGAGCCTGATGCGGCGGCGGTCGTCGCCGCCATCGAGGCCAGCACCGGGGTCATGTGCGAGGTGAACCTCGGCAAGCCGTCACCGATCATGTTGCAGACCTCGCTCGACATCATGGGCCTCCCCCCGTCCGAGTGCCTCATGGTGGGCGACCGCTTGTACACCGACATCGCCATGGCCGTCGACGCGGGCGTGGACTCGGCACTCGTGCTCACGGGTGAGAGCACGGAGGCGAGCGTGGCAGCTGCCCCGCGAGAGCGACGGCCGACCTTCGTGGTCCAACGCATCGACGACCTGCTCGCGCCCGTGGTGGCCCGGAGGAGCGGTCGGACGTGAACGAGACGGAACTGGGGCCTACCTCAGACGTGCTCCGACTGACGGCGGTCGTTGCACGCCTCTACCACGTCCATGGTGTGCGCCAGCGTGAGATCGGGGCGCGCCTCGGGATGTCCCAGGCTCGTGTCTCGAGACTGCTCCGACAGGCTGAGGATCTCGGCATCATCCGCACCGTGGTCGCTGTCCCCGACGGGCTACGTCCCGAGCTGGAAGAGGCAATCGAGCGTCAGTTCGGGCTCGTGGAGGTGCACGTCGTCCCCGTGACAGCGCCGAGCCCGGACCTGGCCTCGGTGCTCGGACAGGCCGCCGCGCGACAGCTCGATGACGCCTTGGTCAGTGCGGAGACCGTCGGCTTCACCTCGTGGAGTCTCACGTTGCAGGCGATGGCCTTCGCGCTCCCGGCGGTGCCGCGCACGGCTACCCGACACGTCGTCGAGATGCTGGGAGATCTGGGCTCCCCGGCGCGGCAACACTCCGCGGCACGGTCGACCCAGTCCCTGGCGACCGCGCTAGGGGCTGAGCCCGTCTTCCTGCGTACACCCGGCGTGCTGACGACGTCTGAACTCCGCGACGCGATGCTTCGCAACGAGCACGTGCAGCGTGCCTTGGGGCTGCTCGACGACCTGGATATGGCGTTCGTGGGCGTTGGGCCCCCTGCGGTGCACAGCCAACTCCAGACGGGCGACAACTACTTCAGTCCCGACCAGCTTGCCGAGGTACGGGGTGCCGGCGCCGTGAGTCAGCTCAACCAGCGGTTCCTCGACGAGGCCGGGAGCCCGGTGCCGACGTCCTTGGACGACCTGGTGGTGGGCTGCACCCTCGAGCAACTGGCGGCGGCTCGCCGACGGGTGGTGGTGGCTGGAGGAGCGGACAAGCACCTTCCCATCGTCGCTGCCCTTCGCGGTGGCTGGGTCGACGTGCTGGTCACCGATCTGGACACTGCTCGCCTCTTGGTGGGGTGAAGCTGGCATGACAGGTGTTGGAAGGTCTTGCCGGACCACGTCCCCTGTGCTTGAATATCAATTCAATATACGAATAGACAGGCAGTGAGGAAGCGATGAGTCTCTCTCCAGAGTTGTTGATGGAGATGCAGCGGCGCATGCTGCGCATCCGCCGCTTCGACGAGCGGGCCTCGAAAATGGTCAAGCGCGGCCAGATTCCCGGCACGGTGCACACCAGCATCGGTCAGGAGGCCCAAGTCGTCGGCGCTTGTATGGCGCTGGGCGACGCCGACTACATGAGTGGCAACCACCGCAGCCACGGCCATCCGATCGGCAAGGGTTCTCCTCTGGGTCCCCTCATGGCGGAGCTGGTCGGGAAGGCCGACGGTGTCTGCGGCGGCAAGGGAGGATCGCTCCACCTGGCCGACTTCGAGGTGGGAAGTCTGGGTGAGTCCGGCATCGTCGGTTCCTCGATCCCGATCGCCACCGGAGCTGCGCTCTCCAGCAAGGTCCTTGGCAACGGCAAGGTCGCACTCGCCTTCTTCGGCGATGGTGCGGCCAACCAGGGTTGCCTCTACGAGGCGATGAACATGGCCGGCGTCTGGGACCTCCCCGTCATCTTTCTCTGTGAGAACAACCAGTACGCCCTCTCCACCCCGGCCCACACGGTCACCTCTGGAGTCATC
Organism: Nocardioides sp.; assembly: GCF_025964975.1. Classification (GTDB taxonomy): domain Bacteria; phylum Actinomycetota; class Actinomycetes; order Propionibacteriales; family Nocardioidaceae; genus Nocardioides. Next base: position 2,954 of record NZ_JAOPXV010000224.1, read on the forward strand.
GCCGAGCGGGCCGCCGGCTTCGGGATGCCGGGGGTTCGCGTCGAGGACGGCCAGGATGTGCTGGCCGTCTACGACGCGGTGTCGGTCGCCGTCGAGAGGGCGCGGCGGGGCGAGGGTCCCACCCTCGTCGAGGTCGTGACCTACCGCTTCAACGAACACTCCGAGGGCCTTCGACTAGGCACTGACTACCGCGACGCCGCGGAGCGCGCGGCGTGGACCGAGCGTGACCCGATCGTGCTCTTCCGCGCGGTGCTGGCGGCGCGTGGCATCGCCACGGAGGACGAGCTCGACGCTCTCGAAGCGGACGTCCTCGAGGAGGTGGAGGAGTCGGTGCGATTCACCGACGCCAGCCCCTTCCCCGACCCCCAGGTCGCCTTCCAGGACCTCTACACCGACCCGATCGGAGCAATGTCATGACCGTGATGAGCTACCTCGGCGCCATCGGCGCCGCCCAGCGGGAGGCCATGGAGGCCGACGAGCGTGTCGTGATCATCGGTGAGGACGTCGAAGCCAACGTCTACGGCACGACGGGCGGCGCTGGGAAGTCGCGCGCCGTCGAGGGCGACTTCCTACAGATGTTCGGCCGCAACCGGATCCGCAATACCCCCATCTCCGAGGAAGTGATCGTCGGCGCGGCCATCGGCGCGGCCATGACC
>NZ_JAOPXV010000006.1 GCF_025964975.1 Nocardioides sp.
GACGGGCGGGGTCGACGGCCGGGTGTCCATCGAGGTGGCACCGGACCTCGCCCACGACACCGACGAGACGCTCGCCTCCGCCAAGGAGCTGTGGGCCGAGGTCGACCGCGAGAACCTGCTGATCAAGATCCCTGCGACCACCGAGGGTGGCCCGGCCATCTCCGACACCCTGGGCGAGGGCATCAGCGTCAACGTCACCCTGATCTTCGGCCTCGAGCGCTACGCCGGCGTCATGGAGGCGTACGTCGCCGGGCTCGAGAAGGCCCGGGACAACGGTCACGACCTCTCGGAGATCCACTCGGTGGCGTCCTTCTTCGTCTCCCGCGTCGACAGCGAGATCGACAAGCGGCTGGAGAAGATCGGCACCGACGAGGCCCTCGCCCTCCGCGGCAAGGCCGGCGTCGCCAACGCCGTGCTCGCCTACCGGGACTTCGAGAAGTTCTTCAGTGGGGACCGCTGGGAGGCGCTGGCGGCCGCCGGTGCCAACCTCCAGCGTCCGTTGTGGGCCTCCACCGGGGTGAAGAACCCCGACTACCGCGACACGATGTACGTCACCGACCTCGTCGCTCCCGGCACCGTCAACACGATGCCGGAGAAGACGCTCGAGGCGTTCGCGGACCACGGGGAGGTGGAGGGCGACCGGGTCACCACGACGTACGACGAGGCGCAGTCGGTCATGAACCAGCTCGCGGCCGTCGGCGTCGACTACGACGACGTCATCGCCACTCTCGAGAAGGAGGGCGTCGACAAGTTCGTCGCCTCGTGGAACGAGCTCCTCGACACCGTCCGCGGACAGCTCGAGGCGGCCGGCGGCACCCCATGACCGGGCCGGCCGGGCCGGGCCCGGTCGACGCGACCGCCACCCGCGCGTGGTCCCGGCTCTCCGAGCTCAGCCGGGACTTCGCTCCCGACCTGCGCGCGTCCTTTGCGGAGGATCCTGACCGGACGGACCGGCTGACCCTCGGTGCCGCGGACCTCCACGTCGACCTGTCGAAGAACCTCGTCAACGCCGACATCCTGGAGGCCCTGCTGGCTCTCGGTGAGGAGGTCGGCGTGACCGCACGGCGCGACGCCATGTTCGCCGGCGAGCGCATCAACGTCACCGAGGACCGGGCGGTGCTGCACACCGCACTGCGGATGCCGCGGTCGTCCTCGCTGACGCTCGAGGGCCAGGACGTGGTCGCCGACGTCCACGAGGTCCTCGACCGGGTGTACGCGTTCGCCGACCAGGTCCGCTCCGGCGAGTGGAAGGGCGCGACAGGGCAGCCCATCAGCACGGTCGTCAACATCGGCATCGGCGGCTCCGACCTCGGCCCGGTCATGGCGTACGAGGCGCTGGCGCCGTACGTCCAGGGCGGCCTGGAGTGTCGCTTCATCAGCAACATCGACCCGACCGACACGGCCCAGAAGCTGTCGGGGCTCGACCCCGCCACCACTCTCTTCATCGTCTGCAGCAAGACCTTCGGCACGCTCGAGACGCTCACCAACGCACGCCTCTGCAAGACGTGGCTGCTCGCCGGCCTCGCCGGGGTGGACGCCTCGGACGCCGTCGCGAAGCACTTCGTCGCCGTATCGACGGCGCTGGACAAGGTCGCAGACTTCGGGATCGATCCCGAGAACGCGTTCGGGTTCTGGGACTGGGTCGGCGGTCGCTACTCGGTCGACTCCGCTGTCGGTACGGCGCTGGTGATCGCGATCGGACCCCACCACTTCGCCGATCTGCTCGGCGGTTTCCACGCCCTCGACGAGCACTTCCGCACCGAGCCGCTCGCCACGAACGTGCCGGTGCTGATAGGCCTGATCAACATCTGGCACCACAACTTCCTCGGTGCCGCCACCCACGCGGTGCTCCCCTATGCCCAGCTGCTGCACAGGTTTCCCGCCTACCTCCAGCAGCTCACCATGGAGTCCAACGGCAAGAGCGTCCGCTGGGACGGCACGCCGGTGACCACGGAGACCGGAGAGGTGTTCTGGGGCGAGCCTGGCACCAATGGACAGCACGCCTTCTACCAGCTGATCCACCAGGGCACCCAGCTCGTCCCGGCCGACCTCATCGCCTTCACCAACCCGGCGTACCCGCTGACGGACGCCCGGGAGGACGGACAGCGGGTCGACGTCCATGAGCTGCTGCTTGCCAACTTCTTCGCCCAGAGCCAGGCGCTGGCCTTCGGCAAGACCTCGGACGAGGTGCGGGCCGAGATGTCTAGCGACCCGGTCGACGAAGCGGTCGTCGCCGCCCGCGTCTTCGAGGGCAACCGGCCGACGACCTCGATCATGGCGCCGTCGCTGACCCCGGCCGTCCTCGGGCAGCTCATCGCGCTCTACGAGCACCTCACGTTCGTCCAGGGCGTGGTGTGGGGTATCGACAGCTTCGACCAGTGGGGGGTGGAGCTCGGCAAGCAGCTCGCGCAGGCGATCACCCCGGCCGTGAGTGGCGATGCCGACGTGCTCGCTGAGCAGGATGCCTCGACCCAGTCCCTCGTCCGCTACTACCGGGAGCACCGTCGCTGATGGCCACGACACCTCGCCCGACCGATCCTCGCCCCAACCCGCTGCGCGACCCGCAGGACCGTCGGCTGCCCAGGATCGCCGGGCCGTCCAGCCTGGTGCTGTTCGGCGTCACCGGTGACCTGTCCCGCAAGAAGGTGATGCCGGCGATCTACGACCTGGCCAACCGGGGGCTCCTGCCGCCCGGCTTCTCGCTGGTCGGCTTCGCGCGTCGCGACTGGGAGGACCAGGACTTCGCGCAGATTGTCCACGACTCGGTCAAGGAGCACGCCCGGACCCCGTTCCGCGAGGAGGTCTGGAAGCAGCTCTCCGAGGGGTTCCGCTTCGTCCCGGGCGACTTCGACGACGACGTGGCCTTCGACACGCTGCGTCGTACGATCCAGGAGCTCGACGAGGCCCGCGGCACCGGGGGCAACACCGCGTTCTACCTCGCGATCCCGCCGTCCTTCTTCGGCACGGTGGTCGACCAGCTCAAGGAGCACGGCCTGGCCGAGCAGCCCGGCGACGACACAGGCGTCGTCCCGTGGCGCCGGGTCGTCGTGGAGAAGCCGTTCGGCCACGACCTCGAGTCGGCCAGGGAGCTCAACGACATCCTGGACGGGGTGTTCCCTGCGGAGTCCGTCTTCCGGATCGACCACTACCTCGGCAAGGAGACCGTCCAGAACATCCTGGCCATGCGGTTCGCCAACAACATGTTCGAGCCCATCTGGAACGCCAACTACGTCGACCACGTGCAGATCACGATGGCCGAGGACATCGGCATCGGGGGCCGGGCGGGTTACTACGACGGGATCGGCGCGGCCCGCGACGTCATCCAGAACCACCTGCTCCAGCTGATGGCGCTGGTCGCCATGGAGGAGCCGACGGCCTTCGACGCCGAAAGCCTGCGGTTCGAGAAGCAGAAGGTGCTCTCCTCGGTCGTGCTCCCGGCACGCCTCGACCTGACCACGGCTCGCGGGCAGTACACCCCGGGCTGGCAAGGAGGCGAGAAGGTGCTCGGCTTCCTCGAGGAGGAGGGCATCCGGCGCGGGTCCAAGACCGAGACGTATGCGGCCATCACCCTCAACGTCGACACCCGACGCTGGGCCGGGGTGCCGTTCTACCTCCGCACCGGCAAGCGGCTGGGAAGGCGGGTCACGGAGGTGGCTGTCGTCTTCAAGCGGGCGCCCCACCTCCCCTTCACCGCCACGGCCACCGAGGAGCTGACCCAGAACGCCCTGGTCATCCGGGTTCAGCCGGACGAGGGGCTCACGATGAGGTTCGGCTCCAAGGTCCCGGGCACCGCGATGGAGATCCGCGACGTGAACATGGACTTCGCGTACGGCGGCTCGTTCACCGAGGCCAGTGCCGAGGCCTACGAGCGCCTGATCCTCGACGTGCTCCTCGGCGACCCACCGCTCTTCCCGCGTCACGAAGAGGTGGAGCTGTCGTGGAAGATCCTCGACCCGATCCTCGAGTACTGGGCCCGCAAGGGAAAGCCGGAGCCCTATCCTTCCGGCACCTGGGGCCCGGAGTCAGCTGACGCCATGCTTGCTCGCGACGGACGTACCTGGAGGAGGCCATGACCGCCTACGAGCTGGAGAACACCAACTCCTCCAAGATCGCCGCCGAGTTCGTCCGGGCCCGGACCCGCGCTGGCTCGCCGGCGATGGGCATGGTGATGACGCTGGTCATCGTCGTTCCGGACGAGGACGCCGAGTCCGCCATGCAGGCGGCCCAGCGGGCCTCACGCGAGCACCCCGCCCGCGTCCTCGGGGTCATCCTCGGCGACGGACGGGGCAAGGCCCAGGTCGACGCCACTGTCGGCACCGGTGGCGGTTGGGTGGGCGAGACGGCCCTGATCCGCCTCACCGGCGAGGTCGTGCGCTACGCGGAGTCCGTCGTGCTGCCGCTGCTGCTTCCCGACTCCCCCGTGGCCGTCTGGTGGCCGACCCAAGCGCCGGACAACCCCTCCGAGGACCCGCTGGGAGCCCTCGCCAAGCGCCGCATCACCGACTCGGCGGCTGCGAAGCGGGGCAAGTCGTCGGCCATGCTGCGCCAGTGCCAGATGTACGCCCCCGGCAACACCGACCTGAGCTGGACCCGCCTCACGCCGTGGCGGGCGCTGCTCGCGGCCGCTCTGGACCAGCACCCCACCAAGGTGATCCGCGCGTCGGTCTCGGCCGAGCGGATCAGCCCGAGCTCCGACCTGCTGGTGGCCTGGCTCAACGACCGGCTGCGGGTGCCGGTGGAGCGACACACCTCGGAGGGACCCGGCATCACCGAGGTCGTCCTCGAGACGAAGCAGGGGCCCATCACCATCTCCCGTGCCGACGGCCGGCTGGCCACCTTCTCCTCCCCCGGCCGCCCCGACCGGCCGGTGGCTCTCAAGCGCCGCGAGGTGCCCGCCCTTCTCAGTGAAGAGCTGCGTCGTCTCGACGAGGACGACATCTACGCCGCAACCGCCCAGCGGCTCGTCGCCCTCGACAAGGAGTCGTGACCACCGTGATCCCCGGCCCGCGCACCGTCGTCCACGACGACGCCTCCAGCCTGGTCAGCGAGGTCGCCTCCCTGCTCCTGGAGCGCCTCGAGGAGGCCCAGGCTCGCAGCGAGACCCCCCAGATCGGTCTCACGGGTGGCTCCATTGCCGACGCGCTCCACCGAGAGCTGGCTCGGCGGGCCCCCGACTCCTCGGTCGACTGGTCGCGGGTCGTGGTCTGGTGGGGCGACGAGCGCTTCGTCCCGTCCGCCTCTGCGGAGCGCAACGCTCGTCAGGCTCGTCAGGCACTCCTCGACCACGTCGCCCTGGACCCGGCCAACGTGCACGAAGTGCCCGCCAGCGACGAGGTCGCCTCGGTCGAGGAGTCCGCCGCGGCATACTCCGCCGCGATGCGTGCCCATGGCGTCGGGTCCTTCGAGGTGCTGATGCTCGGCGTCGGCCCCGACGGTCACATCGCCTCGCTCTTCCCCGGCCACCCAGGGCTCGACGTCGTCGACGAGATCGCTGTCGCCGTCCATGACTCGCCCAAGCCTCCGCCACTGCGCGTGAGCCTCACCTTCGACGCACTGGCCCACTCCAAGTCCGTGTGGTTCCTGGTCAACGGCGCCGAGAAGGCCGCTGCCGTTGCCGCGGCCCTCGCCGGCGGCGACCGGACCGAAATCCCCGCCCGCGGGGTCGTCGGCGTCGACGAGACCGTGTGGCACATCGACGCGGCGGCCGCTGGTGAGCTCGCCGATGTGAGCCCTCTGGCCACGTGACTGCGCGCCGTCGCTCTCGTAGATGGGGCGGAATTCCGCCCCTTCACGCATTGATCTATCGCTAAGTCAATCGGCGCCGTCGCTCCGTGGGAGCCCGCTGATCGGTGTGGATCAGCGGCGTTGTGGATGACCAGAACAGCGCAGGGGGTGATTCTGATCTGCTGGGCTGATGGATCGCTGCGAACCGATGTTCCGCCTCAACAGCCCGCACAAGGCCGACATGGCCACAGACATGGCGATACCGCTCCTCGCCGACGGAGGGTGGTCAGCGATGACGCTGCGGAGCCTCGGACGTGCGGCGAAGGTCAGCGGACCAGCGGTCGCGGCTTGGTATGGCAGCGTCGAGCGGCTGCACGAAGTGATCGCATCGCGTTACGGGCAAAGATGGCTGCGACTGATGTCCTGGCAGCTCAGAGAGCAGCAACAAGACTCACTTGGCGCTGCCGACCTCTTGGCCGCTCTGCTCCCTACCGACGACGACGGGATCGCCTACACCCGCGTGTGGCTGGCTATCCAGGAGGCGGGCAGAACGGAACCAGCCGTTGGTGCCGTCGTCGCTCACATCGAGGCAGGTGAGCGAGACCTCGTGGCCGGATGGCTCGAGCAGCACGTGGACGAGACGATGGTCGTGCTGCGCGGACTCAGAGCGGCGATCTGCGCTCCGGCCCAGCCGCTCGCGAGCGACGAAGCGCGTGCCTTGGCACATCAGCTCGGCCAGGCGCTTGACCGCCTCGACACGACAGGGACGACAGACCTCAGAAGATGATGTCGCCGGACTTGCGGCGCGAGCGCAGCAGCTGGAGGGCCTCGGCCAGGATGTCGGCGGCCTCGGTCTCGGAGCGGCGCTCCTTCACGTAGGCGAGGTGCGTCTTGTAGGGCTCGATCTTGGGAGCCGGCGGCGGGTTGTCGCAGTCCAGGCTCGCGGGAAGGCCGCACTTGGGACAGTCCCACGAGGCGGGCGCAGTGGCCTCCACGGAGAACGTCACCACCGAGCGGTGCTCGTGCGAGCAGAAGTACGTGACCGCCTGACGCGGGGCAGCGTCGCCGCGCTCGGCTTCGCCCATCGGACCAGCGCCCACCCGACTACCGCGGATCGCGTTTCCTCCACCAGCCACGTTCCGCCTCTTTCTCTCAGGTCACCGTCAGTGAAGCCGTGCACACCATCGCCGGTCAGGACCCGCTGTAGGCCTTCAACAGCCCGAGCGCGACGACGCACGCGAACCAGATGATGCCCATGCCGATCGTGAAGCGGTCGAGGTTGCGCTCGGCGACCGACGAGCCGCCGAGGGTGCTCGAGACGCCACCCCCGAACATGTCGGACAGACCACCTCCGCGTCCCTTGTGCAGCAGGACGAGCATGATCATGACGAGACTCGCCGCAACGAGAAGAATGGTGAAGAGCAGTTCCACGAGCGGAAGCCTACGTCACGACGGGACGGTCACAGGACAGGCCCACCGCTGGAAGGGGCTTCGTGTCAGGACTCGCGTCACAGGACGGGAAGATCGTAGAAGCGACAGATCCCGCTGAACTCGTCGACCTGGAGGCTCGCGCCGCCCACCAGCGCACCGTCGACATCGGCCTTCTCCATGATGCCTGCGACGTTGCCAGCCTTGACCGAACCGCCGTAGAGCACCCGCACGGCGTCGGCCGCGGCGTCACCGTGGACCTCCCGGATCCGCTCCCGGATCGCGCCGCACACCTCCTGCGCGTCGTCGGGGGTGGCGACCTCGCCGGTGCCGATGGCCCACAGCGGCTCGTAGGCGATCACCAGACCAGCCACCTGCTCGGTCGTCAGACCCGCCAGCGAGCCGTCGACCTGGGCCAGTGTGTGGGCGACCTGCTCGCCGGCCTGCCGGACCTCGAGACCCTCGCCCACG
>NZ_JAOPXV010000010.1 GCF_025964975.1 Nocardioides sp.
CGGCGTCGCCAAGGACACCAACGAGCGCACCAACCCGACCGCTCTTCGTTCGGTCGATCCCGGCACCGGCGCGATCTTCACCAACGTGGCCTACAACCCCAACACTGAGGAGGTCTGGTGGGAGGGCCGCACGCCCAGCCCGCCGGAGGACGTCCACGGCTGGCTCGACTGGACGGGCGCGCCGATCGCCGACCGCAAGGACAGCGACTCCTCGCCCTGGGCGCATCCCAACAGCCGCTTCACCACGACGCTGGCCAACGTCCCCAACATCGCTGACGACTACGACGCCCCGACCGGCGTGCCGATCGACGCAATCATCTTCGGGGGCCGCACCCGTGACCGGGAGCCACTGATCCGCGCCATCCACGACCTCGCCGAGGGCGTCTACGATGGGCTGACGCTCGGAGCGGAGGCCACGGCGGCCGCTGAGGGCAAGGAGGGCGTGCTCCGCTACGACCCGATGTCCAACCGCCCCTTCATGGCGTACGGCGAAGGCGACTATGCCCAGCACTACCTCGACGTCGTCGGAGCCGCCGCCGAGCAACCGATCTTCGCCCACGTCAACTGGTTCCAGCGCGACCCCGAGGACGGCCACTTCCTCTGGCCGGGCTACCGCGACAACCTGCGCCCGCTGCTGTGGTTGCTCCAGCTCAAGAACGGTGAGGTGGAGGGACGCCAGACGGCGGTCGGCATCATCCCGACGGCCGACGAGCTCAACCTCGAGGGCGTCGACATCGCTCCGAAGGACCTCGCCACGATCCTCTCCCTGAACAAGGAGAGGTGGCAGCAGGAGATGGCCAATCGTGAGGAGCACCTGCGCCAGTTCCCCAACCTGCCGGAAGCGATCTGGGAGGCCCACCGCAGGGTGGCCGCGGCCGTGGAGTCCAGCTAGTCGGGGAAATCCACAAATCAAGCAATAGCCAACGCGGCTGGCGCGACTCGGTGATGATGGCGCTAACCATGAGCAGCTTCGAAGCATCACACCCCCCCACGCGACGCAGGTTCGACCGGCACCGGCCGTCACTGCGTCTGATGCGCCCGTTCGGCGCGGTAGCAGGCATCGGCCTGCTCACCGCGCTGGTCCCGCCCCACCAGGCCCCGGCGTGGGTGCTGCTCGCGGCGAGCGCCAACTATGTCCTCATCGCCGTGCTGCTGGTCCTCAGCGCCCGCACCGGGAAACCCGGGCTGTCCATTGCCGCTGCGTACGTTGCCTTCCCGTTCGTCGTCCTGCTCCGCGAAGCCGGCGGCGGACAGTCCTCGGGCCTCTCCTCGATGGTGTTCCTACCCGTCCTGTGGCTTGCTGTCACCGGGGTCAGACGCGACGTCTACGTCGCGTCCCTGCTGACCGGGGCCATCATCCTGGCGCCGGTGCTGCTGATCGGGCCGCCCCGCTATCCGGTCGAGGACTGGCGGCGGGCGCTGGTCATGCTGGCCATAGCGTTCGTGCTGGGGCGGGTGGTCCAGCGGATCGTGGAGCGTCTGGAGCGCGAGACGAAGTTCGCCCAGTCGGCCACCGAACGCAGCGAACGACTCTTCCTCGATGCCCCGCACGGCATCGCCGTGCTCGACGACAAGGGTCGGATCGAGCTGGCCAACGACGCGCTCGGCGCCATCGTGGGTGTGCCGCCGGACGAGCTCGTGGGCAAGCTGCTGACCGATCTCGCGCCCGCCGACGACGGCACGGTCGGCGCGCACGTCGGACGCATCCTGAACCACGAGGCCACCCTCGGGCTGGTGGTCGACGAGGGCAGCAGCCCCTCCACCGTCTCCGACTGCGTCCTGCGCAACGCCCGCGGACAGAACGTGCACGTGGCGCTGAACAGCCGGATGCTCATGCACAACGACCTGAACGAGCCCGACGTCATCTTGGTCAGCGTGGTCGACGTCTCCGAGCGCCGCCGCTACCAGGACCGGCTGGCCCACCTCGTGGACCACGACGTCCTGACCGGTCTGGCCAACCGTCGGCGCTTCGACAACGAGCTCCAGCGACACCTCGAGCGTGCCCGTCGCTACGGCCAGAACGGCGCGGTGCTGCTGCTCGACCTGGACAATTTCAAGCAGGTCAACGACAGCCTGGGGCACAACGCCGGCGACCAGCTCCTCGTGACCATCGGTGGGTTGCTCCGTCGGTCCGTGCGCCAGACCGACGTCGTGGCCCGCCTCGGCGGCGACGAGTTCGCCGTCCTGCTGACCGACGGTGACCAGACGGTGGCCGCGCGGATCGCCCAGGACATCGTCGACCGCGTCGGCAAGCACGCCGCCACCCTCGACGGCGTCAACCGCCGCGTCACCGCCAGTGTCGGTGCCGTGACCTTCCAGGCAGCCAGCGAGCACTCGACCGACATCCTCGCCCTGGCGGACATGACGATGTACGACGCCAAGGAGGCCGGTCGCAACCAGATCGCCATCCTGCCCGAGGGCGAGACGCGCCCGCCGCGCTTCTCGGCCAGGCTGCAGTGGCAGAGCCGGATCGAGGAGGCGCTGGAGCACGACCGCTTCGAGCTCCACCTCCAGCCGATCATGAACCTCGCCAACGACCGGATCAGCTCCGCAGAGGTGCTGCTGCGGCTCCGCGACCAGGACGAGCTCGTGCCGCCCACCCGCTTCGTCTACATCGCCGAGCGCACCGGGCTGATGCCCCAGGTCGATGCCTGGGTCGTCGAGCACAGCCTGGAGATGCTGACCCAGCTGCGGCAGCACGACCCGGACTTCGAGCTCGAGGTCAACCTCTCCGGCCACTCCATCGGCCACCCGGACATCGAGCGGACCATCCGGGAGTCCCTGGCCCGGCACGACGTCGACCCGGCTGCGCTGATCCTGGAGATCACCGAAACCGCGGCCGTGGCCGACGTGGGCCTGGCACGCGCCTTCGCCGAACGGATGACCGACCTCGGCTGCGCGTTCGCCCTCGATGACTTCGGGGCCGGGTTCGGCTCCTTCTACTACCTCAAGCACCTGCTCTTCGACTACGTGAAGATCGACGGCGAGTTCGTCGCCCACGTGCACGAGTCGCAGGTCGACCGGACCATCATGCGTTCGATCGTGGGCATCGCCAAGGACCTCGGCAAGAGAACGGTGGCGGAGTTCGTGTCCGACCCGAGGATCCTCGAGGTCTGCCGGGCCGAGGGCGTCGACTTCGCCCAAGGCTTCCTGATCGGCAGGCCTGCGCCGTACGACGAGTTCGTCGAGCAGTTCATGCGCTCCTCCGTCACCGCCCCGCGCGTCTGACACCGCAAGACCACCCCTCGAGAGGTCGCGGAACACCGAAACGTGACCTGCGCCTCACGGGTGGATCGATCCAATATGTCGACCGCAGGGCGGACGTTAGCCTCGGGCATCCGTCGCCGCAACGAAGCCGGACGGGTCCGAACACACACTCCACGACACCACCGTCGATGCGTTCGACGGCCGGGGCGCCTCCATCAGCTGGGGCACCACCGCGAATGCGCGAGAGGGAAACTGCAGGCATGACAGCCACCACAGACACTTCGGCCCCGACGACCCACCAGGGAATCCTGGCCTGGGTCAACGAGATCGCCGAGCTCACCCACCCCGACAACATCCACTGGTGCACCGGCTCCGACGAGGAGTGGGACCAGCTCACCGCGGCACTCGAGGGCACCGGCACCTTCACCCGGCTGAACCCCGAGATCAAGCCCAACTCGTTCTACGCGGCCTCCGACCCCACCGACGTGGCGCGCGTCGAGGACCGTACCTACATCTGCTCGGTCGACGAGAAGGACTGCGGGCCCACCAACAACTGGATGGACCCCGAGGCGATGAAGGACCTCATGCGTGGGCTCTACGCCGGCTGCATGAAGGGCCGCACGATGTACGTCATCCCCTTCGTCATGGGTCACCTTGACGCCGAGAAGCCGATGTTCGGCGTGGAGCTCACCGACTCCGCCTACGTCACCGTCTCAATGCGCGTGATGGCGCGCATGGGCAGCGAGGTCCTGCGTCGGATCGAGGAGCTCGACAACGGGGGCGCAGGGGACGTCCAGTGGGTCCCGGCGCTGCATTCGGTCGGCAAGCCGCTGGCCGAGGGTGAGCCCGATGTCGCGTGGCCCTGCAACGACACCAAGTACATCGTGCAGTTCCCCGAGGAGCGGATGATCTGGAGCTTCGGTTCCGGCTACGGCGGCAACGCGCTGCTCGGCAAGAAGTGCTACGCGCTCCGCATCGCCAGCGTGATGGCGCGCGACGAGGGCTGGATGGCCGAGCACATGCTCATCCTCAAGCTCACCTCGCCCGCCGGTGTCACCAAGTACATCGCCGCCGCCTTCCCGAGTGCCTGCGGCAAGACGAACCTCGCGAGGCTCCAGCCCACCATCCCGGGCTGGAAGGTCGAGGCCATCGGCGACGACATCGCCTGGATGCGCATCGGTGAGGACGGCCGCCTCTGGGCGGTCAACCCGGAGTTCGGCTTCTTCGGGGTCGCTCCCGGCACCAACGAGCACACCAACCCCAACGCGATGGCCACCATCAACAAGGGCAACTCGGTCTTCACCAACGTCGCGCTCACCGAGAGCGGCGACGTGTGGTGGGAGGGCCTCGAGAACACGCCGGCCAAGGCCACGTCGTGGAAGGGCGAGCCGTGGACCCCGGACAGCGAGGAGCTGTCCAGCCACCCGAACAGCCGCTACTGCACCCCGATCAAGCAGTGCGACATGCTTGCCGCGGAGTACGAAGACCCGCGCGGCGTGCCGATCGACGCGATCCTTTTCGGCGGTCGCCGCAAGACCACCATCCCCCTGGTGACCGAGGCGCGCGACTGGACGCACGGCACCTTCATGGGAGCCACGCTGTCCTCGGAGACGACTGCCGCTGCCGTGGGTGCGGTGGGCGTCGTACGCCGCGACCCGATGGCGATGCTGCCGTTCATCGGCTACAACGCCGGTGACTACTTCAGTCACTGGATCAACATGGCCAAGGACAACGACGAGTCCAAGATGCCCAGGATCTTCTACGTCAACTGGTTCCGCCGCGACGAGGACGGTGGCTTCCTGTGGCCCGGCTTCGGCGAGAACTCGCGCGTGCTCAAGTGGGTCATCGAGCGGCTCGAGGGCCACGCTGCGTCGGTCGAGACGCCGATCGGCCACGTGCCGGCTCCCGGCGCGCTGGACATCGAGGGTCTCGACGTGACTCCCGAGGCCATCGAGGCCGCACTCGCCGTCAACGTGGAGGAGTGGAAGGCCGAGATCCCGCAGATCACCGAGTGGTTCGAGAAGTTCGGCGACGACCTGCCGGCCGTGTTGTGGACCGAGCTGGACGGATTGAAGCAGCGCCTCGGCGTCTGATCCACCCGCACACCTGCCCCGGCCCGTCGTGATCACTGATCCGATGGGCCGGTGGCGTCAGTGCGGAAGGCTTCGCCGAGCCGACATCCTGTGGGAGGTTGAGGTGTGACATACGGGCCAGAGCAACGTGCAGTGTTCGAGGCGACGGCCACCGCCCTCTACGAGAGCCTCGTGGCCGAGGGTGGCGTGCCCGCAGATGATGAACGCATCTGCGACGGGGGCGAGGCCGCCGACGCGTTCGAGCTGCTGAGGGAGATGGGGCTCGTCGCCCTCGACGCGGCCGAGGGCCGGTGGGTGCCGGTCGACCCGTCGATCGTGCAGTCCCGGGTCGTCTCCCCGCTCGGCCAGAAGGGTGCCGAGCTGATCGCCGAGTCCGCCCAGTGGGCCAAGGCCTTCGGTGGCCTCTCGCAGGCGTGGCGACGGTCCCCGGAGGCGCTCCGGGGTCCCTTCTCGGAGCTCCGGGGCGACGCGATTCGCTCCTACATCACAGCGGTTGTCAGTGATGCGTCCGAAGAGCTGTTGACGGCCCAACCGCAGACCGACCGGGCGGTGAAGCAGCTGCCGGAGGCGATCGAGCGCGAGGTGGCAGCGCTCCGCCGCGGCATCAAGATGCGAACGCTCTACCAGCACGCCGCCCGGCGCTCGGTCGCCACGGCGAAGTACGTCGCCGCGGTGACACCCGAAGGAGCGCAGGTGCGCACGCTCGACGAGTTCTTCAACCGGTTGATCGTGGTCGACCGCCGGATCGCGATCATCCCGGGTCGCGAGGGGGATTCGGCGCTGGCGGTGCGCGAACCGTCCCTCATCGCCTACCTGGTCGACATCTTCGAACGCTCCTGGGAGCGAGCGCGACCCTTCACCAACCGCGACACCCCGGTCGTGCGAGACATTGCGGACGAACAACGGGCCATGACGATCAGGATGCTGATCGGCGGTCACTCGGACCCGAACGGCGCAGCTCGGCTCGGGGTCAGTCCTCGGACCTATGCCGGCTATGTCTCGGAGCTGAAGCAGGAGTTCGAGGTCGAGTCACGCTTCCAGCTCGGATACGAGATGGGCCGGCGTGGCGTGACGGGTCGAGACTGACCTGACGGGTGATGCCCCCCCGACTCAGCTGTCCAGGGACCGTCCGTAGAGGCCTCAGATGGGCCAGGTGGTGTCCTTGATGCTCGGGCTGTCGCTCTTGGCATCGGCCGGTCCGGCGACGGCACCGGCAACGCCCAGAGCGAGGGCGGCGGTCAGGACTGCAGCGGCGATTCGGCGTGGGGTGTTCATGGTTCTTCCACCTCTTGTCTCATGGGCCTTGGTCGAAGGCCAATGCTCATTCTCGCGCGAGGAATGCCCAGACGCACCACCGCTCGGGGTGCGAGTGTGTGCAAGTGCAGTATCTCGCAAGAGTGCGGGAACGGCAGCAGCGAGAGCGGCCGGCAAAATGAGCGACAGCCGGACCCAGGGGATCCGACTGTCGGCTGGCGGAGGCGGGGGGATTTGAACCCCCGACAGGGATTAACCTGAACCCGCTTAGCAGGCGGGCGCCATAAACCGGACTAGGCGACGCCTCCATGCTCGCCCCGTTGGACGAGCAGGGATGAGGTTACTAGCCGCGCCGAGCCTTTGCCGAATCGCACCCGGAGCGTCGCTGCGCGAGTGCGCAGCTGCGCTCTGGCTGCGGGCGTGCGTGGGATCTGGCTCGGCGGATTCAGAGGGGCTGGAGCCCCTGCCCCGCCTGGAGGTGGCGCTGCAGGTCGCGTACGAACGCCTCTCGGTCACCTGCCAGCATCTCGACCGGAATCGTGGTCGACTCGCCGTTGCGAAGTCGCAGCCGGACGACGGGTGAGCCGACCACCGTGGTCGTGACCGCGTCCTCCACGTCGGTCCACCGGGCTATGGCGACACCGACGCCACGGACCCACTGCACGCGGTAGCCCTCAGGGGTCAGCCGCACGACCCACCCGCGTCGCGTGAAAGTGACGGCGGCTGCGGCAAGCGCGGCCAGGCCCAGGACCACTGGGATGAGCATGATCGAGGTGTGGAGGTCGAGCAGGGCGACGAGTGCCGTCGTGGACAAGACCAACGCGGCGATGGCCAGGAGCAGCAGGCCCATCAGTCGCGCGGCCACGGCGGGGGCGACTCGGTAGACGGTGGGCACGGGACGATTGAACACAGGCCTGCCAGTGTTGCGCCAATCCAGCCTTGCCC
>NZ_JAOPXV010000096.1 GCF_025964975.1 Nocardioides sp.
GATGACGAGCCACTCACGCTGGATGTCAGCGGGCTTGGGGCTGTACGTGCGCACGGCTGTATCCCGATCTCGTTCGTAGTGCCGGATGGAAGATGTCCCACCCGGTGTGGTGCTGCGGCTTCTGACGAACACTGCCTGGTTTCTGTTCACCCAGGTCTGCACCCGTCCACGAGGAACGGGCGCGGCAGGAGTCGCGACCAGCAAGGCTACGCCCGGCGTTCCCGGGGGTCAAAACGCCGCATTGCGGCACACCCAGCTTCCGACCGGCCTGACCGGGTTGGCGGGACCAGCCGGGTCGCGGCTAGGTTGGAGGGACCCCTTCCAGACCTCCAGGACAGGAGCCGACGTGACCGACGCAGCGGCCAACTCCGACTCCCTGACCGTACGCGACAACCGCACCGGCCAGGAGTACGACATCCCGATCACGGATGGCACCATCAACGCCAAGGACCTCGGCCAGATCAGGACGGACGAGAACACCCCCGGGCTGGCGACGTACGACCCCGGCTTCGTCAACACGGCCTCGTGTCGCAGCGCCGTGACCTACATCGACGGCGACAAGGGCATCCTCGAGTACCGCGGCTACCCCATCGAGCAGCTGGCGGAGAAGTCCAACTTCCTCGAGGTCGCCTACCTCCTCATCCACGGCGCGCTCCCCACCAAGGAGGAGTACGACGCCTGGGTGCACGAGATCACCTACCACACGTTCGTGCACGAGAACGTCAAGTCGTTCATGGAGGGCTTCCGCTACGACGCCCACCCCATGGGCATGTTGATGGCCTCCGTGGGTGCGCTCTCGACGTTCTACCCCGACGCGCGCAACATCGCCGACGCCGACAACCGGCACATGCAGATCGTCCGCATGATCGCGAAGATGCCGACGCTGGGCGCGTGGTCCTTCCGCCACGCGCAGGGCAAGCCGTTCGTCTATCCCGACAACGACCTCGGCTACACCGCCAACTTCCTCTCGATGCTCTTCAAGATGAGCGAGAAGAAGTTCGAGGCCGACGAGCGTCTGGTCAAGGCCCTCGACGTCCTGTTCATCCTCCACGCCGACCACGAGCAGAACGCCTCCACCAACGCGGTCCGCTCCGTGGGTTCGACCCAGGTCGACCCCTACTCGGCGGTGGCCGCCGGCGTCGGTGCACTCTTCGGACCGCTCCACGGTGGCGCCAACGAGGCCGTGCTCCGCATGCTGCGGCGCATCGGCAGCACCTCGGAGATCCCGGCCTTCATCGAGGGCGTCAAGGACGGCAACGAGAAGCTCATGGGCTTCGGCCACCGGGTCTACAAGAACTACGACCCCCGGGCCAAGATCATCAAGAAGTCCGCCGAGGACGTCTTCGAGGTCACCGGCACCAACCCGCTCCTCGACATCGCCAAGGAGTTGGAGAAGATCGCGCTGGAGGACGAGTACTTCGTCAAGCGCAAGCTCTACCCCAACGTCGACTTCTACTCGGGCCTGATCTACGAGGCCTTCCAGTTCCCGCCGGAGATGTTCACGGTCCTCTTCGCCATCGGCCGCACGCCGGGCTGGTTGGCCCAGTGGCTCGAGCTGGTCCAGGACAAGGACCAGAAGATCGCACGCCCCAAGCAGATCTACACCGGTGACCGCGAGCTGACGTTCACGCCGTCGTCCGAGCGCTGGGCTTGAGCGCCGCGCGGGTCATGCGGCGCAGCCGCAGGACCCGTCGCGGCGCGAGGGGCGCAGCACGGCGCCAGCCGGGCAAGCAGACAGAGCTGACAGAGCTGAGAGAGCTGACAACGTGAGCGTCTGGCGGACGCCCGGGATGCCCCAGCTGGGGCTCCTCTCGGTCGTCGGTTTCGCCGGCTACGCCGCGCTGCTGGCCGTCGCGCCGCTGTGGGCCATCCGGGGTGGAGCATCCGAGGCCGGAGGCGGACTCGTCAACGGCGTGCTCCTCGGCGCCACCGTGCTGGCGCAGCTGGCCGTGCCACGTGCCCTGGCCGCCTTCGGGACACGGCGGGTCCTGGCCGCCGGCCTGCTGCTCCTCGGGCTCCCCGCCCCGGCCTACCTCCTCTCCGACGGCCTCGTCTGGGTCCTGGCCCTCTCGGCGCTGCGCGGAGTCGGCTTCGGAGTCCTCACCGTGACCGGGTCCGCGGCCGCCGCGCAGCTCGTCGATCCAGCGCGACGGGGACGGGCGATCGGCGCCTACGGGCTCGCGGTCGCCGTACCGAACCTGCTCCTGCTCCCGGCGTCCGTTCCCCTCGCCGAGCAGCTGGGCTTCGCGTGGGTCTTCTGGATCGCCGCGCTGCCCGTCCTGGGGGTCCCGGCCGCGCTCGGCCTCGGGTCCGTGCTGCGTGACCTCGGGCACGACCGACCTGCATCCACCACCTCGCGCACCGGCCGCCCGGACACCCGGACGCTGCTCGTCATGGTGCCGCCGATCCTCGTGCTGTTCGCGGTCACCATGGCCGGCGGCGGGCTGCTGACCTTCGCTCCCCTGCTGGCAGGCCCCACCACCGCGATGGCGCTGCTCCTCGGCATGGGTCTCACCGCGACCCTCGCCCGCTGGCTGGTCGGGCACGTGGCCGACCGGCACGGGGCGTCCCGGTTCCTGGCCCCGCTGCTGGTCGTCGCGGCGGCAGCCGTCGCGGGGTGTGCTTGGGCGGTCGACCACGATCGTCCGGTCGCCCTCGTCGTGGCGGCGACCGTCCTGGGGATCTCCTACGGCGCCCTGCAGAACCTCACCCTGGTGGCGGCGTTCGCGGCCGCTGGACCGGGCCGCATCCCTGTGGCCAGTGCGGCCTGGAACATCGGCTTCGACGCCGGTACGGCGACGGGTGCTGTGGCCGTGGGCGCGCTCGCGGCCTCCAGGTCCTTCCCGGTGGCCTTCGTCGTGATGGCCGCGGTGCTGCTCGCGGCAGCCATCCCTGCGCTGGCTCCCAAGCAGGCACGCCCAGCGCGTCGACCGCATCCGCCGAGCTGACCGCTAGCAGTGCCGTCGGAGACCTTTGGCGGTCTCCCAGCCGTCTCTCAGGGCCTCCACAGGTGGAGTGAGCAAGATGATCCACATGAGCGAAAGAAGTCGTGGACGTGCTGGACTTGCCGCCTTCGTGATCGGCACGTCGCTGGTCGTGGGCGGCGGGGCCGGCGTCGGGGGCGCCGCGCTCTGGGACCAGACGCAGACCGACACCCCCTCATCCCGTACGTCACCGAGCGCGACGACGACCGTCTCGGACCAGGCCGACCAGCAGCCCGACGAGACCGCCGACGACCAGGCCCAGGAGCAGGCCGGGCAGGGTTCGGTGGAGGACGTCGCCGCCGCGGTGCTGCCCTCCGTGGTGAAGATCGACGTGGTCGGACCGGAGGGCGCCGGTTCCGGCTCGGGCATCATCCTGACCGAGGACGGCAGGATCCTGACCAACAACCACGTCATCGACGCCGCCAGCGACACGGGCCAGATCGTGGTGAACTTCGTCGACGGGACGAGCGCCGAGGCGACCATCCTCGGCGCCGACCCCCTCACCGACACGGCCGTCATCCAAGCCGAGGGCGTGAGCGATCTCGACGCCGGCGACATCGGCAGCTCGGCAAGCCTCGCGGTGGGGCAGGAGGTTGTCGCCGTCGGCTCGCCCTTCGGCCTGGACGCCACCGTCACCAGCGGCATCGTGAGCGCCCTGGACCGACCCGTCAACGTCGGGCGGGACAGCATCGGCAACGCCACGACCTACCCGGCCATCCAGACGGACGCCGCCATCAATCCCGGCAACAGCGGCGGCCCGCTCGTCGACATGACTGGCGCTGTCGTGGGGATCAATTCCTCCATCCGCACGGCCGCGTCGCAGTCGGGCGGGGCGGGGCAGGCCGGTTCCATCGGGCTGGGCTTCGCCATCCCGATCGACGGAGTCATGCCTGTCGTGGAACAGATGAGCGCCGGCGAGACGCCGACGCACGCGCGCCTGGGGATCAAGGTGAGCGACGCCCGGTCGGACAGTGCCGCCGGAGCGCTCGTCGGCGAGGTGACCGCGGGCTCGACCGCGGACGAGGGGGGCCTGGCCCCGGGAGACGTCATCACCCGGATCGACGACATGCGGATCACCGGCGCCGACTCGCTCGTGGCCACCATCCGGTCCTACCGTCCCGGCGACACGGTCGCCCTCACCTGGCTCAGCGGCGACGAGGAGAAGACCGGCGACTTCGTGCTGGACTCGGACGCAGAGTGACCTCCAGTCTCGGGTCCCCAGCGTCCCGTGTGGATGAACCCGCCATGATGGGCGACATCCACCACGTCTGACCCGAGGAGCAGCATGCAGCTCGAGCTGTCCGCAGAGGACGCAGCCTTCCGTGAGGAGATGCGCACCTACTTCACCACCGAGTTCCCTCAGGACATCCGCGACACCGTGCTCGAGGGACGAGAACTCTCACAGGAGCAGATCGTCCGCAGTCAGCAGGCGCTGAACGCGGCGGGCCTCGCCGTGCCGCACTGGCCGGAGGAGTGGGGCGGTCGCGGGTGGACCGATCTCCAGCGCCACCTGTGGCACGAGGAGATGCAGGCAGCCGGCGTGCCGACACCGCTCGCCTTCAACGCCTCGATGATCGGACCGGTGATCGCCCAGTTCGGCACCGAGGAGCAGAAGGCACGCTTCCTGCCAGCGACGGCCAACCTTGACATCTGGTGGTCGCAGGGCTTCTCCGAGCCCGACGCCGGCTCCGACCTCGCCAGCCTGCGCACCACTGCAGTGCGTGACGGCGACGACTGGATCGTCAACGGGCAGAAGACCTGGACGACGCTGGGCCAGTTCGGCGACTGGATCTTCACCCTCGTCCGCACGGACCCCGAGGTGAAGAAGCAGGCCGGGATCTCGATGCTGCTCATCGACATGACCTCGCCCGGGGTGGAGGTCCGCCCGATCGAGCTGATCGACGGCTCCCACGAGGTCAACGAGGTCTGGTTCGACGACGTGCGCGTGCCCGGCGACCTGATGGTCGGCGAGCTCAACAGCGGCTGGACGATCGCGAAGTTCCTGCTCGGCAACGAGCGGGTCGGTGTCGCGCCGGTCGGCGCGACCAAGCGCGCCCTGGCGACGCTCAAGCGCAACGCCGGCGACCTCCTCGACGACCCGCTCACCCGCGCTCGGGTGGCCGAGCTCGAGAACGAGCTGCTGGCGCTGGAGCTCACCGCGCTGCGAGTGGTGGCTCACTCCGCCGGGGGCGAGCCGCACCCGGCGTCCTCAGTCCTGAAGCTCAAGGGCACCGAGCTGCAGCAGGCTGTCAGTCAGCTTGCGCTCGACCTCGCCGGACCCGGTTCCTTGGCGTACGGCGCCGAGGACGACTCCGAGGTGCCCGGCTGGGCCCGCCGCTCCGCCCCGACCTACCTCAACCTCCGCAAGGCCTCGATCTACGGTGGCTCCAACGAGATCCAGCGCCAGATCATCGCCCGCACGATCCTGGGACTCTGACATGGACTTCACCTACGACGACGAGCAGACCGCCCTCCGCGAGGCCGTCCGCGGACTCGCGACCAAGGCCTACGGCAGCTTCGAGGACCGGCGGCAGGTGGTCGCCCAGGCACCCGGCTTCGACGAGGCCCAGTGGGCCCGGCTGGCCGAGATGGGCGTCCTGGGGCTCCCCTTCAGCGAGGACGACGGCGGGGTCGCGGCAGGGCCGGTCGAGATCGGCCTAGTCTGCCAGGAGCTGGGCCGGGTCCTTGCTCCCGAGCCGTTCCTCGCCTCCGTGGTGCACGCCGGCGGTCTCGTCGCTGCGGCGGGCTCGCCGGAGCAGCGCGCCGACCTGCTGGGTCGGCTCGCTGCCGGCGAGATCGTGCTGGCTGCTGCCGACACCTCTCCGGGGGACCGGTGGAGCGCCGACGGCGGTGGCGTCACGGCCGCCCAGGACGGTGAGGCGTGGACGCTCACCGGGGTCCGCGACCCGGTCCCCAACGGCGCCCGCGCCGACCACCTCGTGGTGACCGCGTTGCTGCCCGACGGCGGCACCGGGCTGTTCGTCGTCGAGGGCTCGGCGGCCACCCGCAGCGACTACGCCGTCATCGACGGCAGCCGCGCTGCCAGGGTCCAGCTGGACGCCACGCCCGCGGTGCCCCTCGGCGAGCCCGGCCACGACCTCAGGCCCACCATCGCGACCATCAGCGACATCACCCGGATCATGGGCGCCCAGCAGGCCCTGGGTGTCATGCAGGCGCAGGTGGCGTCGACGACCGACTACCTCAAGAGCCGCAAGCAGTTCGGGGTCACGCTCAACTCGTTCCAGGCCCTGACGTTCCGCGCAGCGGACATGTACGTCTCGCTCGAGCTCGCCCACAGCGTGGTCGACTGGGCCACGATGGTCGTCGGTTCCGGCACCCGCGCGGACATCGCCTCGGCGGCCGACCGGGTGGGCCTCCAGGTCTCGCGCGCCGCCCGCCACATCGGGCAGGAAGCGATCCAGCTCCACGGCGGGATCGCGATGACAGCCGAGTACTCCGTCGGCGTACGGACGGCACACCTCGCCGTCCTCGAGCAGTGGCTCGGCGGCGCACAGCACCACCTCACACGACTGGCCGCGACCGTGACGGACCACGAGACGGTCGAAGCGCTGGGCTGATGGACCTCTCCCTGTCCCCCGAGCAGCAGGCGTTCCGCGACCTCGCCCGCACGTTCCTGGACCGCGAGGCGGTCCCCCACCGGCAGCGATGGGACCGCGACGAGGCGGTCGACCTCGCGATCGTGCCGAAGATGGCCGAGATCGGGTTCTTCGGCCTCACCATCCCGGAGGAGTACGGCGGCCTGGGCGGTGACTACGTCACCTATGCGCTGGCGATGGAAGAGCTCGGCCGGGCCGACTCGGCGCTGCGGGGGATCGTGTCGGTGAGCAGCGGTCTGGTCGGCAAGTCCATCCTGTTCTTCGGCACCGAGGAGCAGAAGCAGGAGTGGCTGCCCGAGCTCGCGACGGCCACCAAGCTGGGATGCTTCGGCCTGACGGAGCCCGACACCGGCTCCGACGCGGGCAACCTGACGTCGCGGGCCACCAGGGACGGCGACGACTACGTCCTGAACGGCCAGAAGCTCTTCATCACCAACGGCACCTGGGCTGACGTGGCGCTGATCTTCGCCCGCACGAGCGACGAGGGTCCGCGCGGCATCACCGCGTTCCTCGTCCCGACCGACGCGCCGGGGTTCG
>NZ_JAOPXV010000139.1 GCF_025964975.1 Nocardioides sp.
CGTGCGGATGGAGCCCAATGGTGGGTTCATCGAAGACGTACGTGACGTCGGTAAGCGAGGACCCGAGATGCCGGATCATTTTGGTGCGCTGGGCCTCGCCGCCGGCCGTACCGGCCGCAGGCCCGAGGTCGACGACGTGGTCGGCGATCGAGATCGTCTCCGCCTTGTGCTCGACCACCAGCACGGTGTTGCCCTTGTCGCGCAGCTGGAGCAACAGCTTGTTCATGCGCTCGATGTCGTGCGGGTGCAGCCCGATGGTCGGCTCGTCGAAGACGTAGGTGACGTCGGTGAGCGACGACCCGAGGTGCCGGATCATCTTCGTCCGTTGTGCCTCTCCCCCGGACAAGGTGCCTGCCGGCCGGTCGAGCGAGAGATAGCCCAGGCCGATGTCGACGAAGGCGTCCAGGAGGTGCTGGAGCCCCTTGACCAGCGGCGTGACGGAGGGCTCGTCGAGGTCGCAGATCCAGTCAGCCAGGTCGCTGATCTGCATCTGGCACAGCTCGGCGATGTTCTTGCCCTTGATCCTCGACGACAACGCCTCCTTGGTGAGCCGCGCCCCCTCGCAGTCGGGACAGGTCTGGAAGGCGACCGCGCGCTCCACGAACCGGCGCACGTGCGGCTGCATCGCCTCGGGGTTCTTGGACAGCATCGACTTCTGGACCTTCGGGATGATCCCTTCGAAGGTGAGGTTGATCCCCTCCACCTTGATCTTCGTCGGCTCGGCATGGAGCATCGTGTCGAGCTCCTTCTTGGTGAACGTCGAGATGGGCGTGTCCATGGGCAGGCCCATGCCCTCGAAGAGGCGGCCGTACCAGCCGTCCATCGAGTAGCCCGGGACGCGCAGCGCACCGCCGTTGAGCGACAGCGTGTCGTCGTACAACGCGGTCAGGTCGATGTCGTTGATGGTTCCCATGCCTTCGCAGCGCGGGCACATGCCACCGAGGTAGACGGCGTCGCGGACCACGCTCTTCTCGACCCGCCCACCCTTGTCGGTCGACATGACGCCGCTCGCCTTGCGCGTCGGCACGTTGAACGAGTACGCGGTCGGCGGACCGATCTGGGGCGTCGCCACCCGGCTGAAGAGGATGCGCAGCATCGCGTTGGCGTCGGTGGCGGTGCCGACCGTGGATCGGGGGTTGGCTCCCATCCGCTCCTGGTCCACGATGATGGCGGTCGTCAGCCCTTCGAGGGAGTCCACCTCGGGTCGCGCGAGCGAGGGCATGAACCCCTGCACGAAGGCGCTGTAGGTCTCGTTGATCATCCGCTGCGACTCTGCCGCGATCGTGGCGAAGACCAAGGAGCTCTTGCCCGATCCGGACACACCCGTGAACACCGTCAAGCGGCGCTTGGGGATCTCGACGCTGATGTCCTTGAGGTTGTTCTCCCGCGCTCCTTGCACCCGGATCCGGTCGTGACGGTCGGCAGCGTGCGTCGGGGTCATGGAGCTCCTCTGTGCGGGTGGGCGTGCAGGTGATCGTCCCTCGTGGACGGCTCGGGGGCAACGAGTCGGAGCCGCCGCGACTTCCTAGACTGCAGCAGTGACGACGAGGAGCAGGGGGGAGGAAGGTCTCGCCGACGACCACTGGACCTCGTTCCGCCGCGGACTGCGCCTGGGTGTCCCCTTCGGCATGGTCGGGTTCCTGCTCAGCCTGTCGTTCAGCGTGCTGGCGAAGCAGGCGGGCTTCAGCACCGCCCAGGCCATCGTCACTGCGGCCATCATGTTCGCCGGGTCCGCGCAGTTCGCGATGCTGTCGGTGGTGAGCGCGGGCGGTGGCATCCCTGCCGCCCTGATTGCAGCCGGCCTCATGCACTCACGGTTCCTGGCCATGGGTGTGGCGCTCGCGCCGTCCCTCCCGGGCGGTGCCCTGAAACGGGCGGCACAGGCCCAGGCCAGCGTCGACACGTCGTGGGCCCTGGCCAGCCGCGGGGACGGCACCTTCGACCGCTGGCTGATGTACGGCACGACGCTGCCCCAATACGTCACGTGGACCACCGGCGCGGTCGCCGGCGCCGTCTTCGGCGATGCGCTTGGTGACACGCACGGGCTCGGTCTCGACGCCATCTATCCGGTGTTCTTCCTCTCGCTGCTCATCGCCGAGCTGCGCGACCCCGCCCTGCGCCCGGTGGCCGCAGCGGGCGGCCTCCTTGCCCTCGCGCTGGTGCCGATCACGCCACCCGGCGTCCCGATCCTGGCCGCCAGTGCGGTCGCGCTGGTCGGTCTCGTGCGGAGGAATCCATGACGCTGTCGTACGCCGAAGTCTGGCTGCTCATCGGTGGCGCTGCCGTCGTCACCGTCCTCATCAAGGCCTGCGGGCCGGTGCTGGTGGGCGGCCGGGTGCTGCCACCGTGGTTCGACCGCGTCGTCCTCCTGCTTGCTCCGAGCCTGCTCTGCGCGCTGGTCGTCACCTCGACGTTCGCGGGAGGGCGGTCGTTGTCCGTCGGCGCGCACACCGTCGGCGTGGCCGTGGCTGCTGTCCTGCTCTGGCGTCGACACTCGCTGGTGCTGTGCGTCGCCGTCGCGGTCGCCATCACGGCCGGGCTCCGGGCGCTCTGAGGCTCAGCGCCAGCCGAGCTCGGGGGCTACGTGGGTGAGCAGGCTCTCGATGAGCTGCGCGTTGTAGTCGACCCCCAGCTGGTTGGGCACCGTCAGCAGCAACGTGTCGGCGGCAGCGATGGCCTCGTCCTCCGCGAGCTCCTTGACGAGGACGTCGGGCTCTGCGGCGTACGTCTTGCCGAACCGTGCCCTGCCGCCGTCCAGGATCCCGACCTGGTCGGTGCTCTGTCGCTCGTTGCCGAAGTAGGCGTGGTCCATCTCGGTGACCAACGGCATGATGCTGCGGCTCACCGAGACGCGGGGCTCCCGCAGGTGACCGGCAGCCTTCCACTCACTCCGGAATCGCTCGATCTGTTCGGCCTGCAGCTGGTGGAAGGGCACGCCTGTGTCCTCGCTGAGCAGGGTCGAGCTCATCAGGTTCATCCCCTGCTCAGCGGTCCACTCGGCCGTAGCGCGAGTGGCGGCGCCCCACCAGATGCGGTCCCGCAGCCCCGGGGAGTGTGGCTCGAGGCGGAGCAGGCCCGGCGGGTTGGGGAACATCGGCCGGGGGTTGGGCTCCGCGAACCCCTCTCCCTCGAGCAGCCGGAGGAACGTGGCGGTGTGCTCGCGGGCCATCGCGGCGTGGTCGCTGCCCTCCGCCGGGTGGTGGCCGAAGTAGCGGTAGCCCTCGATCACCTGCTCCGGTGAGCCGCGGCTGATCCCCAGCTGCAGCCGCCCGTCCGAGATCAGGTCGGCGGACCCGGCATCCTCGGCCATGTAGCAGGGGTTCTCGTAGCGCATGTCGATCACCCCGGTGCCGATCTCGATCCGGCTCGTGCGAGCCCCGACAGCCGCAAGCAGCGGGAAGGGCGACGCGAGCTGGCGGGCGAAGTGGTGGACCCGGAAGTAGGCGCCGTCGGCACCGAGCTCCTCGGCTGCGACGGCGAGGTCGATCGACTGGTGCAGCACGTCAGAGGCGCTGCGTGTCATCGAGTGGGGCGAGGGGTTCCAGTGACCGAACGACAGGAAACCGATATTCTTCATATACCTTTCAACGACGTAGGGGCCGCCAGCTATTCCGCGGTCCATCACAGCCCGCCACCTAACCCGTTGTCGGCGACCAGCAGGACGACGTCGTCGTCCGCAGCCACCGTGACGATGCGTTCGCCGGCCGTCTCCACGGATGAGGACGGGAGCTCGACGGGGGTCCAGGTGTCGCCGTCGGGGCTGTGCCACGCCGCATAGCTGACCCCGTCGCTCGTTGTGGCCCACTGCCCGCTCTCGCCGGTGACCAAGGACGACACGAAGGGGCTGCTCCTCGCCTCGTCGGGCAGCGAGCCGAAGGTCTGGCCCATGCGCCAGCCGTCGTCGTCGCGTCGCCATACCCGAAGGCGTCACCCCGCAGGCCCAGGGCGACCAGGTCGTCGCCGACCGTCACCACGCGTTCGAGGTCGTCGAACTCATCGCTGCCGGGCACCTCCAGGCGTTCCCACGACGTGGCGTCCGGCGACGTCCAGACGACGCGGCTGCCGGTTCAGCGTCGTCCGCGCATTCCCCCCGCCGACCACCACCCAGCTCGCGCCGTCCCACACCCCGCCTGGGCCAAGGAGCTGAAGCCCTCCTCGTCGGCGAGACCCGGCACGTCCTCCTCGATCGTGAAGTCGCGCCCGTCCGTGGAGTGCCAGACGGCCGGGCCGCTGATCCGGTTGCCGGTGAGGTTGAAGGCAGCACGCTGGTCGTCCAGCCCGCCGTTCTTCTCGAAGAACGTGGTGATCCGGGGGTTGCCGTGGGCTCCCCCGAACCTCGCTCCCACCGCCACGACCCGGCCGTCGGCGCAGGCGACGGTGGACGGGACCGCGCGCCGGCTCCAATAGGTCGTCGCGGTCACGTCCAGGGCCGTCCAGGTCACCCCGTCCTGGGATCGCCAGGCCGCAGGGCGTGTGTCCCGCGTCTCGAGCGGGTCTGCCAGTTGTACCCCGCCCACGGCCGTCCACGCTCCGCCGCAGCGCACCGCGTCCCGCACCGCGAGCTGCCCCGGCAGGCCGCGGGGACCCGGGAGCTCCACCGCGTGCCAGTCGGGGGCCTGCGGCTCGGGGTCGACCGAGTCCGGTCCGGCGTCACAACCGAGCGGCAGCACGAGGAGGGCCGAGAGGAACACAGCCGAGGCAGACCGCACGGGTCGATCGTGCCACGCCTGCCCTGGCGCCAGTGGGCCCGCGTCCACGCGAGTGCCACCGCAGGTCGTGTGGGCCCTACCCTCCACGCATGAGCGTGCGGAGCCGGGACAGCAGTGTGTCGCACGCGATGGGCGCCGGCGTGATCACAGCCCTGGTCGGCTTCACCTCGTCCTTCCCCGTTGTGCTCACCGGCCTCGCTGCCGTGGGCGCCAGCCAGGACCAGGCAGCGTCCGGGCTCGCTGTCGTCACGCTGACCATGGGGCTGGGTTGCATCGTGCTGTCGCTGATCCTGCGAATCCCCGTGACGATCGCCTGGTCCACGCCCGGCGCCGCGCTCCTGGCCGGAGCGACCCTCCCCGTCGCCGGGTGGGCGGGAGCCATCGGAGCGTTTCTCGTGGCGGGCGCCCTCTACCTCCTCACCGCCCTCGTCAAGCCCCTCGGCGACTGGGTGGGACGGATCCCCAGCGCCGTGGCCAGCGCCATGCTCGCCGGCGTGCTCTTCACGTTGTGCGTGGCGCCGTTCCAAGCGCTCGCCGTCGACCCGGCAGCCATCGCGCCGGTGCTCGTGACGTGGCTGGTGCTGCTGCGGTTCGCCCGCCGCTGGGCGGTTCCGGGGGCACTCGTTGCCGCCGGCGTCGTCATCGCCGTCCTGGGCGAGCCGCTCGGCAGCGGCTCCCTGCTCCCCGCACTGACCTGGACGGCCCCAGAGTTCAGCTGGCGCACAACCTTGGCTCTGGGCGTTCCCCTCTACCTCGTCACCATGACCGGCCAGAACATTCCCGGTGTTGCCGTGATGGAGTCGTTCGGCTACCGCAACCCGCTGCGTCCTGCGCTGCTCTGGGCAGGCACGAGCACGGTCCTCTCGGCACCTGCCGGCGGCTTCAGCCTCAACCTGGCCGCGATCTCTGCGGCCCTGGCCGCCGGTCCCGAGGCGGGACCGGACCGGGACCGACGCTGGATCGCCAGCGTCACCTGCGGCGTGGTCTACGTGCTGCTGGCTGCGCTCTCGGTGCTGGTCACGAGCATCAGCGCCGCCGCGCCCGCCGGGATCATCGCCTCGGTCGCGGGAGTGGCCCTGATCGGCACCTTCGCGGCAGCTGCCTCGGCGGCCCTGGTGGACGTCCGCCACCGCGAGGCAGGTGCCGTGACGTTCCTGGTCGCTGCCTCCGGTCTGTCCTACGCAGGCATCAGTCCCGCCTTCTGGGCACTCGTGGCGGGCGCCATCGTCCTGGCCGCATTGCGACTGCGCGCGCACTGACCAACCCCTGCTTGGATGGTCCGCATGACCGACCGGGACACCCTCGAGACCGCCGACGAGTTCCATGCCCGCGTCATGGCAGCGACCGACGACGAAGGGCGCCTGGCCGTCGCCGTCGAGGAGATGCCGGGATGGGACATCTTCCCCTTCGAGCTCGACTCGCTGCGGATCAAGCCGCTGCAGCCGTTGGCGGACGAGGAGCCCGCGCGTCGGGGCGAGGACCCGACGGAGTGCTGGTGCGTAGCGGGCTCGTTGCCCGAGCGCATCGCTGACAACGTCCTGTGGAGCAACGAGCGATGGTTGGTGACCCTGGACCACCAGATGAGGCTCCCGCTCGCCTGTAACCTGATGCCCCGCGAGCACTGCGACCTCACCACCGTGCCCGACCACCTCACCGCCGAGATGGGGCAGCTGATCGTGGCTCTGTCGGTCGCGATCGAGGAGCTGCCGAGCGTCGGACGGATGCAACTCGCGAAGTACGGCGACGGCGGGGCCCACCTGCACCTGTTCTTCTTCGGCCGACCCGACCGGATGCTGCAGCTGCGTGGGTCGACACTCATCGACTGGGAGGAGAACCTGCCGGTCGTCCCGCCCGGGGTGCTTCGCGCCAACGCGGCCTTCGTCTCCGCGCAGCTGCAGGAGCGCGTCGGCGGCACCGGTCCCAGCTGGAGGTGAGCACGGCTCTCAGCGGTCGGCTGCGGCCCGTTCCTTCAGGGCGACGCGGACCGCTTCGGCGTACGACATCGGCTCCCCGGGCACGACGTCGTGGATGGAGGTGTCGGTGACGATCACCTCGGTCGCCATGGAGTCGATCAGGTTGCGACCGGTCGTGACGTCGACGTCGGTGACCAGCGCGAGCCAGTACGACGACAGGCGCGGCGTCATCACCGGGACCTGCACGATCGGCAGCGCCGCCGTCCCGGACACGACCGCTGCCTTCTGGAGCATCTCGAGGTAGCTCATCGACTCCGGGCCGCCGATCTCGAAGGTCCGTCCGATCGCTCGCTCGTTGTCGACGACGCCCGCCAGGTAGCGCACCACGTCGTCGAGGGCGATGGGCTGGGTGCGGGTGTTGACCCACTTCGGGACGACCATCGCGGGCAGGTTCTTCACCAGCTGGCGGGTGATCTCCCACGAGATCCCGCCGTGCCCGACGACGATCGCGGCTCGAAGGGTCGTCACCGGCACGCCGTCCGCAGCAAGCAGGTCCTCGACCTCGCGCCGGGAGCGCAGGTGCGCTGACAGGTCGGAGTCCTCGGAGCCCAGGCCGCCGAGGTAGACGATCTGCGAGACGCCGGCGGCCGCGCAGGCCGTGCTGAAGTTTCGCGCCCCCTCGCGATCACGCCGCTCGAAGTCCGCGTGGTCGAGTGAGTGGACCAGGTAGACCGCGACGTCGACGCCCTCGAGCGCCTCGGCCAGGGACGCGGGATCCGACACGTCGCCCCGCACCGGGTCGCCGGGGCCTGAGTAGGAACCCGGGTTCCGGGTCATGGCGCGTACGACGTGACCGTGCTTGAGGAGGACAGGCACGAGACGGCGACCGACGAATCCAGTGGCTCCGGTGACCAGGACGATGGAGGGCATGCCTTCACCCTCGCAGATGGGCGAAGCGGGCGTCCCGGACCGGGCGCTCGGTCACGGCCGACTAGTCACATCGGGTGGTTGTGCTGACCTGATCGCACTGCTGTCGCCACGTTCCGCTTCCAGCGGGATGACGGGGTGTCACTGTGAAGTGGTCCAGTCAACTCGAGGATTCGTGGGAGCAGATCATGTGGGACACCGTCGTCACCGACAGCAGCCACCTTTCGCACGATCGTCCGTGCGCCGGCTGCGGACACGGACAACACAGCTACCTGCCCTGCTCCGACTCGTGCGCGTGCGTCCACGGCCGCGTCCTCCTCGGCAGCCCTCGCTAGTCGCCCGCTAATCACCCAGCCGGTAGTCGGCCACCTTCACCAGCTGAGGCAGGCCCGGGTTGTCCACGACCTCGCCCTTGACCCACCACATGCGCACTCCGCGCGGCTCGAGCTCGAGGCACGCGAGGTTGTTGTCGAACCACGGACCCTTGACGTAGGTCCACCTGAGCGGACCGTCCGGGACCTTCGTCGACTTCGAGACCATCCGCCCCAACGGACCCGCCACCCCGTAGGACAGCGCCGCTGTCGCGAATCGGGTCTTCGGTGAGAGCGGGTTGCGGATTGGGGAGCAGACAGCCTGGAGCACCGCGCTCGTCAGGGTCCTGCCGCTGCGCGCTGCGCGGCGCGCCAGGCGCGCCTCACTCACATAGCTGTGGTGGACGTCCCCCGACAGGAAGCTGACGCTCACCGGGGCGCGACCGCGCTCGCCGGCGGCCACCTGGATCGTCATCTCTGCCACCGCGGCGAAGGTCTCCTGGAAGGCCGCCCAGTGCTCGAGGTCAACGGCCTGCCGAAGCTTCTCCCCCACCTTCGCGCCCCGTCTCCCCCACGTCCCGCCGGCGAGGGCCTCGCCGAAGGCTTCGAGGTGATGCAGGCCCCTGGCCAGCATGAACGGGAGCGACGTCCCGATCAGGAGGTGGTCCACGTCGCCGCGCATCCGCTCGTCGAGCCAGGCCAGCTCGTCGGGGTCCAGCAGTGCCCGCTTCGACGGCTCGAGGACACGCGCGGCGCGGGAGTCGACCACGACGAGACGGGCCTGGGTGTCGAAGTCCCGGCAGTAGGACCAGCGATAGGTCGTCGGCTCGCGGTCCACCCGGTCGGCGAAGGCGTCCAGCACGTCGCTCAGGTCCAGCTCGTCCGATCCCTCGTGGGCGAGGACCAGTCGGTAGATCTCGTCCTGCCGGCGCTCGGTCGGCGACAGGTTGCCGAGGTGCTGGTAGACCCAGTACGACGCCAGGCCGGCCACGATGCGTCCGTGCCACCATGACGTGGCCTGCATCTCGTCGCGCCACGCCTGCGAGGTGTTCCAGTCGTCGCGGATGTCGTGGTCGTCGAACATCATCGCGCTCGGCAGCGTCGAGAGGAGCCACCGGTTGGTGGGGTCGGACCAGGCGAGGGAGTACAGGTGCGCGTACTCCTCGAAGTCCTTGAGCTCCTCCCACGGCGGCTCCTCGATGTCGCGACGGGACGCGATGAACTCGCGCATCTCGTCGGTCGTCTCGTCGGCGTAGACCTGGTCGCCGAGCAGGAGCAACAGGTCGGGCCACCGCGGGTCGGACAGGTCTCGGTCCTCGCGGTGGTCGGCCTGGACCGGAACCGTGTCCGACATCCGAAGTGCGTAGCTGCGGAGCGCATCCACCCCGTGGCTCTTCACCCCGGCCGCGTCGTGACCCACGCTCGTCCGGCACGAGCCGAAGGCCATCCGCAGGGGCTTGCCCGGCTGCAGCGTCGCGATGATCGACGTGGCGGCGTCGTCGTCGGGCCAGACCTGCTCACCGTCGACGGAGACGGTGTAGGTCTCCCGGGACGCGGGTTCGAGCCCCTCGAGCTCCACGAGCGCGTAGTGGTGGCCGTGCACGGCGAAGGTCCGTGCGGTCGCCGTGACGGCGCCCCGGACCACCGTGACCGTGGCTGCCGCCTCAGTCTCGACCCACACGGAGGCGGACGTGTCGTCGACGTACCGCAGGAGCGGACCCAGCCGCAACCCGTTCACGGCTGGATGAGCACCTTGATCGCCCGGCGCTCGTCCATCGCGCGGTAGCCGTCGGGCGTCTGGTCGAGCGGCAGCGTCAGGTCGAACACGAGACCGGGGTTGATCGCCCCGGAGAGCGTCAGCTCAAGCAGCTCGGGGAGATACTTGCGCACGGGCGCCATACCCCCGGCGAGGCCGACGTTCTTCTGGAACATCTTCCGCACGGGCAGCTCCACGTCGTGCGGGACACCGACGAAGCCCACCGTCGCTCCTGGACGCGCGACCGCGAAGGCCGTCTTGATCGCGTCGTCGGTGCCGACGCACTCCAGCACCGCGTCCGCCCCGATGCCGTCGGTGATCTCGGCCACCTTGGCGGCGCCCTCCTTGCCGCGCTCGGCGACGACGTGCGTGGCGCCGAACGAGCGGGCGATCGCTTGACGGGACTCGTGCCGCGACATCGCGATGACGCGCTCGGCACCCATCTGGGCAGCGGCCAGGACCCCGCACAGTCCCACCGCGCCGTCGCCGACCACGACCGCCGTGCTCCCGGGCTTCACGCCGGCTGCCACCGCCGCATGCCAACCGGTGGCCATCACGTCCGAGAGCGTCAGCAACGAGGGCAGCAGGGCCGCGTCGGGCATGCCGCCGGTCTTGACCATCGACCCGTTGGCCTGGGTGACTAGGGCGTACTCGGCCTGCCCGCTGATGGTGAAGCCGAGGTTGACGCACCCGGCCTGCATGCCGTTGCGACAGTGGGCGCACGTGTTGTCGCAGTGGTCGAAGGGCACGATGACGAAGTCGCCGGCCTTGAAGTCGGTGACCTCCGAACCCACCTCCTCGACCACACCGATGCACTCGTGGCCGATGGTGTCCCCCGGCGTGATGTCGTTGTGACCGCGGTACGGCCACAGGTCGGACCCACAGATGCAGCCGGCCGTGACCTTGACGATGGCGTCCGTGGGCTTGGTGATGGTCGGGTCGGGGACTTCCTCGACGCGGATGTCGCCGGGGGCATGGATGGTGGTTGCGCGCATGCTTCGAATCCTTGCACGGGAGCCGCACCGGCGGCAGGTGCGTGATAACCCGCCGGGGTGAGCCCAACTTGTCGTATCTCATATCTGAGATACCGTTCTCGGCATGCAGATGGACTACAAAGGGCGCATCGGCAACCTCATTCGCGATGCCCGCAAGCACCGGGGGCTGACCCAGCACCAGCTGGCCGAGCTGCTGGCCACCAGCCAGAGCGCGATCAACAGGATCGAGAAGGGTCACCAGAACCTCTCCCTCGAGATGCTGGCCCGGATCGGTGCCGCTCTCGACTCCGAGATCGTCGCCCTCGGCGCGGGCCCGACGCACCTACGGGTCAACGGACCGACGACCCTGTCGGGCTCCATCGTGGTGAAGACCTCGAAGAACGCAGGGGTCGCGCTGCTCTGCGCGGCCCTCCTCAACCGAGGCCGCACCACGCTGCGCAAGGTCGCTCGCATCGAAGAGGTCAACCGGCTCCTCGAGGTGCTGGCCTCCCTCGGGGTCCAGACGCGTTGGCTCAACGACCAGAACGACCTGGAGATCATCCCGCCGGCCGAGCTCGACCTCGCCAACATCGACGAGGCCGCGGCCCGCCGTACCCGGTCGGTGATCATGTTCCTCGGGCCACTGCTGCACCGCAGCGACTCCTTCGAGCTCCCCTACGCCGGCGGCTGCAACCTGGGCATCCGCACGATCCAGCCGTTGATGGCTGCGCTGCGGCCGTTCGGCCTGGAGGTCAAGGCCTCCGAGGGGCACTACCACGCCACGGTCAACCGGGCGATCGAGCCCGAGCGCCCGATCGTCCTGACCGAGCGCAGCGACACCGGCACCGAGACCGCGCTCATGGCGGCCGCGCTCCACCCGGGCACCACCGTCATCCGCAACGCCTCGTCCAATTACATGGTCCAGGACCTCTGCTTCTACCTGCAGAAGCTCGGTGTCGAGGTCGACGGCATCGGCAGCACCACCCTGCGCGTCACCGGCTGCGAGTCGATCGACGTCGACGTCGACTACTCCCCCTCCGAGGACCCGATCGAGGCGATGTCCCTGCTGGCCGCCGCCATCGTGACCAGGTCCTCGATCACCATCGAGCGGGTGCCCATCGAGTTCCTCGAGCTCGAGCTCGCCATCCTCGAGGGGATGGGCTTCCGCTACTCCCTCACCGAGGAATACGTCGCGGCGAACGGCGCCACCCGTCTCGTCGACATGACCACGCACCCCAGCGACCTGACGGCACCGCTCGACAAGATCCACCCGATGCCCTTCCCGGGCCTCAACCTCGACAACCTGCCGTTCTTCGCGGTCATCGCTGCCGTGGCAGACGGACAGACGTTGCTCCACGACTGGGTCTACGAGAACCGCGCCATCTACCTCACCGAGCTCAGCAAGCTCGGCGCCTCGGTGAAGCTGCTCGACCCGCACCGCGTGATGATCGAAGGCCCCACTCACTGGTCGGGCGCCGAGATCGTCTGCCCACCGGCCCTGCGTCCCGCTGTGGTCATCCTGCTTGCGATGCTCGCCTCCAAGGGCACCTCGGTCCTGCGCTCGACCTACGTCATCCACCGTGGCTACGAGGACCTCGCCGAGCGGCTCAACCAGCTCGGTGCCAACATCGAGACGTTCCGCGACATCTGAGGCGAGGGCGTGACGGCCGCGGCGACTCCCCACACCTTGCTCGAGGCGTACGACGCCCAGCTCCGCCGCGAGGCCGAGCTGACGGGAGCCAGCGACGTCACTGTCGACGGGCCGCTGGTGCGTGGGATCTTCGACCGCGGAGGCTTCGTGAGCTATCGCGACCTCGACGGGCTCACCGGGTCGGCGCTCGACGAGCTGATCGAGCGGACGATCGCCTACTTCCGCGACGAGACCGCGGTGCCGGAGTTCGAGTGGAAGACGCGGGGCCACGACGCGCCGGCCGACCTGGCCGAGCACCTGATGGCTGCGGGGTTGACCCCCGATCCCGAGGAGACGGTGATGATGGGGGAGGCAGCTGCGCTCGCGGTCCCCGTCGCGCTCCCGGAAGGAGTGACCGTGCGCCGCATCGATCGGCACTCGACAACCTTCCTCGACGACGCGCGCCGAAGTGCCGCCATGCAGATCCGCGTCTTCGGTGGTGGACCCAGCTCCGCCTCGCTGATCAAGCTGCTGAGCGGCCCTGACGACCTGACGCAGGCGTGGATTGCCGAGGCCGACGGCGAGGCCATCTGCGCGGGCCGCCTCGAGATCGTCCCCGGGACCGAGTTCGCCGGCCTCTGGGGTGGCGGCACGCTGGAGCCATGGCGGGGTCGCGGGATCTACCGCGCCCTCGTCAGCGCCCGGGCGGGGTGGGCCGTCGAGCGCGGCGTCCGTTATCTGCAGTCGGACTGCACGCCGATGTCCCGACCGATCCTGGAGCGGTCCGGTCTGTCAAGAGTCACCACCACTACTCCTTTCATGTGGCGGCGCTCACCTCAGGCCGGCTGAGCACGTTCATACTGCCCGGGTGAATCGCGTCTACCTCGACCACCCACGTGTGCTGGCCTTCGCACACCGCGGAGGTGCGTTCCACCCCGAGCTGGAGGGGTTGGAGAACACGATGGCTGCCTTCCGTCATGCCGTGGACCTGGGATACGTCTATCTCGAGACCGATGTCCACGTCAGCAGCGACGGCGTGCTGCTCGCCTTCCACGACGAGGTGTTGGACCGGGTCACCGATCGCACCGGCAGCATCGCCAGCACGTCGTACGCCGATGTGAAGGCCGCCCTCATCAATGGCCGCGAACGGGTGCCGACCCTCACGCAGCTCTTCGAGGAGTTCCCGAAGGTGCGCTTCAACATCGACATCAAGTCGGCAGGGTCGGTGCCGGCCCTGGCCGAGTTCATCTCGGTCCACGACGCGTGGGACCGGGTGCTCGTGGGCTCCTTCTCGGCCCGTCGGCTCTCCACGTTCCGGCGCCTTACCGGGGGCCGCGTCGCGACGTCCGCACACCCCCTCGAGGTGGCTGCCTACGTGCTGGCCCCCACCGCCCGCCTCGCCCGGATACTGACGCCGGGCAAGCCGGACGCGCTGCAGATCCCCCACCGCCATGGTCGGCTGACCGTGGCCTCGGAGGGTGTCATCCGCCGCGCCCACGCCAACGGACTCCAGGTCCACGTATGGACCATCGACGATCCCGCAGAGATGTCGATGCTGCTCGATCGTGGTGTCGATGGCCTTGTGACCGACCGCACCGACATACTCAGCGACGTGCTGCGATCCCGCGGCCAATGGGAGGGACCAACATGAGCCAAGCACCCAGCGGTGTCGCCGATCTCCGGCCGCTTGCGCAGGAGAAGGAGCAGAAGGCCTGGTACTGGTACGACTGGGCCAACAGCGCCTATGTGACCACGGTCGGGACCGTGTTGTTCGCGCCGTACATCATCGCGATCGCCAAGGAGGCCGCGGTCGACAACCGGGTCTCACTGCTGGGCATCTCCGTCGCGCCGGGCTCGTTGCCGTCCTACCTGGTCACCATCTCCACCATCATCTCGGCCGTCGTTCTCCCCTTGATGGGACCCGTGGCCGACCGGACCGCCAACAAGAAGCGGTTGCTCGCGACCTTCGCCTGGCTCGGTGCCCTGTCTGGCTCGCTGGTCTTCTTCGCCACCGGAAGCAACTGGCAGATCGGCGCGCTCGGGTTCTTCCTCGCCAACATCTTTCTCGGTGCCTCCCTCGTCGTGAACGACTCGATCCTCCCGTTGATCTCCGACGAGGAGAACCGCGATCGGGTCTCGTCGCGAGGGTGGGCCTGGGGCTATCTCGGTGGTGGCTTGCTCCTGACGGTCAACCTCGCCCTCGTGACCATCCTCCCGTTCGGCCTGAGCACGGGGATGGCAGCGCGAGTCAGCATGCTCTCCGCGTGCATCTGGTGGGCAGCGTTCACCCTGATCCCCTTCTTCCGGCTCAACGACCACGAGCCGATCCCCCTGGCCGAGAGCGAGGGCGGCAACCGGGGAATCGTCGCCGAAAGTTTCGGCCAGCTCGGAAAGACCCTTCGTGAGCTCCCGAGATATCCGGTCGCCCTGAACTTCCTGCTCGCCTACCTCTTCTTCAACGACGGTATCCAGACAGTCATCGCCTCGGCGTCCACCTATGGATCCGAGGAGCTCGGATTCGGCCAGTCCGTCCTGATCGGCACCATCCTGCTCGTCCAGTTCGTTGCTTTCGGCGGAGCGCTGCTGTTCGGTCGCCTGGCCAAGCGACACGGTGCCAAGCACACGATCCTGGCCGGTCTCGGCATCTGGATGCTGATCGTCACCGCAGCGCTGTTCCTGCCCGAGGAGTCGCTGATTCCGTTCCTGCTCCTGGGCGCCGCGATCGGCATCGTCCTCGGAGGCACCCAGGCCCTGGCGCGCTCCTACTTCTCGATGCTGATTCCCCGCGGCAAGGAAGCCGAGTACTTCAGCTTCTACCACGCGATGGACCGAGGCACATCGTGGTTCGGGACCCTGGTGTTCGGCTTGACCTACCAGTTCACCGACTCCTACCGACCAGCGATCTTCGCCCTGATCGTGTTCTTCGTCATCGGCGGCCTGCTGCTCATGCGCGTCGACACCGAGCGCGGCATCCGCGACGCCGGCAACGACGTGCCTGCCGTCATCTGAGGAGGCGTCGGAGCACCCCAAGAGGTGGCTTCCACCCTGATGATTCCCCGGAATCTTGGCGACAGCGCTAACGTTGAACGAATCGAGACGTAAAGCGCCTGCTCGTTCGGCGTCAGGACAACCCGATCCGTGCGTCTCAATACCGTTCGTTCACCCAACCGGACGGACAGTCAGCACACTGTGGAGGTGGCACAATGGCGGAGCGCACACTACGCGGCGCAAGGCTCGGCGGCCAGAGCTTCGAAGACGAACGCGGCATCGAGTTCGCAGCCCGGCAGCAGTCGGGATATTGCTGCGAGAACGGGCACGAGTTCGAGATCACGATGTCGGTCGAGGCGGACGTTCCCGCCAACTGGGAGTGCCCGCGCTGTGGGGCAAAGGCACTCAGCACCGCCGGCATCCTGCCCGAGGAAAAGGTTGAGAAGCCCGCGCGTACCCACTGGGACATGCTCCTGGAGCGGCGCTCGACCCAAGAGCTCGAGGACATCCTGAAGGAGCGCCTCGACCTGCTACGCGGCGGTGAGATCGGTCCGGCGCACCTGCACCGCGCCAACGCCAAGAAGCGCAAGGTCTCCTAGCAGTCTCGCAGGAGCACTACTCGACCACTTCGCCCTCCACGACGGACCCACCCGGGTCCGGGTGGGGGCGTCGTGCATTTCCGCCGGCGTCTCTGAAGGCGCCGCCAGGACCGGTCCGTGGCGCGTACGCCGCCATGCCGCCGCCCATCAGCCTGCGAGCCACCACCCGCGTCAGCGCCCGGCGGGCCAGCGGACGTGTGACGGGCAGGATCAGGAGGATGCCCAGCAGGTCGGTGACGAACCCCGGGCTGAGCATCAGGGTGCCGCCCACGAGGATCAGCGCACCGTCCGCCAGTTCGCGTGCCGGCATGGCGCCGGTGCTGAGCGCCGTGCGAAGCGCCTCCCAGGCGCGGCCACCCTCGCGCCGGATCAGCCACGTGCCCAGGATGCTGTCGGCGATGAGGAGGAGGATCGTCCACCAGGGGCCGATCACCTGCCCGACCTGGATCAATACGAAGATCTCCAGCAACGGCACGATGACGAACGCCACCAGCAGCAGCCAGACGGGGAACCTGCGCCGCGTCATGGGGTGTGCCTCCGCCTGCGCAGCGCGCCTCGGAACTGCTTGTTGCGCTCGCGCAGCCCCCAGGTGGTGATCCGCTTGAGCGACTCGGTCGCGACCTGGCCGCTCATCTTGGAGTCCCCACGCTCGCGCTCGACGAACTCGATCGGTACCTCGACGACCCTCATGCCCGCGTTGATCGCCCGATAGGCCATGTCGGTCTGGAAGACGTAGCCGGTGGAGATCACGGTGGCGAGGTCGATCTTCTCCAGCGCCGCTCGGCGGAAGACGCGGAAGCCCGCAGTGGCGTCCTTGACGCCCATACCGAGGAGCAGCCGGACGTAGAGGTTGCCGCCGCGCGAGAGGAGTTCGCGGTGCCGGGGCCAGTTGACGACGCTTCCCCCGGGGACGTAGCGGGACCCGATGACCAGGTCGGCGTGCCCGAGGGCGGTGAGCAGCCGGTGGAGCTGCTCCGGCTGGTGCGACCCGTCGGCGTCCATCTCGCCGATGACGTCGTAGCCCTGGCCGAGCGCAACGGTGAAGCCGTGGACATAGGCCGCCCCGAGCCCGGCCTTGACCGTCCGGTGCAGGACCTGGACCTGACCGTCACCTGCCGCGATCCGGTCCGCGAGGTCGCCCGTGCCGTCTGGGGAGTTGTCGTCGACCACAAGCACGTCCACGTCCGGATGTGCCCGGCGCAGGCGGCCGACGATCAGCTCGAGGTTGGTCGCCTCGTTGTAGGTGGGGACCACCATCACGACGCGGCCCAGTTCCGCTGTGCTCACGGGTGGTCCCTCATCCGTTCTCGCTGGGCTGGAGACGCGGTTCACGTCTCGGGATCGTGCCGGGGTCATCATGTCGTGCCTGACGACGATACGTGATGAGGCCCGCCGCCGAGGTGAGAACGGTGACCAGGACGACAACCCTGCCGGTCCACGGCCCCAGGATGACCGCGGGCGTGAGCGCGTCGGCCAGCGTGACGTCGCCGACGAGGACCGCACGACTGCGGGGGTCCGCCACCTCCATGACCTCGCCGTCGGGAGCGATGATGCCCGAGACCCCGTTGATGGCAGCCACGACGACATAGCGCCCGGTCTCGACGGCACGCAGCCTGCTGATCTCGAACTGCTGGTCGATCTGGGCAGTGTTGATGAAGAGGGCGTTGCTGGTCTGGACGGTGATGAGCTGTCCCCCGCTGGCGACCTGGCCGTGGATCACGTCGTCGTAGGAGACGTCGAAGCAGATCGCGTCGGCCACCCGTGCACCCGCGATCCGCAGGGGCTCGACACTGGTGCCGCGGGCCATGTCCCGGCCGATCAGGTCCAGCTGACCGTAGGTGTCGGGGATGATCGAGCCCCGGAACGGGATGTATTCGCCGTAGGCAACCGGGTGCCGTTTGGTGTATCGGTCGCCGCCCCGGATGTCGGGATGCCAGACGATGCCTTGGTTCAGCACCTCCTCCTCGCGAGGCGAGTCCACCATCGCCCCCACGAGGATGGGCACCTGGATGGCCTGTGACGCTCGGTCGATCGCCTGTCCCGTCTCGGAGTCGGTGAACGGGTCGACTGCGGTGGAGTTCTCCGACCACACGACCAGGTCGACCTCTTCGCCCGACTCGGCAAGCTCCACAGTGGACTCGGAGAAGGCCCGGGTGATGTCCCGGTGGTGGGCCACGACGTCGGTGCCATCGCCCGGTACGTCGGCCTGGACGGCGGCCACGGACAGTGTCCGCCCGCGCGTCATCTCGAACGAGAAGAGGACCGGCAGGGCGGTCACCGCGACCAGTCCAGCCGCCGCGAGCCCGGCCGCCAGCGGGCGCCGCAGCCTGCTGGCGAGCAGCCAGGCCAGGGTGGCGCCGGTGAGAGCGATCAGCAGGCTGACCCCGCTCATCCCGAGCCACGGCAGGGACGCGGACCACACGGTGTCGGCAGTGCCGTACGACAATCGACCCCACGTGAGACCACCGAACGGCCAGGACCCTCGCCACGTCTCGACCGCCACCCAGGCGCATGCGCTCCATACCGGCCACCAGCGCAGTCGTGCCACAGCAGCGCAGGCGAGCCCCAGTGGCACGAAGTAGACGGACTGGGCCAACGTCAGCGTGGCCCACGCGTCCGTCCCGACAGCCCGCAGCCACCAGAGGTGGGCGCCGAAGAACGCGAGACCGAAGAGCCACCCCGGTAGCCAGGCTCGGGTGAGCCGGCAGCCGCGCACGCTCAGCAGCAGTACAGCCACGCCGAGCGGGAGCGCGGGCGACAGCCCGACCGGCGCGAACCCCAGCGACAGCAGCAGGCCGCCGACGACAGCGGCAAGGCAGCGGAGGACCACGCCCACACGCTATCTGTGCACCCATCAGGCGCAGTGGTACGGGAGGTGCACATGCCCTTCGGACCAACCCGTTGACCTCTGGCTGAGGCCCGCAGGAAGTTGTCTACGGAGCGTGCGCCCCTCCCGTGTCCGTCCTCGTGGAGCGAGACCGACCTCCGTGAACAGGTGCGGCTCAGATGCTGGCTTCACATCTTCCGCGCCGGCCACTCGGACGTCGGTCCGCAGGCCACGATCTGCTTGGGCGGACACGGAACCTTCGCTCGCCTCGAACCGGCTGTCAACCGCCCGCTGACCTGCGAGAACACGCGAAATCGCAGGTCAGGGTCATGGGCCAGGTGCCAACTTCATTTCTGATTTTGCATACGCGTCGGCGTGTCGCCGCGAGACACGCCGGATGCTGGTCTGGACCTTCGCGGACGAGCTGCTAGCGAGCGGGAACGACGACGGTGCCGGTCGCAGTGGTGGCCACGACGGGCGGTGTCACCAGGGCGGCAGCCCCGGGCGACTCGGCGGTCGCCGCGCCCCGCGCGACGACGCTCACCATGAAGGCCATCACCCGGCTCCGGGTGCCCTCCTCGACCAGGGTGGCGGTGATCTCCCGGACGTCCCCGGCGTGCACGGGAGCCTTGAACTGCACGTCGGAGTAGGAGGCGAAGAGACCCTCGTCGCCGTCCAGCTGGATGCACATCTCGGTCGCGACATCGCCGAACAGGCCCAGGGAATAGGCGCCGTCCACGAGGTTGCCGGCGTAGTGCGCGTGGCTGTACGGCACGTAGCGGCGGTGCGTGATCGTCGTACCGACACGCGATTGACTCATGAGGCGGTCCTGTCCTTGGCGGCGGTCGTGAGGCGGTGCACGATGAAGGAGGCGACCTCGCCCGGCGTGGTGCCACGACTGAAGACCCGGTCGACCCCCAGCTCGGCGGCCATCGTCTCATCGAAGCGCGGGCCGCCGATGACGAGCAGCGGACGTTCAGCAGCCGGAT
This sequence comes from Nocardioides sp., assembly GCF_025964975.1. GTDB lineage: Bacteria > Actinomycetota > Actinomycetes > Propionibacteriales > Nocardioidaceae > Nocardioides. The sequence continues at coordinate 19,624 of NZ_JAOPXV010000139.1, forward strand.
AGGACTCGCGGAACGCGGCCGACATCTCGCGCGTGTTGAGGAGGTGGGCATCGCGCTGGGTCACGACCTGCGAGACCAGGACGGCGTCCGCCTTCTCCGCATGCGCGGCCTCCACGAGGTCAGGCACCGAGACCTGGGCCCCGAGGTTCACGACCTTCAGCTCGCGGTAGTACTCAAGACCCTTCTCCCCCGCAAAGCCCTTGATGTTCAAGATGGCGTCGATGCCCACGGTGTGGGCGTCGGTGCCGATGCAGCCCCCGACGACGACTAGCCGGCGCCGGAGGCTGCGCTTGATGGCGGCGTTGGCCTCCTTGGGCGTCAGCAGCGGGTAGTCGCGCTCGACGACCTCCACGATGCTGGTGTCGACCAGGTGGTTGACCCGGCCGTAGACGACGAAGAACGTGAAGTTGTCCCCCATGGACTTGGCGTGCACCACCATCGCCGGGTCCATGCCCATCTTGTTGGCAAGCTGGGCGGCAGCGCCTTCGGCGACCTTGGAGTTGGCCATGGGCAGCGTGAAGGAGAGCTGCACCATGCCGTCGCCGGTCGTGTCGCCGTACGGGCGGATGATGTGGCCCTGCTCGCTCGCGCTCTCGCTCACGACGTGCCCTCCAGGATCTCGGTCGCGGGGTTGTAGTAGTCGCGAGCCTTCTTCGCCACACCGTCGAGGCCGCGGCCCTTGTGGGCGGGACGCTTCATCAGCCCGAAGGTGCCGTCGGCGATCGCGTCGAGCAGGCCGTTGTCGTGGTTCTCGATGTCCGTGAGCAGCTGGATCGAGTCGCCCAACACCTCGCGCGCGCGGTTGACGATGAAGCCGCCCGGGGCGGGGTGGAAGTCCTCGTGCAGGTTGCCGGCGGCGTTCATGACGTAGCGGACGTTCTGGAGCGCGAGGTCGCGGTCCGAGAGCCACGGCGTCACCACCGCCTCGGTCATCATGCCCACGAGCAGGATGCTCTGGTCGGTGAGTGCCCCGACGAGGGTGAAGAACCCGTCGAGCAGCTAGCCGCGGAAGACGTCGCCGGTCATGTGGCGGGTCGGGGGCATCCACTTGAGCGGGGCATTGGGGAACAGGTCGCGGGCCAGCATCGCGTGGGCGAGCTCGAGCCGGAACGAGTCGGGCACCTCGGGGTCGATCTCGAACGCGTGGCCGAGCCCGAGCTGCCAGTCCTCGAGGCCGGCCTCCTTGCCGAAGTACTCGTTGAGGAGCTGGCTCGTCGTGACGGTGTGAGCGGCCTCCACCGCGTCGGCGGTCGTGAGGTAGTTGTCCTCACCGGTGTTGATGATGATCCCGGCGCGCGCGTGCACCTGACGGCTGAAGCGCTGGTCGACGAAGGTGCGGATCGGGTTGATGTCGCGGAAGAGGATGCCGTACATCGAGTCGTTCAGCATCATGTCGAGCCGCTCGAGCCCCGCCAGCGCAGCGATCTCGGGCATGCAGAGGCCGGAGGCGTAGTTGGTGAGCCGCACGTAGCGGCCGAGCTCCTTGGACGTCTCGTCGAGAGCGGCCCGCATCAGGCGGAAGTTCTCCTGGGTGGCGTACGTGCCGGCGAAGCCCTCACGCGTGGCGCCCTCGGGCACGAAGTCGAGCAGCGACTGGCCGGTGCTGCGGATCACGGCGATCACGTCGGCGCCCTCGCGGGCCGCCGCCTGCGCCTGGGGGATGTCCTCGTAGATGTCGCCGGTGGCGACGATGAGGTAGATCCATGGCTTGCGCGGGGCGTCACCGACCTTCGCGATCATCCGCTCCCGCTCGACGCGGCGGCGGTCGATCTGCTTGATGCCCTTGCCGACCGCGGTCCGTGCGGCAGCGCTGGCGCGGACGGCGTCCTTGTCCTGAGGGAGACGGAAGGTGATGGAGCCGGCGGACGCCTTCTGGGCGAGCTCGAGGAGGTCCCCGGCCTCGCCGCGTCGCAGAGCGTCCCAGACGGGAAGCGCGACACCGTGCTCGAGCCCGACGTCAGCGCGCACCACGTCCGCCAACCGGTTGACCCAGGGGGTCCCCTCCGAGTCGGCCCCCTGGAGACCCGCGAGCCGCAGGGTGGCCCGCTCGACCGAGACAGTGGTGTGCTTCTTGGCCGTGTTGACGATGGGCTTGCCCACGCGCCGTGCCAGGGTCCGCGCCTCGCGGATCTGCGCCGCGTCGAGCTGCAGCTTGCCGCCGGCCATCACAGACGTCCCTCGAAGAGCCCGCGAACGCCGTCGTTGGAGCGGAGCAGCTCCATGGCGTAGGCGGCGTGGCCCGGGACGTAGCCGTTGCCGACGATCATCTTCACGTCGGCGGCCAACCCCTCCGCGCCGAGCGCGGCGGCCGAGAACGACGTCGCCATCGAGAAGAAGATGACGGTCCCCTGCTCGGCGGTGGCCAGAATCGCCCCGCCCTCACAGCCCGGGACGTCGACGCACACGACGGTGACGTCCGCCGGGCCCCCGGCCTTCTGGACGGCGTCGCGCAGGGCGATCGGGTCACGCGCGTCGGCGATGACCACCTCGTCGGCGAGCCCGGCTGCGCGCAGCAGGTCTGCCTCGGCCTGGTGCGGCACGACTCCGATGAGACGGCCGGCTCCCGCCTGACGGGCAGCGGCCAGGCTCAGCGAACCGGACTTGCCGCCCCCACCGATCACGGCCACGGTCGGCTCGGCGTAGTCGGCCACCACCCTGGCCGTGAGTGCCGGAGCACCGCAGACGTCCATCACCGACAGGCTGAGGTCTGCCGGGAGGTCGTCGGGGATCACGGCCGCGATCGATCGCCCGAACAGCACGGCGTAGCCGTCGCAGGGCACCTGCTCGCCGTGGCCGTCCCAGCTGCTCAGGCCGTCCTGGATGACGAGGGGGGTCAGGGTCAGGCTGACCAGCGTGGCGACCCGATCGCCGACCGAGAGGCCGAGCGTCGACTCGGGCCCGACCTCCTCGACCGTGCCGACGAGCATGCCGCCCGAGCCGGTCTCCGGGTTCTGCATCTTCCCGCGGGTGCGGAGGATGTCGAGCACCTCGGCTCGCACCTGGTCGCCGTTACCGGCGTGCTTGCGCTCGAGCTGACGGAACGACGCTGCGTCGAGGTTGAGCTTCTCTACGCGGATGCGCACCTCGTCGGGCCACAGCTCCTCGCGGGTGTCGAGGCGTTGGGCAGCCTGAGGCAGCACGAGCGCGTCGTCGAGGACGCGGTGCAAACCGGTGGGATCGCTCGTGGACGCGCGCGCCATACCGTTCATCCTCCGCATGATGTGTACAGGAACAGTAATTCTTACGGCGGGTCATTGGACTTGCCGGACAATATCCTCGTACTCTGACAGATAAGACGTGTCGCACACAACTGGCGCGCCCAGAGATCACCTTGCAACGACCCACCCAGCCCGCAGCCGCATGGAGCCCGCAATGAGCATCGAGACCACCGTCGCCCCCACCGGTCGGCACAGTGACTCTCCCCAGCCCTATCCCTACCAGGCTGTCGAGCTCGTCGAGCCCGATTGGACCCGCTTCCCAGGATGGGCCTCCGTCACCGCGGAGGACTGGGCGTCGGTCCAGTGGCAGCGCGCCCACTGCGTCAAGAACGTGAAGCAGCTGCGCGAGCTCCTCGGTGACCTCGTGGATGACCGCTTCTATGCCGACCTCGAGCGCGACCAGGCCGAGCGGGCCACGATGTCGATGCTCATCCCCCCGCAGATGATGAACACCATGGTGCCCGACGTCACCCCGGCCGGCGCCGGGTCGCTGACGGAGGCGTTCTACGCCGACCCGATCCGCAACTACATGATCCCGGTGTTCAGCGACCGACGGACCGAGTGGTCCTCGCACCCCCACGCGACGCGCGACTCCCTGCACGAGCACGACATGTGGGTGGCCGAGGGCCTCACCCACCGCTACCCGACCAAGGTGCTCGCGGAGCTCCTGCCCACCTGCCCGCAGTACTGCGGTCACTGCACCCGCATGGACCTCGTGGGCAACTCGACGGCCGTGATCGACAAGCTCAAGTTCACCGGCAAGCCGAACGACCGGCTCGGGGACATGATCGACTACCTGCGCCGTACGCCGTCGGTGCGTGACGTGGTCGTCTCGGGCGGCGACGTCGCCAACATGCCGTGGCCCAGGCTCGAGGCGTTCCTGACGTCGGTGCTCGAGGTCAAGAACATCCGCGACATCCGGCTGGCCACCAAGGCCCTGATCGGGCTCCCGCAGCACTGGCTCCAGCCCGATGTCGTCGACGGCGTGGCCCGGGTGGCCTCCCTCGCGCGCTCGCGCGGCGTCTCGCTTGCCATCCACACGCACGCCAACCACGCCAACTCGGTGACCCCGATCGTGGCGCAGGCGACGCGCGCGATGCTCGACGCCGGCGTCCGCGACGTGCGCAACCAGGGGGTGCTGCTCAACGGCGTCAACGCCGACTCGCACACGCTCCTCGACCTGTGCTTCCGCCTGCTCGACGGCGCGCAGATCATGCCCTACTACTTCTACATGTGCGACATGATCCCGTTCTCGGAGCACTGGCGGGTCTCGGTCGCCGAGGCGCAGCGGCTGCAGCACCACATCATGGGCTACCTGCCGGGCTTCGCGACGCCGCGGATCGTGTGCGACGTGCCCTTCGTCGGCAAGCGCTGGGTCCACCAGCTCGCCGACTACGACACCGAGCGCGGCATCTCCTACTGGACGAAGAACTACAAGACGTCCATCGAGGCCACCTCCGAGGACGCGCTGTCGCGCACCTATGAGTACTACGACCCGATCCACACCCTCCCCGAAGCCGGTCAGCAGTGGTGGGCCGAGCACAGTGGCCTGGAGACGACGGCCCTCAAGGCCGCGGAGATGGCCGAGGCCTCGCGCCGTACCGCCGCTCTCCAGGCCTGGTGAGCCGTCGGTTCCTCGTTCGAATCCCCCGGCTACCCGGGGGATTCGAACGTTCGCCAGGGCTGCAACACGTGTGAAGGTGATGGTCGCCGGGTGAAGCCCGGCGAAGGGTCGCATACCCGAGTTGTCCACAAGGTCGAGATCGCGAGTTCGTGCGGTACGCCGCCCGGGTACACCGGCCAGTGTGCACAGCCCACCTCAGCGTGACCTCACGGGAGTCGTTCGCCTCCGACGAGACCTACTGGCCGACGGCTACACGGACCAGCAGATTCGCGGCCTGGTGAAGGCCGGCGCACTGCACCGGATCCGGCGCGGGGCGTACGTCAATGCTCAGCTCTGGAACGACTCCTCCGGTGAGGACCAGCACCGCATCCGCTGCCGCGCCGTCCTCCGAGCAGGCCACCCGCTGATGGTGCTGACGCACGTGTCGGCTGCGATCGAACGGGGCGTGCCTGTGTGGAGCATCGGACTCGACGAGGTGCACACCACGCGTATGGACGCGAAGAGCTCACGTAGGGAGGCTGGCGTCATCCATCACGTCGGCGCACTCACGGACAAGGACGTTGAGGTCGTCAACGGCGTTCGGGTGTCACGGACAGCCCGAACCGTGATCGAGGTGTCGGCCACAAACGGACTGGAGGCCACGTTGGTCGTGGCCAACGCGACGTTGAGCATGGGTCTCGTGACCGAGGAAGAACTGCGCGCCGAGGCCCATGCGCTTCGGTATTGGCCGGAAACACTCGGCAACCATGTTCTCCTCCACCTGGTCGACGGGCGCATGGGATCGGTGGCGGAGTCGCGCACTGACTTTCTGTTCTGGTCACAGCACGTTCCACGGCCGGAGGCGCAGGTGGAAGTTCGCGATGAGTTCAATGACCTGCTCGGCATCGTGGACTTCCTGTGGCGAGACTTCGGGGTCTTCCTCGAGTTCGACGGCAAAATCAAGTACGAACAGTTCAGACGCCCTGGCGAGACCTTGGACGAGTACCTGCGTCGGGAGAAGCTGCGCGAGGAGCGCATCTGTCAGGCGACCGGCTGGGTGTGCATCCGGATCTCGTGGGCCGATCTTGCCACGCCTGCCTCTACGGCCCGCCGGATCAGAAGGCTGCTCGAGTCCCGAGTGCTGAAACCGGACAGCTTCACCCGGGCTCCATAACCTTCACTCGTGTTGCAACACGCGCGAAGGTTCGATTCCCCCGGCTAGCCGGGGGATCAGGACCCGCCCAGCCACTCAGCCGAGGGGACGGTTCTCGTACGGCGTCGAGAGCACGATCGTGGTCCGGGTCGAGACGTTGGCGGCGGAGCGGACTCGACCGAGCAGGTCCTCGAGGGCGCGGGGGGTGGCGACCCTGATCTTGAGGATGTACGACTCGTCGCCGGCCACCGACCAGCAGGCCTCGATCTCGGGGATGTCGACGAGCCGCTCGGGGTAGTCGTCGGGCTGCGAGGCGTCGATCGGGGTGATGGAGACGAACGCGGTGAGGGGCCGGCCCAGCTGCTCGTGGTCGACGAGGGCGGCATACCCGAGGATCAGCCCGCGTGACTCGAGGCGCTTGACCCGCTGGTGCACCGCAGAAGTCGAAAGTCCCGTCGCCTTGCCCAGGTCGGTGAACGACATCCGCCCGTTCGTCGCGAGGAGCGAGAGGATCAGGCGGTCGGTGGTCTCCACTGCAGGGCTCGTCACGCGCTCAGGGTAGCGATGTCGGGCGGGAGGATCATGCAAGGATCCCAAGGTGACCGAACACCGACTGATGCTCCTCGACACGGCCTCGCTCTACTTCCGCGCGTTCTTCGGCGTCCCCGACTCCGTGCAGGCCCCCGACGGCACGCCCGTGAACGCTGTCCGCGGGCTGCTCGACTTCATCAGCAGGCTGGTCGAGGACTACCAGCCGACGCACCTCGTGTGCTGCTGGGACAACGACTGGCGCCCGCAGTGGCGGGTGGACCTGATCCCCTCCTACAAGCAGCACCGCGTTGTCGCCGTACGCCCCGGCGACGTGCCCGACATCGAGGAGGTCCCGGACCCGCTGGAGGTCCAGATCCCGGTGATCGTCGACGTGCTCGAGGCCTTCGGGCTGTGCATCGTCGGGGCCGACCACTACGAGGCAGACGACGTCATCGGCACCCTGGCCACAGGTGCCGGCATGCCCGTCGACATCGTGACTGGGGATCGCGACCTCTTCCAGCTGGTGGACGACCAGGCGGGAGTCCGCGTGCTCTACACCGCCCGCGGGGTCGGCAAGCACGAGCGGGTCACCGAGCACACCATCGTGGAGAAGTACTCAGTCCTGCCCCAGCAGTACGCCGACTTCGCCACCCTGCGCGGCGACGCGTCCGACGGGCTGCCCGGTGTGGCCGGGGTCGGCGACAAGACGGCGGCGAGCCTGCTGTTGCAGTACGGCGACCTGGCAGCCGTCCGAGCGGCAGCGGCCGATTTCGCCTCGGCCCTCGGAGGGGGCCTGCGCGGCAAGATCCTGGCGGCGGCCGACTACCTCGACGTCGCCCCGACGGTCGTGGCGGTCGCGCGTGACGTCGACCTCGGGACCCCGGATGCGGCTCTCCCCCGCGAACCGAAGGACCCAGAGGCGCTCGCAGTGCTCACGGAACGTTGGGGCCTCTCGAGCCCGGTGGAGCGACTCACGACCGTGCTTGCCACCAGGTGACCGGTCACTCCGTCAGCGACGAGTAGGCCACCACCCCGCGCTTGAGCGCGTGGACGGTCTCCCGGGCTGTCTTGCGCAGCGGCGCGTCGCCGGCCGCGTCCGCCACCTGCCCGGCCAGGTCGAGCAGCTGCTTCATCCAACGGACGAAGTCGCCGGCTGCCAGGTCGGTCCCACCGAGGACCTCGTCGAGATCGTCGCCCTCGGCCCAGCGGTAGGCCGCCCAGGCGAATCCGAGGTCCGGCTCGCGCAAGAAGTCGAGCTTGTTCTGCCGCTCCAGCGCATCCAGCTGTCCCCACACCCGCACCGTCTCCGCGAGCGCCGGCTGCACGCGGCCACCGGGGACCCGGGGCGCGGACGCGTCGTCGGGCCGCCGCGCCTCGTAGACGAGCGACGACAGCACCGCCGCGAGCTCGGAAGGGGTCAGGTCGTCCCACAGCCCGTCGCGCAGCGACTCCGCGGCGACCAGGTCCATGTCGGTGTAGATCCGCATGAGGTGCTTGCCGCGCTCCGTGACCGTGTCGCCGTCCAGGTAGCCGAGCGCCATCAGGACGGTGCACACGCGGTCGAAGGTCCGCGCCACCGTGTTCGTGCGCCCCTCGACGCGGCGCTTCAGCGTCTCGGCGTCGCGACTGAGCTTGAACCACCGCTCGGCCCATCGTGCATGGTCCTCCCGCTCGGGGCACTGATGGCATGGGTGCTGCTTGAGGCGGGTGCGCAGCTCGGCGATCTCGCGGTCGACCGGCGAGTCGGAGAACGACTCGCCCTTCGGCGTACGCCGCGGAGGAGGCGGCGTCAGGTTGTGGGTCTTGGTCCGCAGTGCCGACGCCAGGTCGCGCCGCATCGCGGGGTTGCGGCCGTTGAAGGACTTGGGCAGCCGCATCCGGGCGATGGCCTCCACCGGGGTCGGGAAGTCCATCGCGGCCAGGCGTCGCGCCTGACGATCGGCGGTGAGCACGTAGGGCCGTGGCTCGTGGCCCCCGAGTCCCGCATCGATGACCACGGCGAAGCCGGAGAACTTCCCGCTCGGCACCATGATGACGTCACCGGGCTTCAGTCTGGTCAACGACTCCACCGCCTCGCTGCGGCGGTCGGTCCGGCGGTCGCGCGCAGCCCCCTTCTCGACGTCGGTGATCCGACGCCTGAGCGCTGCGTATTCCATGAAGTCACCCAGGTGGCACGTGGCGGACTCGGCGTAGCCGTCCAGCGCCTCCTGGGCCTTGTGCAGCTGCCGGGCCAGCCCGACGACTGCCTTGTCGGCCTGGAACTGGGCGAAGGACTGCTCGAGGAGCTCGCGCGAGCGCTCCCGCCCGAACTGGTGAACCAGGTTGACGGCCATGTTGTAGGACGGCCGGAAGGAGCTGCGGAGCGGGTAGGTACGGGTCGAGGCGAGACCCGCGACCTCGGTGGGGTTCATGCCGGGCTGCCACAGCACCACGCCGTGGCCCTCGACGTCGAGGCCGCGGCGCCCGGCCCTACCCGTCAGCTGGGTGTACTCCCCCGGTGTGATGTTGGCGTGGGTCTCACCGTTCCACTTCGAGAGCTTCTCGATCACCACCGTGCGTGCCGGCATGTTGATACCCAGCGCGAGCGTCTCCGTGGCGAAGACGGCCTTGACCAGCCCGCGGACGAACAGCTCTTCGACGCACTGCTTGAAGGTCGGCAGCATCCCGGCGTGGTGTGCAGCCACGCCGCGCGTCAGGCCCTCGAGGAACTCGTGGTAGCCCAGCACCTCCAGGTCGTCCGGAGGCAGGTGCTGGCAGCGCTCCTCGACGAAGGCACGGATCGTGTCGCGATCCTCGGCCGAGGTCAGGCGGACGTTGGCTGACAGGCACTGCGTCACCGCGGCGTCGCAGCCGACCCTGCTGAAGACGAACATGATCGCGGGCAGCAGCCCCTCGCTGTCCAATCGCTCGAGGACCTCCACCCGGCTCGGGATCCATACCCGGCGCCCGTTGCCGACACTGCGGGCGTTCTTCGAGGAGCCGGGCTTGCCCTTGCGTGGCGAGCGTCGGTCGCGCATGAGCCGCGAGCTCGCCCAGTCGTCACGGGCGATGCGGACGAGCTCGTCGTTGACCGGGGCCCCCTCCTTGACGAAGCCCGCGCTCGCGTCGACGTCGGAGGAGGCAAACAGGTCGAACAGTCGGCGTCCGACCATGACGTGCTGGAAGAGGGGCACGGGGCGACGCTCCTCGACGATCGTGGTCGTCTCCCCGCGCACCGTGGCCAGCCACTCGCCGAACTCCTCGGCGTTGGAGACGGTCGCGGAGAGTGACACCAGGGTGACCGACTCGGGGAGGTGGATGATGACCTCCTCCCAGACCGCGCCACGCATCCGGTCGGCGAGGTAGTGGACCTCGTCCATCACGACGTAGCCGAGGCCCAGCAGGGTGCGGGACCCGGCGTAGAGCATGTTGCGCAGCACCTCGGTGGTCATCACGACGATCGGGGCCTCGCCGTTGACGACGTTGTCGCCCGTCAGCAGACCGACCTTGTCAGGCCCGTAGCGGGCGACGAGGTCGTTGAACTTCTGATTGCTCAGCGCCTTGATCGGGGTCGTGTAGAAGCACTTGCGGCCGGTCGCGAGCGCGAGGTGTACGGCGAACTCGCCGACGATCGTCTTGCCCGACCCAGTGGGGGCAGCGACGAGGACACCCCGACCCGCCTCGATCTCCCCGCACGCGCGGACCTGGAAGTCGTCGAGCGGGAAGTCGTAGAGGTCGGCGAAGTCGACCGTGAGATTCATGCGTACACCGCCAGGGCGCCGGGCTCGCACGTGACCGTCAGCGGCAGCTCACCGAATCGCTCGCCGTCGGCGTACGACACGACGCCCGGCGCGGCGACCGTGACAGATCGGACCCGGTGGTGGACGTATTCGGCCTCGTGCACGTGGGTGCCCGAGAACAGCTTGGGATAGGTGCGGATCAGCTTGGTCTTGGTCATCTCCTTGATGATGACCACGTCGAGCAAGCCGTCATCGAGCAGGGCACCCTCGGTGATGCGGAGGCCACCGCCGTAGGACGTGCCGTTGCCCACCGCGACGAGCATGGCGTCCACCCGCAGCGGGGTGCCGTCGAGGTCCAGGGTGAACGGCAGCGGGCGGAAGGTCCTCAGCTCCGCCAGCGTCGCGACGTTGTAGCGCATCTGCCCGCGCGGCCACGCCATCTGGTTGGCGCGTTCGTTGACGACCGCGTCGAAGCCCGCGGCCAGCACGGTGACGTAGTAGCGCCTACCGGCCCGCGCCAGGTCGATCGTGCGCAGGCGCGACGCGATGACCCGATCTGCCGCGGCCACCGGGTCCTTGCGGGGAAGGTCGAAGTATCGCGACACGTCGTTGCCGGAGCCCGCCGGGATGATCCCCAGCGGGATGCCGGTGTTGGCCAGGACCTGGGTCGCGAGGTGCACGAGGCCGTCTCCGCCACAGACGACGACGGCGTCGACGCCGTCGGCGACGCTCGCCCGGGCGAGGTCCTGCGCCTCGTCCGCGTCGCGGCCCTGCAGGTTGCGGACCACGAGACCGCTGTCGCGCAAGCGGGCGGTTGCCACGGCGCCGTAGCGCGCGCCGTCGCCCCGGCCGGAGGTCGGGTTGGTGAGGAAAGCGATCTCGCGAGCCATGTCCTCGACCCTATCCACCAGCATGGTCGGCGAGCTGCGGACACGTGGACGACCTAGCGGCGATCGGTCCTGTCCGAGCCGATGCGCAGCAGCGCCGCCATGTGCTCGGGCGACCCACCGACGGCTCGTGCCAGCCGCGAGAGGCTGTCGAGGACACGTTCGGCGTCGAACCGGGTACCGGGCACGGCAAGGATCAGCCGGTCGGCGTACTGCCCCACCAGCACCTGTCCGTGACGCCATGCCCGGTGCGCGCGGTGGCGGGACTCGTCGTCGGTCACGGGAGCGGGATAGGCCTCGTCGACGGCGAGCAGGTCGCAGGCGAGGACGTCGTCGCCGGAGACGAGACGGCCGGCCACCAGGTGGCCGGTGCGCAGGCCCTGGTCGGCGTGCCAGACCACCTGACCGACGCCCAGCCAGTCCGGCAGGTCGAAGGGATCGACGTCGATGATCGGCGTTGACTCCATGCCGGCCACTGTGTCAGAGCGGGGTCGGGCGGGCTCAGATGGGTGAGAGCTCGTCCGGGGAGAGGTTGGCGTTGACGCTGCGGGACGCCTTCCGGCGGTCGTTCCAGCGGGCGATGACCTCGGAGATGAAGTAGAGGAAGACCATCGGCACGGCCATGAACGTCATCGTGAACGGGTCAGCGGACGGGGTCGCCACCGCGGCGAAGATGAACATGCCGACGATCACCCAGGCCCGGTGCTCCCCCAGCGTCTTCCCGGAGACGACGCCGGCCAGGTTGAGCAGCACGACGAACACCGGGATCTCGAAGGCCAGGCCGAAGACGAACAGGGTGCGGGTGAAGAACTGGAGGTATTCGTTGACGTCGAGGAGGTTGGTGACGCCCTCGGGGTTGAACCCGATCAGCACCTCGAGCCCCTTGGGCAGCGTGACGTAGCCGAGAGTGACGCCGACGAGGAACAACGGGCCGGCGATCGCTGCGAAGATGCGTGACCACTTGCGCTCGGTCGCGTGGAGGCCGGGCAGGATGAAGGCCCAGATCTGGTAGAGCCAGTATGGCGCCGTCACCACCAACGCGGTGAAGCCCGACTGCTTCAGGTACAGCATGAGCGCGCCGGAGGCACCGCCCGTCGTGGGCATCGTCGAGCCATCGGCGAGGGCGTCCTTGGCCGTGTAGTAGGGCCCGTAGACGATGTCGTTGAGCGGGTCGAAGAAGTACAGGGCCAGGCCGAAGGTGACCAGCATGACGGTGGCCGTGCGCAGGACGCGGGCGCGCGCCTCCCGGAGGTGGTCGCCCAGCGCCATCCGGCCGTCAGGACTGACGGGGCTCGACGGCTTGGCCGAGTAGAGACGGGCGAAGCGCCCGACGAAGCTCACAGACGTGTGGTGAAGCGGCCGGCGTCAGCCGGGGTGCTTGTCGGTGCGGATCTCCGGCTCGACGTCCGACTGCAAGGTGGGCTGGGCCTGGGCGCTCGAGGTCGGCGGCAGCTCGGCAGGGGCGACGGCAGACGGCTTGTCCTTCTCGTCGTCGTCCTTCAGGCCCTTGGTCTCGGTCTTGAAGATGCGCAGCGCCTGACCGGTGCCCCGGGCGAGCTCCGGGAGCTTGGCCGCACCGAAGACGAGCACCACGATCGCAAGGATGATCAGCCACTCCGCGCCAGCCGGCATGCCAAACATCGGGTTGATCATGGGATGCTCCAAAAGTCGAGGACGGCTGTCGGCCCCATCCTACGCGGTGCCCTCGTAGAGGCGCAGCGTTGCCTGCGCGTTGGCCGTGAAGGACTCGGCAAACTCCTCGGGCGCCACGACCCGGGCGTGCGGCGCCACCCGGAAGAGCAGCTGCTGCAGCCAGGCCTCGCTCGCGACGTCGAGGGTGACGTCGAGGGTGCCCCCGGGACCGGTGGCGGTGACGACCACGGGGTAGTACTCCGGGATCCACTGGGCTTCCGGGGACAACCGCAGTGTCACTGCCACTGTCTCCCCCTCCCCGCGGAACCACCCTGCTGACAGGTCCCGAGGCTGGGCCCCCAGCTCGGAGACCGCGTCGGGAAGCTCCGTAGCGCTCAGGATGCGGTCCAGCCGGAAGGCGCGGTCTCCCTGCGCTGTGTGGCACCACGCGTCGAGGTAGGTCGCGTCGCCGACCCGCGTGATGGCACGCGGCTCCACGACGCGGGTCGACTGCTCGTCGCGGCTCGGCACGTAGTAGGAGATCTCGAGCTGACGGGCCTGGTCGAGCGCGCCCTGCAACATGGGCAACAGCTCTTCGCCGGGGTTGACCTCGGCAGCGACGTGGATCTGTTGGGCTGCCGACGCGGCTCCCGCTGCCTCGAGCTTGGCCAGCGTCCGCTCGACGACCTCGCGAGTCTCCGCCGACGCGCTCTGCTCGATCGCGCGCAACGCCACCACGAGGGCGGCCGCCTCGGAGGGACCGAACCGAACCGGACGAGCCAGGTAGTCGGCGTTGTCGACGCGGATGATGCCCTCCCCCTCGAGGGCGTCGAGGTCGACGTTGATCAAGTCGTCGGGAAACCCGCCCGGCAGGCCACACATGAAGAGCACCCGCAGGTCCTTGTCGAGCTGGGCCGCGTCGACACCGAGGGCCTCAGCCGCCTCGGAGACGCGGACCTCTCCCCGCTGGTGGAGGTAGGGCACCAGGGCCAGGAGCCGACCGACCTGCTCCCGGGCCGCGTGGGTCACCGGACGGGGGGTCGTCATCGCGCCACCTCGGTGAGCCGGGCGAGCACGTCGGAGCGAAGCTCCTGAGGACCTTCGACCAGTGCGCTCGGCCCGAGCGACAGCACCGCGTTGACGAGGTCGCGGAACTGCCCGGTGAGGCCCAGACGGTCCCAGCCGGAGAGGGCGTCGGGTCCGGTCACGTCCTCCTCGATCGACGTGGCGGACCGGCGCAGCGCGACGCCGGCTCGCTGGCGGACGAGGACCGTCGCGTCGATGTCCGGGGTGGTGTGCACGAGCTGGTCGGCGATGGCCTTCACGTCGGTGCCGGGCGGGACGGCGTACGCCCCGGACTTGCCGAGCATCGTCACCTTGCCCCGGACCCTCGAGAGTCGGAAGACCCGCTCGGCCTGCCGGTCGACGTCATGTCCCACGACGTACCAACGCCCCGAGGAGCGCACGACGCCCCAGGGCTGCAGCCGGCGACGGGTGGCTTCCTGGCCGGGTCGACGGTAATCGAACGCGATCTCGCGACGCTTCTGCGTGGCCTCCCAGCAGGCGTCGAAGGCCGGCTCCTCGGCCCGCAGGCTCGGCGGCACGAGATCGAGCCTGCTGGTGTCGATCTCGACGCCCTGGGCCGCAAGCTTGCGCATGGCCTCGGTGGTGGCCCGAGCAAGCGTGTGCTGCTCCCACGCCCGCGCGGCGATGCCGAGCACCGCGGCCTCGTCGGCCTCGAAGCGGATCTCGGGCAGGGACGACGTGTCGGGTGAGATGCGATAGCCCTGTTCGTCGTCGAAGTAGTGGTCGAGGGAGCCGACCTCGATCACGACCCCGAGCTCGCGCAGGTCCTCCTTGTCACGTTCGAAGGCCTTCTCGAAGGCCTCGTCGCCGCGTGTGTTGTCGGAGTACTCGCCGTAGTGCGCCCGACGGATGTCCTGCTTGGAGACGAAGCGGGTCTGGGCGAGCAGCATGATGTAGAGGTTGAGCAACCGCTCGGACTTCTCCGCCATGACTCGCCTCCCACCCTCGCCGGACGAGCCTCAGGCCGCGCCGAGGATGTCGATCACGAAGAAGAGGGTGTCCGTGCCCTTGATGCCGGCGTCCTTGTTGCCCGCCTCGCCATAGCCATCGGCCGGCGGGATCGAGAGGATGACGCGGGAGCCGACGGTCTTGCCGACGAGGGCCTTGTCCCAGCCGGCCACCACCTGGCCGATGCCGATGGGGAACGACGTCGGGTCCTTGGCGTAGCTCTCGTCGAAGGGCTTCTTGGCGTCATAGACCTGGCCGAGATAGTCGACGGCGATGGTCTGACCCTTCTCGACCACGGCGCCCTCGCCCTTGATCAGGGTGGTGTCGAGGAGGTTCTTGCTCGGCTTGTTCGCGTCAACGAAGTCGAACCCGGTGATGGTGCCGTCGGACTCGATCAGGGTCGGCGCCCACTTGGCGGCAGGGCGCTCCTCACCGGTGGGCTCGGTGGCGACCGCGCTGAGCAGGTCGATCACGAAGACGACGCCGTCCTTGTTGCCGATGCCGATCTGGGGGTTGCCCCCCTCACCGAACGCGTCCTCCGCCGAGCTGGCGACGGCCACCCGGGAACCGACGGTGTGGCCGTCGATGGCCTTCTTGAACGGCTCGGAGACAGCGCCCGAGAGCAGAAGCTGAGGAGCTTCGGAGTCGTAGGTGTTGTAGACCTCCTCCTCGCTGAAGCCGTTGCCGATCCAGATGTGCGCGAGCGCACTGCTCTCGGCGGAGAGCTCCTCCCCCTCACCTTCGGTGAGGACGTCGGTCTCGATCTCGTCGGGCGACACCTCACCGTCGAAGGTGACCTTGGGCGCCTTGCCGACGTCACCTGAGACCTTGATGGTGTCCAACCCTCCGGCCGCGTCGGCCCCGGAGCCGTCGTCGTCACCGCAGGCAGTGAGGCTGAGGGCGGACAACAGCAGCACACCACCCACCGCAGCGAGTCGGGTGCGAGGAAGGGCGCGGGTGGCGGCAGAGCGAGACACGATGGAGTCACCTAATCGGTTGGTGTGCAGGACAGCGGCGCCACCCTATCCGGCCGCCCCGAGCCGCCGCGGAGTAGTCGGTGCTCCGCTGTCGCGACCGTTGAGCATCTTGAGTGCTCCGCTGTCGCGACCGCCGGATACGACTCACATGCCGTCGATGAGTCGCTGCACGCGCTCGTCGTACGCCTTGAACGGGTCCTTGCACAGCACGGTGCGCTGCGCCTGGTCGTTGAGCTTGAGGTGCACCCAGTCGACCGTGAAGTCACGACGCCGCTCCTGGGCCTTGCGGATGAACTCCCCGCGCAGTCGGGCCCGGGTGTTCTGGGGAGGGACGCTCTTGGCCTCGAAGATCTTCAGGTCGGTGGTCACCCGCGCGACCGCCCCGCGCTTCTCGAGGAGGTAGTAGAGCCCGCGACCGCGGTGGATGTCGTGGTACGCCAGGTCCAGCTGGGCAATCCGCGGGTGGCCCATCGGCAGCCCGTGCTTGGCGCGATAGCGGTCGATGAGCTTCCACTTGATCACCCAGTCGATCTCGCGGTCGACGAGTCCGAGGTCGTCGGACTCGACGGCCTTGAGCCCGCGCTCCCAGAGGTCCAGGGCCCGCTCGATGAGGGGGGTGCTGATCTGCCGGCGATCGACGAAATCGCGAGCCTTGCCGAGGTATTCGCCCTGGATCTCCAGCGCGCTCGCCTCGCGACCGTTGGCCAGGCGGACCTTGCGGCGCCCGGTGACGTCGTGGGAGATCTCCCGGATGGCGCGGATGGGGTTCTCCATCGTGAGGTCGCGCATCACCACCCCCTCCTCGATCATCCGGAGGACGAGTTCGCAGGAGGCGACCTTGAGCATGGTGGTGGTTTCACTCATGTTGGAGTCGCCGACGATGACGTGCAGGCGGCGGTACTTCTCCGCGTCCGCGTGGGGCTCGTCGCGCGTGTTGATGATCGGCCGGCTCCGGGTGGTGGCGCTGGAGACGCCCTCCCAGATGTGCTCGGCACGCTGGGAGACGCTGTAGGACGCCCCACGTGGGGTCTGGGTGACCTTGCCTGCCCCCACCACGATCTGCCGCGTCACCAGGAAGGGGATCAGGACGTCCGCGAGCTTGCTGAACTCCCCCGCCCGGCCGACGAGGTAGTTCTCGTGACAGCCGTAGGAGTTGCCCGCGGAGTCCGTGTTGTTCTTGAAGAGGTAGATGTCGCCGGCGATGCCCTCGTCGTGCAGGCGCTGCTCGGCGTCCAGGAGCAGCCCCTCGAGGATCCGCTCGCCGGCCTTGTCGTGCGTGACGAGCTCGGTGATGTCGTCGCACTCCGGCGTCGCGTATTCGGGGTGGCTGCCGACGTCGAGGTAGAGCCGTGCGCCGTTGCGGAGGAAGACGTTGCTGGAACGCCCCCAGCTGACCACCTTGCGGAAGAGGTAGCGCGCCACCTCGTCGGGGCTGAGTCGTCGCTGCCCCTTGAACGTGCACGTGACGCCGTACTCGTTCTCGATCCCGAAGATGCGTCGGTCCATGACTCCACCCTAGGCCGCACACGGTCGCCGGTCCCGCTCATTCGGGTGAGGGATTGGCGCATCTGGAGCCGGAACTGGGTAGACAAGGGACATGACCTCCTTGTGGCTCGAACACCCCCAGGCCGCCCGCGCCGTCCTCCCCGACGACGCCACGTGCGACATCGTGGTCGTGGGGGCGGGGGTCACCGGCCTCGTGACCGCTGTCCAGGCCGCACGCGCCGGGCTGTCGGTGATCGTCCTGGAGGCCCGCACGGCGGGGGCAGCCACGACCGGCAACACGACCGCCAAGGTGAGCCTCCTCCAAGGCACGAAGCTGCGGCGGATCCGGCGCGCGCATCCCCTCTCGATCGTGAGGTCGTACGTCGACGCCAACCGCCGCGGCCAGGAATGGCTGTGGGACTTCTGCGAAGCATCGGGCGTCGTCGCCGAGACCCAGGCCGCCATCACCTACGCGACGTCCGCCGCCGGTGAGGCGCGGGTCCGCGCCGAGCTCGACGTGGCTCGGGAAGTCGGCCTCGACGCCGGGTGGACCGACGCCGCCGAGCTGCCCTTCCCCGTGATCGGCGGCGTGCGGCTGGAGGACCAGTTCCAGATCCATCCGATCGAGCTGGTGGAGGCGCTGGCCGCCGACCTCCAGGCGAACGGTGGGGTGCTCCACGAGCACTCCCGGGTGCAGGACGTCTCGCGCAGCGACGCCGGGGTCGAGGCCCGGACCGGGACCGGGACCGTCACAGCACGCCACCTGGTCGTCGCCACCAGCATGCCCGTCCTCGACCGCGGCGGTTTCTTCGCGCGGCAGACGCCCCAGCGCTCCTACGCCGCAGCACTCCGACCGCGGTGGCTCCCCGACGCGATGTACCTGTCGGCGGAGGCGCCGTCCCGGTCCATCAGGCGCGCCGAGTGGCAGGGCGATGCCGTCCTGCTCGTCGGGGGCTACGGCCACGTCACCGGCCGGGTCGACTCAGAGGCGGGCCACCTGGCTGACCTTCTCGACTGGGCGCACTCGGACCTGGGCGCCGGCGAGGTCACCCACACGTGGTCCGCCCAGGACCAGAGCCCGGTGGACGAGCTGCCCTACGTCGGGCCGTTGCTTCCGGGGGACGACCGGGTGCTGGTCGCCACCGGTTTCGACAAGTGGGGCTTCACGAACGCCGCCGGCGCCGCGGAGCTGCTGACGGCGAGGATGACCGGGCGCGAGCTCGACTCCGAGGCGATGCGCAGCTGGTCGCCGTGGGAGGCGACCGGGATCCCCCGGGCCCTCGTCGCCAATGGAGCCGTCGGCTACCGCATGGCGCAGGGCTGGCTGCGGGCCTACGTCGGGGGCCAGCCTCCCCAGCCGGCGGAGGGCACCGGCACGGTCGCGCAACGCGCCGGGAAGCCCGCGGCGGTCTGCACCGTTGACGGCGTCACCCACGAGGTCTCGGCCGTCTGCCCCCACATGCACGGGATCGTGTGCTGGAACGATGCCGAGCAGTCCTGGGACTGTCCACTCCACGGCTCGCGCTTCGCTCCTGACGGGCACGTGCTGGAGGGACCGGCGACGCGGCCACTGCCGCCGCACTGACGGTTCACCATGGGATGTTGCTGAATGGACACTTCCCACGGTCAATTGACCATGGCAGTGCCCCATTCGTCTGCATACCGTGGTGAATAGTCCGGGGTGCGAGTCCCTCAGGGCAGCGGGTCCGTCAGGTCAGCCGGGCCCGTCGGCTCGGGCGGAGGCGCCGCCGGACCGGGTGGCCCGGTCGGGTCAGGGACGAACGGCTGTGGCGCGGGTGGCGGCGCCTCTCCGGGCTGGGCCGGATCGGTCGGCTGCGGCACCGGGGACGTGCCGGCAGGGCCGCTCGGTGGGGCCACCGGGTGCTCCAGGGGCTCGCCCGTCGTCGGGTCCTCCAGCGGGGGCACTCCGCCGCTCACCTGGTCGGTCGGGTCACTCGGGTCGTCGGTGGCTCCGGACCCGGGCGGCGTCGCGCCCCCGTTGTCCTCGGGCTGTGGGGCACCGGCCTCCTCCGGTCCGCGGTCGCCCAGGATCGAGGCCAGGCGCTCCGCTCGGAGCCGGACGAACTTTCTGGGCTTGGTCCGCGTCCGGTCCAGGGCGGCGACCTCGAGGTCGGCCACCGGGATCACGCGGTCGCCGGCATCGGTGTGACCCAGGGCCGCGACCGCGACGTGCAGCGCATCCTCGAGGGTGGCGTCTTCGGTGTAGTGCTCCTCGAGGTGGCTGGCCGTGGACTCCGCGTTGCCGCCCATGACGGCAAAGCCTTGCTGGTCGGCGATCTGTCCGTCATAGGTGAGCCGATAGATCTGGTCCCCAGCCGGTGTGTCCCCGACCTCAGCGACGAAGATCTCGACCTCGTAGGGCTTCTCACCGCCGCTGGAGAAGATCGAGCCGAGCGTCTGGGCGTAGGCGTTGGCCAACCCACGACCGGTGACGTCGCGCCGGTCGTAGGCGTAGCCGCGCATGTCGGCCAGTCGCACGCCGGCGATCCGGAGGTTCTCGAACTCGTTGTAGCGGCCCACGGCGGCGAAGGCGATCCGGTCGTAGATCTCCGAGACCTTGTGCAGGGCCTGCGAGGGGTTCTCGGACACGAAGAGGATGCCGTCGGCGTACTGGATGACAACGACCGACCGTCCCCGCGCGATGCCCTTGCGGGCGAAGTCGGCGCGGTCCTTCATCATCTGCTCGGGCGAGACGTAGAACGGTGTGCTCATCGTGACGCCTCCGTGGCAGTACGGGCGGAGAGCATGGAACAGCTCGATGGATTCATGGCAGTCCTCAGATCAGTGCGGCAGCGGGGCCGTCGGGGCGCTGCATGCGGGAGGCGAGCATGCGGTCGGCGATCTCGGCGACCTCGGCCTCGGGGACGCGATGACCGCCCTCGGCCGTCACCACGTGGACCACCGGGAAGATCCGGCGCGTCAGGTCGGGACCGCCTGTCGCGGAGTCGTCGTCGGCGGCGTCGTAGAGCGCCTGGATCACGGCCATCACGCAATCGTCGGCCGAGAAGTCCTCGCGATAGAGCTTCTTCAGCGACCCCCGTGCGAACAGCGAACCCGAGCCGACGCTGTGGAAGGCCTGCTCCTCGTAGCGTCCGCCGGTGACGTCGTAGCTGAAGATGCGGCCCTGGTCGGCCGCGAGGTCGAAACCCGCGAAGAGGGGAACGACCGCAAGGCCCTGCATAGCAAGGCCGAGGTTGGCACGGATGAGTGCTGCGAGCCGGTTGGCCTTGCCGTCCATGGACAGCGTGGTTCCCTCGATCTTCTCGTAGTGCTCGAGCTCCGTCTGGAACAACCGGACCATCTCGACGGCGAGGCCGGCCGTCCCGGCGATGCCGACCACGGAGTACTCGTCAGCGGGGAACACCTTCTCGATGTCGCGCTGGGCGATGATGTTGCCCATGGTGGCGCGCCGGTCACCGGCCATCACGACGCCGCCCGGGAAGGTGGCGGCGACGATCGTCGTAGCGTGCGGCGCGAGGTCGCCTGCATGGCCCGCCGGGACTGCCCGTCGAGACGGCAACAGGTCGGGCGCCTGGCCGGCGAGGAACTCGCTGAAGGACGCGGACCCCGGCATGAGATAGGCCGACGGCAGTCGAGGCTCGCTCACCTCACTGGCCGCCCTTCTGGATGAAGGACTTCACGAAGTCCTCGGCGTTGGTCTCGAGGACGTCATCGATCTCGTCGAGGATCGCGTCGACGTCGTCGTCGATGACCTCCTTCCGCTCCGCGACGTCGGTCTCGACGACCTCTTCGGTCGACGTCTCGTCCTGGGTGGACTTGCGCGGTTGCTTCTGCTCCTGGGCCATGTCCCGACCCTATCCAGAAGGGGAAGCCATGCACGCCACCCCGCCGGAGGTCCAGGAACGTCGACGTGCGGCCAGAGGTCATGGACGGCCGAAGACCCGCGCGAAACAGCAGCAGCACGGCGGTTGAGGAAGGCCCGAGACCTGTCGATCGCCGGCAGACACTCAGCGGGCGGTGAGTCGAGACACCAGCTCGAGGGCGGTGTCGCACTCGTCGAGAAGATCGCCGACGTGCTCCTTGCTGCCGCGCAGCGGGTCGATCGTCGGCACGCGCTGCAGGGATTCCCGGCCGGGAAGGTCGAAGATCACCGAGTCCCAGGAGGCGGCCGCGACATCGCCGGCGAACTTCTCCAGGCACCGACCGCGGAAGTACGCACGTGTGTCGGTGGGCGGGTCGTGCATGGCCCGCTCGATCGTCGGGTCGTCCACCAGCCGTTCGATCCGGCCAGCCGCCGCCAGCTTGGAGTAGAGACCCTTCTCGGGCCGGATGTCGCTGTACTGCAGGTCGATGAGGTGCAGCTTGGCGTCGTTCCAGTCGAGGTTGTCGCGATCGCGATATTGGGTGAGCAGCTTGAGCTTCGCCACCCAGTCGAGCTCCCCCGCGCACTGCAGGGGGTCCTGCTCGAGCCTGGTGAGCACGGACTCCCACCGCGCGAGCACGTCACGGGTCTGGGCGTCCGCATCGTCGCCGAGTCGCTCTGCGACGTACTTCCTGGCCAGGTCGAGGTATTCGAGCTGGAGCTGGACGGCGGTCATGGTGCGGCCGTCGTGCATGGTCAACAGCTGCTGGAGCGTCGGGTCGTGGGACACGGCCCGCAGGGAGGCGACCGGCGACGAGACGGCGAAGTCGGTGGTGATGAAACGGTCCTCGATCATCGACAGCACGAGCGCGGTCGTGCCGACCTTGAGGTAGGTCGACACCTCGGCGAGATTGGCGTCGCCAAGGATCACGTGGAGCCGGCGGTACTTCTCCGGGTCGGCGTGCGGCTCGTCGCGAGTGTTGATGATGGGTCGCTTCAGCGTCGTCTCGAGGCCCACCTCGACCTCGAAGAAGTCGGCCCGCTGGCTGATCTGGAACCCGTGCTCGCGGCCGTCCTGCCCGATCCCGACCCGCCCCGCGCCGGTCACGACCTGGCGGCTGACGAAGAATGGGATGAGGTGGCGCACGATGTCGCCGAAGGGCGTTGAGCGGCGCATCAGGTAGTTCTCGTGGGCGCCGTAGGAGGCTCCCTTGTTGTCGGTGTTGTTCTTGTAGAGCACGATCGGCGTCGAGCTCCGGGCCTGGGAGGCGAGCCGCTGGGCGTCGAGCATCACCTGCTCCCCTGCCTTGTCCCAGATGACGATGTCCAGCGGACTGGTCACCTCGGGGGTGGAGTACTCGGGGTGGGCGTGGTCGACGTAGAGCCGCGCGCCGTTGGTGAGGATCACGTTGGCGAGACCGAGGTCCTCGTCGGTGAGCTGGCTCGGATCCGCGATCTGCCGTGCCATGTCGAAGCCCCGCGCGTCACGGAGCGGCGACTCCTCCTCGAAGTCCCAGCGGGCGCGCCTGGCCTTGACGGTGGCCGAGGCATAGGCGTTGACCACCTGGGAGGACGCGACCATCGGATTGGCCAGGGGCAGGCCCTGGACCGAGATCCCGTATTCGACCTCGGTGCCCATCACGCGCCGTACGCTCATGGTCCGAGCCTACGAGCACACCACCACCGGCGCGCCACGGGAGGCGTCATGTCGCTCTGGACCGATCGGGTCGTCCCCCGACTGGCCGATGCCTCGCTGCGGACGTCGGAGGTGACGGAGCTGCGGGAGCGCGTGTGTCCCGGGCTGCACGGACAGGTGCTCGAGATCGGCTTCGGCAGCGGTCTCAACATCGCCTGCTATCGCCTGGAGGTGACCAGCGTCAGCGCCGTGGAGCCTTCCGACGTCGGGTGGGGTCTCTCCACGAAGCGACGGGCTGCCAGCGACATACCGATCCAAGGTCTGGCCTGGACGGACAACGCCTCACCGAGCCGGACGGCTCGCACGACGCCGCGCTGAGCACCTTCAGCCTCTGCACGATCCCGGATCCAGCGCGGGCACTCGCGGAGGTACGGCGCGTGATCGCACCCGGCGCCGCGCTGCACTTCCTCGAGCACGGACTGGCCCCTGATGCGCGGGTCCACACGTAGCAGCAGCGACTGGAGCCGATGCAACGCCGGATGGCGGGCGGCTGTCACCTCACTCGAGACATCCCGGGCCTGGTGCGCGAGGCAGGCTTCGAGATCGAGACGCTCGAGAAACCCTACGCTCCCGGCGTGCGCTTGTCCCGGCCGTGGAGCTACGTCTACTTCGGTGTGGCGCGAGCGCGCTGAGTCAGCGGCGTCCGCGAAGCATGCCCATGACCAGCAGCACGACGACGACGATGACGGCGATGATGATGATGGTGCGCAGCATGGGAACTCCCGGGGATGAGGGGCACTTCGCTGTGCCCGGTCTCGGCACTGTAGCCCTCGTCAGCCGCTAGGAGCGTGACTGACGCGCCTGGAGCGCGTGCGCGAGATTGACGGCCGTGATGCCACCCCACGAAAGCACCAGGGTGAAGAACGAGAGGTCACCGCTCTCGGTCGCACCGAGGCTGATCGCGGTGATCGGGATCCCGGCGATCAACGAGACGATGCCCAGCGCAAGCTGGCGGGCGCCGGCCGACTTCTGCGCAGCCTGACGCGCGTCTCGGCTCTGGACCTCGTTGCCGACGCGACGCTCGACCTCCGCCTGGATGCGGTCCGCGAACCCGTCGACCAGCTCGGCGTCGTACCGCAGGCCGAGCTCGCGGCGGGTCTCGAGGACCGCCTCGATCTCGGACCGCTCCAGCTCGTCGCCGGGTGTCACAGATATTGGCCGGTGTTGGCGACCGTGTCGATCGACCGGCCGGGCTCGGTGCCCTGCTTGCCGGTGACGAGCGTGCGGATGAACACGATCCGCTCACCCTTCTTGCCGGAGATCCGTGCCCAGTCGTCGGGGTTGGTCGTGTTGGGCAGGTCCTCGTTCTCCTTGAACTCGTCGACACACGCCTGGAGCATGTGCTGGACGCGGATGCCGCGCTGCTGCTGGTCGAGGAAGTCCTTGATCGCCATCTTCTTGGCGCGATCGACGATGTTCTGGATCATCGCCCCGGAGTTGAAGTCCTTGAAGTAGAGGACCTCCTTGTCGCCGTTGGCGTAGGTGACCTCGAGGAAGCGGTTCTCCTCGGACTCGGTGTACATCCGCTCGACGGTGGCCTGGATCATCGCGCCCACGCACGCCTCGGCGTCTCCGCCGAACTCGGCAAGGTCCACGGCGTGCAGCGGCAGGTCGGCGGTGAGGTACTTGGTGAAGATGTCGCGCGCGGACTCGGCGTCGGGACGCTCGATCTTGATCTTCACGTCGAGACGCCCCGGGCGCAGGATCGCCGGGTCGATCATGTCCTCGCGGTTGGAGGCACCGATCACCAGGACGTTCTCCAACGTCTCGACGCCGTCGATCTCGCTCAACAGCTGCGGGACGATGGTGTTCTCCACGTCGGAGGAGACACCCGAGCCGCGGGTGCGAAACAAGGAGTCCATCTCGTCGAAGAACACGATGACCGGGGTGCCCTCCGAGGCCTTCTCCCGGGCGCGCTGGAAGACGAGGCGGAAGTGGCGCTCGGACTCGCCGACATATTTGTTCAGCAGCTCGGGGCCCTTGATGTTCAGGAAGTAGGACTTGCCGGAGCTGCCTGTCTTCTCGCTGACCTTCTTGGCCAGCGAGTTGGCCACCGCCTTCGCGATCAGCGTCTTGCCGCAGCCGGGAGGTCCGTAGAGCAGCACGCCCTTCGGCGGCTTGAGCTTGTGGTCCTTGAAGAGCTCGGGATAGAGGTACGGCAGCTCGACCGCGTCGCGGATCGCGTCGATCTGCGTCACCAGGCCACCGATGCGCGAGTAGTCGATGTCGGGCACCTCTTCGAGGACGAGCTCCTCGACCTCCGACTTGGGCACCCGCTCGTAGGCATAGCCCGCCCGCGCGTCGAGCAGCAGCGAGTCACCCGCCTTGGGCAGGGCGGCGAGGAGCGGAGCGGCGAGGCGGACGACACGCTCCTCGTCCGCGTTCGCGATGACCAGGGCGCGCACACCGTCCTCGAGCAGCTCCTTGAACATCACGACCTCGCCGACCTGCTCGAACACGAGCGCGGCGACGACGTTGAGCGCCTCGTTGAGCATGACCTCCTGGCCCTTGACGAGCTCGTCGAGCGCGACCGCCGGGCTGACGTTGACCCGCAGCTTGCGACCGCCGGTGAACACGTCGACGGAGTCGTCCTCGTTGCGGCTCAGGAAGGTGCCGAAGCCCGCCGGCGGTTGCGCCAGGCGGTCGACCTCCTCCTTGAGCTTCATGATCTGGTCGCGGGCCTCACGCAGGGTCTGTGCCAGCCGCTCGTTCTGGCTGGTGACCGCCGCGAGGGAGCGCTGCGTGTCGGCGAGCCGCAGGTCGAGGCCACGCGCGTGGCTCGGCCCCTCGCTCAGACGGCGCCGAAGGTCGGAGACCTCGGACTCCAGGAAGCGGACCTGCGTGGCGAGCTCGTCGGGACTCATCCCGGCACCCGCGGCGGCTTCTGTCGAATCGGACATGTGCGTCACCTCCTGTTGCTTCTCGACATTACCCACCGGCCGATGAGACGGAAGTGGTTATCCCGCTGTGTTGGTCACGATTTAGATGCAGTACGCCGCGCGGGCCGGGCGCGAGGGGACCACTCGATGGTCACTCCACCGACTCGTCGGCCGCCTCGGTCACGGGTGGGAAGTCGGCGGGTCGAGGACCGGTGTAGTCCGGGCCGTACGCACCGGGGGCAGGCCGGCGGGTCTTGCGCGGCGGCTTCTCCCCCGGCGACATCCTCCGGGCGGTGACCAGGAACGCGGTGTGCCCGATCATCTTGTGGTCCGGGCGCACGGCGAGGCCTTCGACGTGCCAGTCTCGGACGAGCGACTCCCAGGGGTGCGGCTCGGTGAAGCCGCCGTGTGCGCGCAGGGTCTCCACCACGCGCGACAGCTGGGTGGTGGTGGCGACGTACGCGCACACGATGCCACCAGGGACGAGCTTGTCGGCGACGACGTCGACGCAGTTCCACGGGTCGAGCATGTCGAGGATGATCCGGTCGACCTGACCGTCCAGCTCAGGCAGCTCAAGCTTGAGATCGCCCAGCCGGAGGTCCCAGGCGGGGTGCGAGGCGCCGGGGGGTGCGTCGAAGAACTGGTCGACGTTGCGCTTGGCGACCTCGGCGAACTCCTCGCGCAGCTCGTACGACGTGACCCGGCCCCACGGACCCACGGCCCGCAGCAGCGAGCAGGTCAGCGCTCCCGAGCCGGCTCCGGCCTCGACCACCCGAGCACCGGGGTAGATGTCGGCGAGCGCGACGATCTGGGCGGCGTCCTTCGGGTAGACCACCGCCGCCCCACGGGGCATCGAGACGACGAACTCCGAGAGGAGCGGACGGAAGACGAGGTATTCCCCGCCGGCGGACGAGACGACCGTGAACCCCTCGTCCCGGCCGATCATCTCGTCGTGGTCGAGGTGGCCCTTGTTGGAGAAGAAGCGCTTGCCGGCAGTCAGCTCGAAGTTGTGCTTGCGACCCTTCTGGTCCATGAGACGTACCCACTCGCCTTCGCGCAACGGGCCGCGGTGGACGCCAGACCACGCCTCTGCGGGCACGTCGGGACTGGGCTGTACTGAACTCTCAGGCATGCGCGGAACCCTAGTGGGACTCCCTCAAGGGCGTGATTCGCGGAAGGCCTTGTCGACGTCGGCGGTCGACAGCACTCCCAGGACAGACCCGTCGTCCTCGATGAGGAGATATTGCTCGGCGGGACGCCGGCTGATCGCTGAGATCAGGTCCTCGCCCGCGATCGTCGCCGGGAGCGTGAGGCCCTCTTCGAGCGTCCGGGCAACCGTGCTGGTCGTGACCCATGGCCGGCGCTCCTGCGGGGTCGCCCGGACGGCTGACTCACTGACGATCCCGGTGGGGGTCCCGGCCGGGCTGACCGTCACGATGCTGCTGGCGTCCACCCCCTGGGCACGGCGCAGGGCCTCTGCCAACGGGGTGTCTCCGGGCACGGCGAGGGTACGGCGGGCCAGCGGCCGGGCCACGAGGAGCGGAATGCGACCACGCAGCCGTGCCTGCGACATGGCAGCGGTGGCCCCGGTCCACAGGAACAGGCCCAGCACGATCACGAGCAGGTAGTCGAACAGCGTGGCAGGCACG
Source organism: Nocardioides sp. (assembly GCF_025964975.1). Lineage (GTDB taxonomy): Bacteria > Actinomycetota > Actinomycetes > Propionibacteriales > Nocardioidaceae > Nocardioides. The sequence goes on from NZ_JAOPXV010000139.1 coordinate 46,931, forward strand.
TCGAAGACCTCGCGCTGGATCATCGGCCAAGCCAGCACCAAGACGGCCGTCAGGCGCCCGCCCCAGCCTGCGACGACGGTGCCCAGGGTGGCGTTGCCGGAGGCCCCCCAGACCAGGGCCTTCAGCACGCGCCCACCATCCAGCGGTAGCCCGGGGACCAGGTTGAGCACCCCGATCACCAGGTTGGCCCCGGCGAGGCCTTCGACCGCGACCCGGACCAGCCCTTCAGGGAGCAGGAACCAGAGTCCAACGGCCGCGGCTCCGACGGCGATCGAGGTGAGCGGGCCGACGACCGCGATCCAGAACTCCTGCCGTGGCCGCCGCGCCGTGTCCTCGATCTCCGTCATGCCCCCGAGGAAGTGCAAGGTGATCGAGTTGACCCGGAAGCCGAGACGCTGCGCCATGATCGCGTGCGACGCCTCGTGCAGCAGGATCGAGAGATAGAGCACGATCGCGAAGATGAGCCCGGCCACATACTTGAGGGGCCCCAGACCGGGTTGCACCTGCTCGATTCGCGGCTCGATGGCGAACGCGATCAACGCAGCGATGATGAACCACGAGCTGTTGACCAGCACGTCGATCCCGGCCACGGAGCCGATCCGGAGCGTCCCGGGAGGCCGGTTCGGGCCCGCGGGAGGCGTCTGCGTCACCACCAGAGCCTAGCCGGGAGGACGTCGCCCGCCCATGTCGGTGCAGCGTCCTAGGGTGGCCGTCATGCCGAGCACGTCGCCCGCCGAAAGCGTCTCCACGCCCGTGGACGGCGTCGAGGTCCTCGGTGCGCTCTCGCCGAGCCGGGCAGCGGACTTCCTGACGTGCCCGTTGATGTATCGCTACCGCACTATCGACCGGCTCCCCGAGCAGCCCTCAGTCGACGCGGTGCGAGGCACGCTCGTGCACAAGGTCCTCGAGGACCTCTTCGACCTCCCAGCGACGGAGCGGACCTCCGACCGGGCGGCCGACCTGCTCGTGCCGTCGTGGGGCACGCTGCTCGACCAGGCCCCCGAGCTCGCCGAGATGTTCGGCGGCGAGGGCCCTGACGTCGCCTCCTGGCTGACCAGCTGCCGGGAGGTGCTGACGCGCTACTTCACCCTGGAGGACCCGGCCCGCCTGGAGCCCGCCGAGCGCGAGCTCTACGTCGAGGCGCTCCTGAGCAGCAAGCTCCTGCTGCGCGGCTTCGTGGACCGCCTCGACATCGCGGCCGACGGCCGCATCCGGGTGGTGGACTACAAGACCGGGCGCAGTCCCGGCCCCGAGTTCGAGGCCAAGGCGCTGTTCCAGATGAGGTTCTACGCCCTGGTCATCTGGCGCACCCGCGGCGTCGTCCCGGCGATGCTGCAGCTCGTCTATCTCGGCAACGGGGAGCTCCTCCGCTACGAGCCCGACGAGGCCGACCTGCTCGCCACCGAGCGGAAGGTCGAGGCGATCTGGTGCGCCGTCTCGGAGTGCAAGGAGTCGGGCGACTGGCGCCCTCGCAGGTCACGCCTCTGCTCCTGGTGCTCCTTCCAGAAGCACTGCCCGGAGTTCGGCGGCACGATCCTGCCGCTCCCCGCGCGACTCCCGGTGCCCGACCCGGCAGGCGACCTCGACACCGACGAAGGCCTCACGGCGCCATGACGAGATGACGGCGATTCGGTGCCACCCGGTGGCACCGGAACACCGAGTCACGGCAGCTGGAGGTGCGCCAGCTCGGCGGTCGTCATACCGAGCAGGGTGTCGCGGAAGACGCGGCGCTCCCCCTCGAGGATCGGCACGTGGTGGGGCACGCACAGCACCAGACAGCCGGCGGCCACGCCCGACTTCGCGCCGGTGTTGGAGTCCTCGATCGCGACACAGTCCTCAGGGGCGACCCCGAGCGCTGCCGCCGCGGTGAGGTAGGGCTCGGGGTGCGGCTTGCCGAACTCGACTCGGTCACCCGTGACGATGGTCCCGAAGCTGTCAGCGGGGAGGTGCCCCAGGATCGGCTCGACGAACCGTTGCCACGACATCGTCACGAGGGCGCAGGGCACGTCGTTGGCACGGAGGTCGGCCAGCAGCTCGAGGGCCCCCGGACGCCACGGCACGGACTGCTGGACGCGCTCGACGACACCGTCGAGCAGCTCGTCGACGATCTGCTGCGGGGTGCGGTCGATGTTCATGTGCACCCGGATGTAGTTGCCCGACTCGAGCAGGTCGTTTCCGACGAGGTTGAGTGCGTGCTCCTCCGACCACGTGCCGCCGTACTTCTCCGCCATCGCGTACTCGGTCTCGATCCAGTACGGCTCGGTGTCGACGAGGGTCCCGTCCATGTCCCACAGGACGGCCTTCGGCCACCTCGCATCAACATCACGGCGCTGACCTGCGAAAAACCCAGAATCGGCGGTACCCACGATGCCCTCCAAAGCGCTTCATGCGACGTCCCATGCGACGAACCACCCTAGATCGGCACCCTCCCGCATAGCGGAGCACCCCGCAAACCACACAACTTCTAGGTGCGCGGTGACCGTTGGCACGACTCAGGCGCACGTAGTACCGACATGACCAACCACACCATCGCCACCCCCATCACCACGTGGGCCGACCTGCGCTCCAGCGACCGCGAGGTCCTGAATCGGACCGAGGTCGCCACCCTGCTCGCCGTCGACCCACGCACCGTCGACCACGCCATCGAGGACGGCACCCTCCCAAGCATCCGGCTCGGTCGCCGGGTCCTTATCCCCGCCGCGCGTTCCTTGCGGTTCTCGGACTCACCGGACGCGAGGTCGCACGCCCCGGTGATCATTCCCCCCGGATGGGAACGCGTCATGAGCCACACCAGCAGGCCCACATCGCGTCGACGACCCGCCCGGACCGGGGCTCCGGATCCATCACGTCGTACCAGACCAAGACGGGCACCCGCTGGCGCTTCGAATTGGCGCTGCCCGTCGACTCCTCGGGTCCACGCGCCGAGGCGCGCAAAAGGACCCGGGGGACTTCGCCAGCTACGAGGAAGCCGACACCGAGCTCACCTTGCTTCGAGCCGACCTCATCCGCGGCGTGTCTCCCCGCCGACCGGGCGCCGACACTTGGCAGGCCTACGCCCAACGCTGGCTGGACGGATACGCCGGGTCCAACGGCACCCGCGTCTACATCCAACGCGTCATCAACGCGATGGCGCCCTACATCGGAGCCGTCCCCCTCGTCGAGATCCGCGCCACCGACCTAGCGGCTGCCTACCGCGACCTGGAGAACGGAACCCGACAAGCGCCGTCAACCAAACGAGCCGGCACAGGCCTCGCCACCTCGACGGTCGTCCGCTAGCCCAACTGGGTCAACACCATCTTTCTGGCGGCGCTGGACGAAGCGATCGTCGCCAGGATCTCGTGAACCCGAAACACGCCGGGCAACCTCGGGCCAGACAGCGAAGCCCCCTTGATCGTGCAGCAGTCCGACGGTGACCGCGAGCTCGACACCGACGCGACCAAGGTCGAGGAGGCCGACGACAGTCTCGATCAAGGTCCCGATGCCAACCCCGACGAGCCCGGTCACCAGGACGCGGACGAGTCCGAGTAGTCAACGCATCCCCCGGCCGGGTCGCCGCAATGCTGCCACTCGGCGCGCGCCCCTGGGACGTCCCCAGCGGTCGGGATTGCCGCTTGCGGGATCCGTGGCTCGGTCCCATGCCACGAGAGCCGCCCCGTGCGTCACGTGCTACTCGTCCGACACCTCCAACTCCTCAAAGCCCTCCGAACCACCCGAGCCCTCCGAACCGGAACTCTCCTCCAAACCGTCCGCCTCCTCCAAACCGTCCGCCTCCTCCGAATCAGCGGAGTCGTCGGAGCCGCTGGCCGACCCGTTTGGCCCCTCATCATTGCCGGACCCCGAGTCGTCCGGCTCCTCCGGATCGGATTCGTCGTCATGACGGGCATCTCGCGACTCCGAGGGCCGGTCTTTCGAACCTTCCTCGTCGTCGTCGACGTCGACGTCGTGGCCGGGGTGCGATTGTCCGGTGCCTGGCTCCCTCGTTTCATGTGCCGGTGCCGGTGCCGGCGAAACGTCAGGTTCATCTCGGTCGGCTGGGACGCCAGCGTCATCCGTCGTGACTTCTTGCGGTGCCTGACCCGGCTGCTCCGTCGGCTCAGGCGTGCGCGCCCTCATCGACACCTCGAATGGAGTGAGGTCGGAGACCACTCGATTGAACGTCGCTTGGGCCGCAGCCGGCAGCGCGCCTGCGATGCCAAGGCCGCCCACGAGGGCCGCAACGCAGCCAACCGCTACTGCCATCCGCCGCGGTCTCCGGCTGCATGTCTTCTGCGATGTCGGGGGGCCACCTCGTGCGATGAACGCGGCGAGCTCCGCGGACGCGACCGGCGGGATGTCGGTTGTAGCCTCTTCGTAGGCCAGGAGGGCATCGGCCAGTCGCCGAAGGTCCGGACGGTCGACTGATGCTACGCCCGACAGCAGGGACTCAACGTCCTCGTCTGTGAGGAACATGCTCATCTCACCTTCCTTCGATCTGGGGAGCAATGGGGGCACGGCCCGACGGCTCGAGCTTTCGACGCAGACTCTCGAGGCCCCGACGCTGCAGGGCTTTCACCGCGCCGGGAGACTTGTGAAGGACCGCGGCGATCTGGTCGACGGTGAGGTCGCCGAGGATGCGGAGTTCGAGAACGTCCCGCTGGTCCGGCGCTAGCCCGCGGAGCAAAGCCGCGGCCTCGTGGGTGCCGTGCACCTGAAGAGCCGCCTGCTCGGCACTGATCGCTGATCGATGGTCGGTTTCCGCGCTCCACGGAAGCTCGATCGGGCGGCGTCCCCGGCGTCGGAACTCGTCGACCAACCTGCGCTTCGCGATCGTGAAGACGAGGCCACGGAACTCCCGTTCTCCGCCGACAAAACTCGGCAGCGCCCGGAAAGCGGCCAAGAACACCTCACTTGTGAGGTCGTCAGGTTCGCGCGAGCCGCGTGACCGGACGAAGCCGCCGACCGAGGGCGAGAGTCGACGCCAAATCTCCGCATACGCTTCTGGGCTGCCTGACCGTGCCCGAAAGAGCACATCATTCAGTGGTACGTCCCGGTCCACGACCTCAGTATCCTCGGACAACGCGCGATCTCCTGTGAACCGAATGACGTCCCCCGGACCGGATCCCCCAGCGCGGCCCCGCCGGTGGCGCGGCCGCGTGCAGGCGAAGTTGTGGTCAGCTCGCGCGGACCAGTTCGATCTCCTCCAACGTGGCGCCGTCGTCCATGCCGATCTCGGCCACCTCAGCGCCCGGCACCAGGTCCGCTGCGGAACCGTCTTCGTCGTTCGAACCGGAGCCCGAAGTGTCGAACTCGATCTCGGTCTCCTCGGTCACGACCAGACTGAGGTGTGCCTCAGAGGCGAGTGTGTTGATCACGAGAGCGCCGGTTCCTGCATCAAAGCTGATGATGGTACCCATCAGGTCGCTGTCGTCCTCACCGTGCTCGGCTTCACAATTGTCCTCGACGCTGTCGTCCTCGTCCTCGTTCTGCTCGCCGTCGTGGTCGCCGTCCTCGTCGCCGTCCTCGATGCCGTCGTCGTCGGAGTCGGAGTCGCGAGCACCTGAATGCTGCTCGTTCTCGTCCTCGTCGTCGACCCCATCTTCGTCGCGGTCATCGTCATCGGTGAGGCACGTCTCCAGGGAGTCGTCCTCGTCCTCGTTGTCGAAGCCGTCGCCGTCAGCGTCCTCATCGCCGTCACGCGTTCCGTCGTTGTCGGTGTCGCGCACGTGCGGGTCGGTTGATCGGGACCCATCCTTGACCTCGTCGCCGTCGTCCGCGCCGTCATTATCGCTGTCCTCGTCGACGGGGTCGAGATCGAGGCGGTACTCGGTGAGGTTGCGCAAACCGTCGTGGTCCTTGTCGCGGCCGGCGTCAGCACGGGTCGGGTTCAACCCATGGCGCGTCTCCCACCGGCTGGGCATTCCGTCGCCGTCGCTAGCTCCGGCCGCAGCAACCGCCGACGCGAGGATTCCTGGACCTCCCAAAGCCAGAACCGCCCCGGTGGCGAGTGCAACAAGCCGTACCCGGCGAGTGGACTGCAGTGACATGTGATGCCTTCCGTTGGATGAGCGCCGCACGCTTCCCGCCCGGCACAGGTGAACATCGCCCGGCCACCGTCTAGGGGTACGCCCACTTTCGATTGAGGCTACGAACTCAATATCTACTCACTACGTCACGCCACGAACGCCCCACGAATCCAGTCGGTCGCACGGTTGCACACCGTGAACCGTCGACGTCGTCGCATCTTCCCCGACCCCACATCAGTCATCCGGTTCGTCGGGGCAGTCCTCTCCGAGCAACACGACGAATGGGCCGGAGGGCGCCGCTACTCGGACTCGACGTCTTCGCCCGATCACGGGCGGTCGACATCACCACCGACGAGGAGGTGAACCAAGCAGTCCTCCAAGCCCTCACGGCCTGACCCGCCAACGACGAGGGTCACGGCGTACACCACGTCACCGGACGTGACCCACTGATGCGGTTCCCGGATCGCCCGGAGCTGAGGGGGGTCACGAGATGACCGCTCGCCGTCTCGCCGTGAAGTCGCTTCGCGCGTACCCCATTGTAGGGCAATCCGTCTGCACAACGCCGCCCCTCCTGAGAGCGGTGTCAATTTGATCCAAACGTCGGCGTGACTGCGGCTCCGACTCGAAGAAGAATCTCACGGAGGCGAGGGGCACATGAACATCTCGAAGAGCGACCTGACAAGGGTCACGCAGGGCGGAAGGAAACTTCTTGCTGCTGCGTCCGCATTGCTGTTGTGGCTGGCGTTGCTCGCACCTGCGTTGCTCACCGCCCCGGCGCATGCTGCGCCACCCGGGCAAGGATTCAAACTTAACGCATCCGACTTGAGATTTATCCTCAGGCAGATCCGGTACGCCGAGAACAACGCGACCCGCGAGAACGCCGCTGGGGTGCCGACGGCAGGCCTGCCGCTGTTCGGCAGCCAGCGTGACACGGCAACGAACGAGTTCCTACAGATCAGTAGCCCGCTTCTGCCGTACGGACTGCGCACCGTCGACGGCTCCGACAACAACGGGATCGGCGGCCAGAGCCACTTCGGCGCCGCGAGCCTGCCCTTCCCCCGGTTCGCAGCGGCGCAGTGGAGGGACGCGGAGGTGCCGGGGGTCTTCGGTCCTCCCGGTGCGCCGGCGACCTCGTACGGCCAGCGCGGTGGAGTCGTGGTCGACTCCGAGCCGCGGGTGATCAGCAACCTCATCGTCGACCAGACCGCGACCAACCCGGCAGCCATCGCGGCCGCTGGTCGGCCGCACCGGGCCCTCAACTCCGACCCGACCGCAGTCCCGTGCACCACGGACCCCTCGGGCGCCACTCCCGGCGTCCCGGAGGGCTGTGTGCCGTCGCACGACACGCTGTTCATCCCCAACGTCACCACCGACGTGGGGCTTTCACCGCCGTACAACTCCTGGTTCACCCTGTTCGGGCAGTTCTTCGACCACGGGGTCGACCTGACCGTCAAGAGCGGTGGCAGCGTGTTCGTCCCGCTACAGGCCGACGACCCGCTCATCGCCGGACCCGACCACGTGTTGCTCGATGACCCCGCCACCGACCCGGACGAGGCGGCCGACAACCTGGCCCCCAAC
>NZ_JAOPXV010000172.1 GCF_025964975.1 Nocardioides sp.
CTCGATCAAGTCCTACATCAAGAGCTGCTACCGCAAGATCGAGGTGGACTCTCGCAGCAAGGCGGTCTTGTGGGCGCTCACCCACGGATTGAGCACCGTTGACGACCACGCAGGGACTGCCCATCGAGTGGCGGAAAGCCCGCCTGCGACCTAGACGCCGTCCAGTCACAGGAAAGAGCCGCCCACGGACTTGAGTCCCTGGGTGGTTCCTGGCCCCGGGGTCGCCAGCCCTTCTCGCGGACGGAGACCGCACCCTCGAAGAGCGGGTGTTCGTCGCCTCTGGCGGCTGTCAGGAACCGCAGGCACGAAATGACAACCGCCTCTGACCTGTTTGTCGAGGTCGGAGGCGGTTTGTGTCGAGTGGGCGATACTGGACAGAGCCCCGAGGGGTGGTGGGCTTTGAGGTGGTCCTCGGTGCCCTACGCGCCGCTCTCGACGGCGGCGTGATCACCAGTATCCATGGTGGTGTTGAGCAGCGCCGTGGACTCTTCTGATAGGTAGCGGCGGTTGCCGGCGATCCATTCGTCGTGCATGTCAATGAGGACAGCACCGACGAGTCGGATCACGGCGGCGGGGTTGGGGAAGATTCCCACGACGCGGGAGCGGCGGTTGATCTCCTTGCTGACCCGCTCGAGCGGATTGGTGGACCAGATCTTGCGCCAGTGGGCCTTGGGGAAGGCGGTGAACGCCAGGACCTCAGCCTTCGCATCGTCCATCAGCGGACCTACCGTCGGGAACGACCCAACGAGCTGGTCACGGACCTCGTCCCACGCGTGGCTGACTGCCTCGGGGTCGGGCTGGGCGAAGATCGTGCGGAACACCGCGGCGACCATGTCGGCGTGGGACTTCGGGACGTGTGCGAGGAGGTTGCGGGCGAAGTGGACCCGGCACCGCTGGTGTGCGACGCCTTGGAAGGACCGTTTCAACGCGGCCACGAGCCCGGAGTGCTGGTCTGAGACCAGCTGCACACCGGCCAGGCCGCGTTGTTTGAGGCTGAGCAGGAAGGCCCGCCAGAACGTCTCATCCTCGCTGTCGCTGTCGCCGACGTCGAGTCCGAGGACCTCCCGGGAGCCGTCGGCGGCGATCCCGATGGCGACTACGACGGCCATCGACACGACTTGACCGCCCTTGCCGGGCTTGTTGGGCACGTCTAGGTATGTCGCGTCGAGGTAGACGTAGGGGAAACCGATGTGGTCCAGCGCCCGGGTGCGGAACGCGCCCACGGACTCGTCGAGCTGCTCGCAGATCCGGGAGACCTCGGACTTGGAGATCCCTGAGTCGGCGCCGAGCGCGACGACCAGGTCATCCACGCTCCTGGTCGAGATGCCGTGGACGTAGGCCTCCATCACCACCGCGTACAGCGCCTGGTCTATCCGTCGCTGCGGCTCGAGGATGGAGGGGAAGTAGGAGCCCTTGCGGAGCTTGGGAATCCGGACTTCGATGTCGCCGGCCTTGGTCGTCAGCAACCTGGGGCGGCTGCCGTTGCGTTCAGTGACACGGTCTTCGGTGCGCTCGTAACGCTCGGCGCCGATCACACCAGCGGCTTCGAACTCGACAAGCTCCTGTAACACGGGGCGGACCGACTCACGGATCATGTCGACGCTATCGCCGGTGCGGAACGCCTCGAGGAGCTCGGACAGGGCAGACTGGAACAAGGCCATCGGTGGGTCTCCTTCAGTGCGTGACTTGGTCGTTTCACACCGAAGATCCCGCCGATGGCCGCCTACTTCACGCCACCACGCCGGTCTTCAAACTCCACCACTCCACGGGACTCTCCTGGCCCGGGAGGGCACTGCGGGGCGTCTCAAGAATCCAGCGCGGCCGACCTGCCCCCGCACATCGGCATTTCGGATCAGCCACTCCCCGACCCGCACGACCGACGCTAGGCCGCACCATCACTACCCCGGAAGAGCGACGCCGAAAGAACCCTCCAGACCACCGGTTGACAACAGAGGGGAGCCGGTTTGACGGGGCCCCGCATGCGACCCGACCCGAACGCCGACTGGCTCAGACGCGTCAAGAGGCGCGCCCCGTCCCGCAGGCCGAACCTCGTGCGGCGCCCTACGACGACACCGCGGCGCCGACTCCGATCACCGCGAGCGGATCCTCCACTGAGACGCACTTCTATCGCGGCAGGTCCGGGTGATGCACGGCGGGACAGCTCAGTTGCATGCCTCACGAAGGAGGAGGGATGACTGCTGGTTCCTGGCCTGGACAGGGTTCACCGATGCCGACGTCTACGCGCTGTTCTTGGACGCCCACCTGAACAACAACGGAATAGCATCCTGGCTTGTCGGTCCAGTACCCGCCGGGGTACCACATCCACTCGGCATCGGCCGGGACGCGGCACCCGACCGGCGACATGACGACAGTGCCCGGCGTGGGTGGAGAGCCCCAGCCGATGCGCACATGAGTTTGAGCATCCGGCGAGACCGTCAGGCTCCACTCACTTCCGGCCTTGAAGCCAAGACCGTCTTTGGCGAAGAAGCGCTCCAACGGTCGGGGAGTAGCGGATTGCCTCCATGCTTGCAGTGCCGGCGTGGTAGCTGAGTCGGGCAAGGCGACGGCGTCAAACACGACTGTTCGACCTTCGTCGGGCAGCTCGCCGCTGGCCGCGCCGCATTCCAGGACCGAGCGCCCTGCAGTTGGGGGTGATGCGGGCGGTGTGCGGCCCGCAACTGTGGGTCGCTGGGCGTCACTTGGGCTTGAAGCGTTTGTGCACCCCGCAACGATCAGCAAGCTCGCTACCAACAGCACGGGTGCGCGTTGGAGTCGAGTCACAGATTCATTGCACCACGCCGTGGAGCGTAGATGCCCCGCACGCATCTCGGCGGATCCGCTCGTCCCAGAAGAGGGATCGCTGACCGGAACGCACTCAACCGGCAGACGCGGATCCATCGATCAATGGCGAGCCGTAGTCCCTTGACAAGAGCAAGGACACCGAGGATCCTCCTAATCATGTTAGTTAGTCCTTCGCGCGATAGGGCTGCCGAACGTCGTTCGGCTACCCGTCGGGAGATCCTTGACGCCTCGTGGGAAGTCGCCCACGAGAAGGGCATTGCCTCCATCACCCTCAAGGACGTGGCCGACCGTGTCGGGATGCGTCCACCCTCGCTCTACTCGCACTTCGCGTCCAAGAACGCCATCTACGACGCGATGTTCGGCCAAGCGTGGCAGGGCTGTCTGGACGCACTGCGCGCCGCCACGGACGGCGTTCCCAGCGACCCGCGTGAGGCGATGGCAGTGATGGGTCGCGCGTACTTCAAGTACGCCGTCGCCGACCAGGCCCGTAACCAGTTGATGAACGCCCGGATCAGCGCCGACTTCCAACCCAGTCCGGAGGCGTACGCGCCCTCGCTCGCTGTCTGGGAGTTGGGCCGGGTCCACCTAGCCCTCATCGGGGTCACTGCCGAAGCGGACCTTGACCTCTATTCGGCGGTCGTCGGGGGTCTCGTCGATGCCCAACTGGCAAACGATCCTGGTGGCAACCGTTACGCGCGACAGCTCGACCGGGCTATCGGCATGCTCGCTGACCAATTCGGACTCTGAGGAGACTTCAATGCCCACGCAGGTCGCAGACCCCACCACGACCCATGACACCCGGTTCGATCATGAGACCGCCATGGCGCTGGCGGCCGAAGAGTACTCCCGATTTGCTGACACGCTCGTTGGCCTGGCGGAGGAGGACTGGCAGGCGCCGACCAGCTGTCCCGGCTGGACGATCCGCGACATGGCCGGGCACACGCTCGGGATGGCTGAGCTCGCGGCGTCGCTTCCCGAGATGGCACGCCAATTGACCCGCGCCTCCCGCGCCGCGAAGAGGTCGGGGAAGCCCCAAATTAACGAGCTCACCGACCACCAGGTACGCAAGCACGAGCAACTGAGCGTCCCGGACCTGGTTGATGCCGTCCAGCGCATCGGACCCAAGGCGGTCGCCGGGCGCCGACGCCGACCAGCGCTGATGCGGGCAATGACGATCACTGACGATGGGCCGGACGGCGCGAGCCCGGAGCGCTGGAAGGTCGGGTTCCTGACCGACACGATCCTGACGCGCGACCCATGGATGCACCGCAGCGACATCGCCCACGCGCTGGGTCGACCCATGGAACTGACCCGCGAACACGACGGCGTGGTCGTCGCCGATGTGGTCGCGGAGTGGGCCCTCCGGCACGGGCAGCCCTACGACCTCGTCCTGACGGGTCCTGCGGGCGGCCAGTGGTCGTCCGGTGCATCCGGTGAGGCGATCCGCCTCGACGCCGAACAGTTCTGCCGGACCCTGTCCGGACGCGCCACAGGCGCGGCGCTGATGGCGACGTTCGTCCCGTTCTGAACGGGCTGGAGCCGCGGGGCTGCAAGGTAATCCGATTTGGCCGCGACCCGGTCGCCACTGGGCAATCAACGTGGGGAAGGGCCGTCCCGTACGCCGATCCCGTACTGGCACGCTCCGCGAGCCGACCGTTTCTGGGGACAGGTCTCACATCGCAGGTCATTGACATCGACGCTTTTCAGCTAGCCTGACCTCATGGCCTTCATCTGCAGCGCTGTTGCTGGACGTACCCGTCGCTCCTGAGCGGCGGGCCTTCTGCAACACATCGCTCCGCCGCTTTCAGCGTCCTCTGTCGATAGGTGACACGTATCGACTTCGCCGTCATGAAACGGAGCATCCGCATGCCCAAGCAGTCCCGCACCACCGCCTCGTCGCACCACATCCGACCCCTTGACCCTGCCGATCTGGACGCAGTGGTCGACCTGTCGCTACTCGCGTGGGAGCCGGTCTTCATCTCGTTTGAGAACATTCTCGGGGCCACGATCTTTGACCTGCTTTACCGCCCAAACTGGCGCATGGCTCAAGCCGACAGCGTTCGGAAGAGCTGCCTGACCGACAGCGCCGAGTCCTTCGTCTCGGTCACGGCCGACGACGCCATCGCGGGTTTCGTCGTCCTGATGCGAGACCAGGACGAATCGCTCGGGGTGATCGAGATGATTGCGGTGCATCCTCAGCACCAGCGCCGAGGTCGCGGCCGGGCCCTCATGGAGTTCGCTATCCAGCGGCTCCGCGAGCAAGGGCTGGCGTTGATCAATGTAGGCACCGGTGGCGACCCTGGGCACGCACCCGCGCGCGCCCTCTACGAAGCAGTTGGGTTCACCGGCGTCCCGCTTGTGAACTACTACATGGCGACCGACTAAGCGAGAACGGTCACCCTGCCCGCGCGCTGACGCGGGCAGGGCGGCCGGATCTCTTCGATCCTGCAAGCACCGAAATCGAGAGGCGGTTCGCGTCCAGTGGCGGCCACGCTCTTACGACGGCGGGAAGACGTATCTCCGAGAAGGCCCGGTCTCGTCGTACTCCCACCGCTCGGCCAGACCCTCCAACGCGAAGCCGGATCGTTCGACCGCGGCCAGCGAAGCGACATTCTCTACATCGATCACAGCTACGACGGCGTCTATCGGCAGGTGTGCCAGCGCCCACGTCGTCGCCAGACGGATCGCATCCACCGCCAGTCCTCGACGTCGGTGCCCGGAGAATACGACGTAGGAGAGATTCGCGCGACGGTCACCTCGATCTTGGACTTCGATGCCCCCGGCCAGGTGCCCCTCATGCCAGATCCCCCATTGGCGCATCGGGCCGTCAGTAAGCCAGTTCTGGCGCCATGCCGTGATGGCCTTCTGAACGTCCTCAGCACGAGAAGGCCGCGGGAACTCAAACCAGCGCACGATCTCGGCGTCCTCGCCCGCCAACCAGGCGGGCGCGTCGTCGGGCGACAACACGGCCAGCCTGCACACCAGGCCTACCAAGACAGGCCACGTCCTCTCCTCCATTGCCCCATTCTCGGTCCCGACTTGAGCTGCGGGACGCTGCACACGACCGGAATCGGCACACGACTCGGCGCTCCGGACAACCCCGTTCTGCGACCACACGCGCGTCGATTCGTTGCGTAGGCGGTCGCCCGAACCCGATCCCGCACTGGCGCGCTCCGCCGCTCGAGGTGGAGGAGTCGCTGGATGCCGCGGGTGTCGACCGAGCGGTGATGAGCGCACACGGGCCGTCGCGAGACCTTAGTCGAGTAGTCC
>NZ_JAOPXV010000175.1 GCF_025964975.1 Nocardioides sp.
CCCCCCCCGCTTGAGACGCGTCAGCGCGAGGGCGTGTCAGTCGGTGGGCCCCCGTAGCCTCTCCGGCATGGCGGGTGGAATGAGCTCAGGTCACGGCGAGAGCCTGGCCCAGCGCGTCGCCGAGACGACGTCGCGCACCATCGGCGCACCCCCCATGGACACGCAGGGCCCGGTCCCGGCCGTCAAGCACTGCTGGTACGCCGGACCCCATGGCCGACAGGCTGCGCTGCTGCTCGAGTGGCGCCGCGTCGGAGACGGCCACGACGGTCGGATCGTGGTTGCCGTCCCGGACTACTCGGGCTGGGGACTGGTCGAGATGTGGGTCGACGCCGCGTTGCTCCGGCCCGCCTAGCCCGGCGGCGCACACTGCCCCGACCTCCGCAGGCGCTCCCAGCCCCCACCTACGCTGCTCTCATGGCTCCTTCCGCCAGCGGCGACGAGGTCGAGCGCACCCCGGACGGACACCACATCGTGGTGGCCGGGCGGAAGTGGCGTGCGACCGATCCGCTCATCCCCGACAACTTCCGAGCCGAGCTCGTCGCCGAGCTGATGCGGGCCCGACGCCTGGTGGGCAGCCAGGGCGACGCCGCCCGGCCGATGGTGCACGACGCGAAGACGGCGCTGGGCGAGCGGGGCGAACCGTGGTGGGAGCCGTCGACCGACGACGGACGACGCGACCGGCTGGCCGCCACCATCCGCGCTCTCCTGCGGCATCGCGACGGCACGACCATCTGCCCCAGCGACGCCGCACGCGTGGTCGGCGGTGACGACTGGCGCGACCTCGTCCCTGTCGCACGCGAGGTGACACACGCACTCGTGCGGCAGGACGTCGTCGCGGTGCAGCAGAAGGGCGTCCCCGTCGACGTACGAGAAGCGCGCGGGCCCGTCCGGATCGCTCCCGGACCCGCCCTGGATCGCTAGTCCTGGTCGGACGCCTTCTCCTCGCCGTGGGTGCCGGGACGAGGAGCCCAGGGCAGCTCCTTCGCCGGGCGTACGACGATCAGCCGGTCGCCTCGGGCCAGCAATGTCACGACCGGGTCGAAGTAGCGGTAGACCTGCTCGTCCCGGACGACGGCGATGACCTGGTCGGGCAAGGACTGCGGGGGCTTGCCGACCTCACTGACGAGCAGGTCGCGCTCGGCCACCTCCAGGCCCTCGCCGTACGTCAGGAGGTCCTCCATCACCGAACCGAGCATCGGTGACATCGACGACAGCCCGAGCAGCCGGCCGACTGCGTCGGAGGAGGTGATCACCGAGTTGGCGCCGGACTGGCGCATGAGCGGGACGTTCTCCTGCTCGCGCACCGCCGCCACGATCCAGACGTCGGGGTTGAGCTGGCGCACCGTGAGCGCCGACAGCACGTTGGACGCGTCGCTGTCGGTGGTGATGATGACGTGCGTGGCGAGCTGGACGCGAGCACTGCGCAGCACCTCACGTCGCGTGGCGTCGCCCGTGATCACGGCCAGGCCGTCGCGGTGCGCCTCCTCCTTGGCAAGGGCGCTGGGGTCCACGACGATGATCGACTCCCGGTCGTGGCCGTTGTTGACCAAGGTCTCGACCGCGCTTCGCCCCTTGGTGCCGTAGCCGACGACGACGACGTGTTCTTCCACTTTTCTCCTCCACCGGGCGACCCGGAACATCTCACGGCCCTGCGAGGCGAGAACCTCGAGGGTGGTGCCGATCAGCAGCACCAGGAAGGCGATGCGAGCAGGGGTGATGACGAACGCGTTGACCAGGCGTGCCTGCGGGGTGACGGGCGCGATGTCGCCGTAGCCGGTCGTGCTGAGCGTGACGGTGGTGTAGTAGATCGAGTCGATCAGGCCGACCCTGAAGTAGGGCGGGTCGTTGCCGTCGCGGTAGCCCTTGCGGTCGAAGTAGACCAGCAGCACGGTGCCGACCAGGATCGCCAGCGCTGCGAGGAGCCGTCGCCCCAGCTCCCACCACGGTGATCGAACGACGTCCGGCAGCGCGATGCGGGCGCTGCGCGAGGTGCTCGGCACGCCCGGTCGGTCATCCACGGCCGGAGTCTTTCATGCCGCTTCCTTGGACGTGATCGCCTGACGCAGTCGCTGCACGAGCTCGTGGCGAGCACTAGTGGTCGCGCCCTGGGGAAAGACGGTGTCGAAGGCGGCGTTGACCGCCGCACCGATGAGGACCGCGATGGCCAGGAGATACAGCCAGAGGAGTACGGCGATGGGCGCGGCCAGCGGGCCGTAGATGGATCTCGACTCCGCCGCGGTGACCGTGAGGACCCACCGCAGCACGAAGGAACCGGCGACCCAGGCGATGAGCGAGAACGTCGCGCCCGGCAGGTTGAAGGCCCAGCTCGTCCGGACCGGGACCGAGACGTGGTAGAGCGTGGCGAGGAAGCAGATGCACATCACGATGACGACGGGCCAGTAGAACGACATCACGAACTCGAACCGCGCCGGCAGCCAGTCACGGATCAGCCCGGGCCCGGCGACGACCAGCGGCAGCGTGACCATCCCGGTGAGCATCGCCAGCAGGTAGAGGGCGAACGACAGTGCTCGGGTCTTGACGATCCCTCGGTGCCCGCCCAGGCCGTGCATGATCGTGATGGTGTCGACGAAGACGTTGAGCGCGCGCGAGCCCGACCACAACGCCAGCACGAACCCCACCGAGACCACGTCGAACCGCCCGCCGTCGAGGACGGAGTTGAGCGTCGGGGCGATGATGTCCTCGACCGCCTTCTCCGTCAGGCCCTGGGACGCCAGCGCCAGGATGGCGCTCCGGACCTCCGCGATGTCCGCGGGCGAGAACTGCTCGGAGACGAACCCCACCGCGCCCGCGAGCGCGAAGATCAACGGCGGCACGGACAGCACCGCGAAGAAGGCGGCCTCGGCCGCCAGCCCGGTGACGCGGTAGCGCATGCAGGAGCCGACGGTGCTCACGACCAGGCGCCACACCTGGCCGCGGAGGACCTCCCACCGTGCCCGGACCGTTCGCAGCGCAGGGTGCTGCGAACTCTCCTCGGCCATGCGCCCACCGTATCCGCGTCCCTCACCAGGACGCAGATCCTCCTCCCGGATCCACCCCTGGGCTTGCTGCGCCGCACGTCGCCGTCCTGCGCCTACGGTGGGGGCCATGACCGAACCGAGCTCCCGGGAGTCCCTCCGGGTCGTCGACAACCAGCCCCCGCCCCTCGCCGGGCACAACGTCGTGACCTCCGACGTCGCCCTGACCGAGGCGCTGACGCACCACGGCTCCGCTGACGTCGTCGAGGACCTGATGCTGCTCGGCCTCGAGGCAGGGACGGCCGAGGCACGTGAGCACGGGATGCTGGCCAACCGGCACCATCCCGAGCTGACGCCGTACGACCGCTACGGCAACCGCATCGACGAGGTCGCCTTCCACCCGTCGTGGCACTGGCTGATGGAGCGAGGCGTCGGCCACGGGCTCGCCGCAACAGCGTGGGAGCTGCAGGAAGGGGGCGACCCCCACGCCCATGTCCGCCGCGCCGGCGGGTTCTTCGCATGGTCGCAGACAGAGCCGGGCCACGGGTGCCCGATCTCGATGACGTACGCCGCAGTGCCGGCCCTCCGCGCGGACGACGCCATCGCCAAGGAGTGGACTCCCCTGCTGGCGTCGCGGCGCTACGACCCCGGAGTCCGGGCCCGCAGCGACAAGGTCGGGGCGCTGGCGGGCATGGGCATGACCGAGAAGCAGGGCGGCTCCGACGTCAGGAGCAACGTCACCGAGGCCAGAGCGACCTCGGAGGACGGCTTCTACACACTGCACGGGCACAAGTGGTTCACGAGCGCCCCCATGAACGACATGTTCCTCGTCCTGGCGCAGACCGAGGGCGGGCTGAGCTGTTTCGTCGTCCCCCGGGTGCTGGCCGACGGAACCCGCAACCAGCTCGACGTGGTACGACTCAAGGACAAGCTGGGCAACCGGTCCAACGCGTCCTCGGAGCTGGAGTTCGACGGCACCATCGGGCAGCGACTCGGTGACGAGGGCCGCGGGGTCCGGACGATCATCGACATGGTCGCGGCCACCCGACTCGACTGCGTCCTGGGCTCGGCCTCGCTGATGCGCCGGGCGCTCGCCGAGGCGTCCTGGCACGTCACCCACCGCTCCGCCTTCGGTGGGCGCCTCGTCGACAAGCCACTGATGCAGAACGTCATCGCCGACCTCGCCGTCGAGTCCGAGGCCGCCACCGCCCTGGCGCTGCGCCTCGCGGCGGCTGTGGACCGGCCGGGCGACGTACACGAGGCAGCCCTGCGTCGGATCGCCCTGCCGCTGGCGAAGTTCTGGGTGTGCAAGCGCACCCCCTTCATGGTGGCCGAGGCCCTGGAGTGCCTGGGCGGCAACGGTTACGTCGAGGAGTCGGGTCTGCCGCTGCTCTTCCGCGAATCGCCGCTCAACTCCATCTGGGAGGGCTCCGGCAACGTCAACGCGCTCGACGTGTTGCGCGCGCTGACGCGCGAGCCCGAGGTCCTGGCGGCGTGGATCACGGAGGTGGGCCTGGCTCGCGGGTCCGACCACCGCCTCGACCGGGCCATCGACGACACCCTGGCGCTGCTCGGCGACGTGGCGGGGCTCGAGGTCGCTGCCCGACGACTGGCCGGCCAGATGGCCGCCTGCCTGCAGGGCTCGCTCCTGGTCCGGTTCGCCCCGGCCGAGGTGGCCGACGCCTTCTGCTCCTCGCGACTGGGGACCACCTACAACGGCACCTTCGGCACGCTGGCGGGCGGCGACCTCCGCGCCATCGTCGACCGCACCACCCCGGTGCTCTGATGGCGACCCGCGAGTGGGACGCCACCACCTACGACTCCCTTCCCCTCCCCCACGTCGCGTGGGGTGCGGGGGTGCTCGACCGGATGCGTCTGACGGGCCACGAGAGGGTCCTCGACGCCGGCTGCGGCACCGGTCGCGACGGTGCGGCCTTGCTCGCGCGCTGGCCCGAGGCACGGCTCGTCGGTGTCGACGGGTCCGCCCGGATGATCTCGGAGGCGCGCACCAAGCTCGGAGACGTCGTCGAGCTGCACGTCGCCGACCTGACCGAGCCCCTCCCGCTGACCGAGCCCGTCGACGCGGTGATGAGCGTGGCCGCCTTCCACTGGATCGAGGACCACGACCGGCTCCTCAGCAACCTGGCGGCAGTGATGCGCCCGGGGGCCCGCCTCACGTCCGACTGCGGCGGCCAGGGACAGCTGGCGATCCTGGGTGCGGCCCTGGTGGAGGTGACCGGGGAGGGGAAGTACGGCGTGAGCTATCGCGGCGTCGACGAGACGCGGGCCTCGCTCGCGGGCGCCGGCTTCGATGTCGAGGACGTGCGACTTCGGCCCGACCCCCTCCGGATCGACGACCGGGAGGTGCTGGACACCTACCTCGCCGTGGTCTGCCTCGGCAGCCACCTCGTCGACCTGCCGCTGGAGGAGCAACGGGACTTCGTAGGCCGCGTCCGGAGCGCGATGTCCGAACCCGTCATCGACTACGTCCGGCTCGAGATCGAGGCTGTTCGTCGCTGAGCCTGCCCGTGCCGTGCTCGGGGCGCGGCTGGGGGCGGTACTGGAGGAGCAGGAAGCTGGCATCGTCACTCAGACGACCTTGGTGGTGGTCGAGGAGCGCGAGCGTGACGCGCCGCATGGTCTCGGTCGGCGGCAGTCCCGCGGCCAGGTGGAGCGTCAGGAGCTCCACAAGCCGATCGGTGCCGAAGAAGGCGCCGTGCGGCGAGCGCGCCTCGACCACCCCGTCGGAATGGAGCAGAACCATGTCGCCCGGCTCGAGGCGCTCTTGGCCGATGTGGACGCCCCGCAGGTCGACCATGCCGCCCAGCCCGAACGGCAACGTCGGCTCGACGTCCAGGGTTCGGACCAGTCGCCCATGACGGAGCAGCAAGGGGGCGGGATGGCCAGCGTTGACCCACTGCAGCATCCCGGTCTCGGTGTCGAGCTTGACCACGACGCCGGTCGCGAACGCATCGGCTGCGAAGACGGACGCAACCGCTGCGTCGACCGAACGCGCCAGCTCGGACAGTCCCAGCCGTCCTCGCCGGGCGTTGCGGTAGGCCGCGACCGTCAAGGCGGACAGCTGCGCACTGGGCAGGCCGTGCCCCATGGCGTCGAAGACCGCGAGGTGTGCCAGCCCTGGATCGACGGCGTAGTCGAAGGTGTCGCCACCCACTTCGTAGGCCGGCTCCACGCCGCCGGTGATGGTCACGTCGTCGCTGACGAACGCCAGAGGAGGGAGCAGGGACCACTGCATCTCGGCTGCCAGGCTCATGTCCTTGGTCCGCCGAAGGCGCACGAGCGTGTCGCCGTACTTCGTCTTGGTCACGATCAGTTCGGCCGCCACGGCTGCGAAGGTGAGCAGCCGCTCCTCGAGCGCACCACCGTGCGCCTCGAGCGCGTCGGCGTCGGGCACTGTCACGGCAAGGACGCCGACCCGCTCGGTGCCGTCGACCAGGGGCAGCCAGACCTGCAGGCGTCCATCGTCCGTGCTCTCGTCGGCCTCCAGGACCTGCCGGACCACCTCGAGGTGCTGGAACGCGCGTCCAGCCATGGTGCGGTCCACGTTGAGGACCTCGACATGGGAGTCACGCGCGTGCGGCCCCATGCCGAGCAGCGGTGCCAGGGACCGCGCTTGCAGATCGGCCAGATAGGCAACCACCCGAGTCACCCCGAGCGCCTGGCCGTACTGCTCGAAGAGCTCCGGCAGGGCGTGGTCCGGGGCCTCGTGCGAATTCTCCAACAGTTCCGCCAGCGCGCGCTCCGGAGCAGTGCGCGCCGTCGCGTCCCCGTCGCGCTCTCCCCGGCTCTGCGGTCCGACCTCCCCAGCCCGCGCCGAGCCGGCTCCCGCCGCCCCACTCTGTCGAGCGTCGGTGAAGACCTGGGCGCGACGTGATCGCTGCCGCACCAGGGGCGGGCGCTGGGATGGCTCAGACGGCTGCTCGCGGGCGGCATCCGGTGCAACCGGCAGCCGCATCGTCACCGTGGCGTTGGCGATCAGTTCCTCGACCATCGCCAGCAGCCTGGAGGTGTTGGACTCGATGCGGTGGACGAAGTGCTCCTGCTCCTGTGCGCCGACGTCCGTAAGCAGTTCGGCAAAACCCTGGATGGCGGTGATCGGCATCTTGACGTCGTGCGTGAAGGTGTTCAGGAAGGCATCCTGGGCGACCTCCAGGCGGTGCTGCTCGGTGAGGTCGCGCATGACCATGACGAAACCCGTGTGGCGACCGCGGTCATCCAACATCGAGCTGATGACGACGTCGCTCCACAAGGAGGAACCGTCCTTCTTGAGCAGCCATCCGGTGTGCTCGTGACTTCCCTGGGCTCGCGCCCGGTCAAGGAGCTGTCGGGGCAGGTCGCCGACGCGGTCCTCCTGGGGAAAGAGCATGGAGAAGTCGAGGCCGAGCGCCTCGTCGTGGCTGTAGCCCTTCATGCGCTCGGCGCCCGTGTTCCACGACTCGATCAGGCCGTCCGGGTCGAGGGTGAAGATGGCGTACTCGGTCACGGCGTCGACGAGCAGCCGAAGACGGTTCTCGCTCTCCCGAAGCGCACCTTCGAGCATCCCGACCCGGGCGATGATCTGGCCCAACGGCAACCCGGCAAGCGTCCGGGGATCGACGACGAAGGGTGCAGCCACTCCGGCGGACGCGGACGCGGGTCTGGACGGCTCGGCGGCCGGCTCTGATGGCGACATTCACGACTCCCCTGGAGGCTGGTCAGCGGCACCCGAGGGCTTGCTTGTACGTCGACGCGAGTCTATTCGCCATGACAAGGCGGCGCAGCCCACGTTTAGGTTACTCGGGGACGCCCTCGGCCAGTGCAGCCGAGACGACCTGTCGCGCCTCCTCCTGGACCTGGGCCAGGTGCTCGGGGCCGCGGAAGGACTCGGCGTAGATCTTGTAGACGTCCTCGGTGCCACTCGGGCGGGCGGCGAACCACGCCGAGTCGGTGGTCACCTTGAGCCCACCGATCTTGGCGCCGTTCCCCGGTGCGTCGGTCAACCGGCCGGTGATCGCCTCCCCCGCCAACGACGTCGCCGTCACGTCATCCGGCGAGAGCGCCGCGAGCTTGGCCTTCTGCTGCCTATCGGCCGGCGCGTCGACGCGGGCGTAGGCGGGCTCGCCGTGCTCGGAGACAAGGTTGGCGTAGAGCTCGCTGGGCGTCGAGCCGGTCCGGGCCAGGATCTCCGATGCCAGCAGGCACATGATGAGTCCGTCCTTGTCCGTGGTCCAGGTGGTCCCGTCCATCCGGAGGAAGGAAGCCCCCGCGGACTCCTCGCCGCCGAAGCCGAACGAGCCGTCCATGAGTCCCGGCACGAACCACTTGAAGCCCACCGGCACCTCCACCATGGGCTTGCCCAGGGACGCCGCGACCCGATCGATCATCGAGCTCGAGACCAGCGTCTTGCCGATCCGGGCGCTGTCGGGCCAGCCGGGGCGGTTGCCGCCGAAGAGGTAGCCGATCGCGACGGCCAGGAAGTGGTTGGGGTTCATCAGTCCGGCGTCCGGGGTGACGATCCCGTGCCGGTCGGCGTCCGCGTCGTTGCCGGTGGCGATGTCGTAGTCGTCCTTGCGCGAGATCAGCGAGGCCATGGCCGACGGGGAGGAGCAGTCCATCCGGATCTTCTCGTCCCAGTCGAGCGTCATGAAGCGCCACGTGGGGTCGACGATCGGGTTGACGACCGTCAGGTCGAGGCCGTGACTGTGGGCGATCTCGGCCCAGTAGCGGACGCTGGCTCCGCCGAGCGGGTCCGCGCCGATGCGCACGCCGGCCGCCCTGATCGCGGCGAGGTCGACCACGGCGGGCAGGTCGTCGACGTAGGTGCCCATGAAGTCGTACGCGCCCGCGGTTGCCCTGGCCCGGGTGAACGGGATGCGGCGGACGCGGTCGAGGCCAGCCGCGATCAGCTCGTTGGCGCGCGCCGCGATCACGCTCGTGGCGTCGGAGTCGGCTGGTCCTCCGTGGGGCGGGTTGTACTTGAAACCGCCGTCGCCGGGCGGGTTGTGCGATGGGGTCACCACGATCCCGTCCGCCAGGCCCGAGCCGGTCGACCGTCCGCGGTTGGCACGGATGATCGCGTGCGACACCGCAGGGGTGGGTGTGTAGCCGTCATGGTCGTCCACCAGCACCGTCACGTCGTTGGCGACGAGCACCTCCAGCGCGGTGGCCCACGCCGGCTCGGACAGCGCGTGGGTGTCGCGCCCCATGAAGAGTGGACCGTCGTAGCCCTGCTGGCGGCGGTAGTCGCAGATCGCCTGGGTCGTGGCGGCGATGTGCGTGTCGTTGAAAGACGTCTTCACGCTGGACCCGCGGTGACCGCTCGTCCCGAAGGCGACCTGCTGGTCGACGTTCTCGGGGTCCGGGACCTTCGTGTAATAGGCCGTCACGAGATGGGCGACGTCCACCAGGTCTGCGGGTTGAGCGGGAGTGCCTGCACGGGATCCGGGAGCCATGGCGCCATCTTGTCGTCCGGTGGGAGCATGCGTCGAGGCAGGCTCGCGTGGAGCAGCTCGACGAATGTACCCCCGGGCGGGGGTACGGCGTCTTGACGTGAGGTGTGAGGCCTGGGCCTCGCCATCGTCCAGCACATCGTCGTACGCCACAGCGGTCGCATCGAGATGGACTCGCAGCTGGGGATCGGCTCCACGTTCACGGTGCGCCTGCCCGCCGCCACCACCGACGACTGGTGGTTGGAGGTCTGCCCGGTCGACGGATCGGCCGGTGACCCCAAAGGATTGCTCTCCCCTGTCGATCGACGCGGTCTTCGTCCGTCATGGTGGTGAGGTCGCACCCGCGGCCCGAGAGCCGACTGAGTGAAGGAGCTGGCCATGACCGAGTACGTCGTGTTGATCATCGGGGACGCGAACCGCTGGTGGACGTCCATGAGCATGACGGAGCGCAAAGAGGCCTACGCGGAGTACACCCGGTTCGGACAACAGCTCGCCGAGCGTGGCCACAAGGTCACCGGAGGTGCCGAGCTCAAGGCCAGCACCGAGGCGCGGACCGTGCAGCCGGGCAGCCTCGACATCACCGAAGGCCCCTACACCGAGAGCGCCGAGCAGGTGGGCGGCTTCTACCAGGTGGAGACCGACGACCTTGATGACCTCCTCGAGTGCTGCAAGATCATCGCCGGGCTCGGCGACGCAGTTCAGGTCGTGCCCACGGTCTTCGCCGCGGAGCGTCCATCGTGAAGTACCTCGTGCTGCTCATCGGTGACGGTGAGGTCAAGCCCTGGGCCGACCACACGCCCGATGAGAAGGCCGAGGTCATGGGACGCTTCCGAGCCTTCGACGAGGCCTGCGCCGCTCGGGACGGCGTCGAGCTGCTCGCGGGCGAGGCGCTGGCGGAGCCGAGCGACGCGACGACGCTGCGCACGCGAGGGGGCCAGCTCCAGCTGACCGAGGGGCCCTACGCCGAGGTGGTGGAGGGCATGGGCGGGTTCTACCTCATCGGCGCTCCCCACCTGGACGTGCTGGTCGACCTGCTGGGTGTCCTGCCGCCGTACGACATGCAGATCTCGCCCGTGGTCGACGTCTCCTTGTGACGGTGGACCCGCTGGCAGAGGTCGTGCGCGAGGAGTGGGGTCGCCTCGCGGCGCTGCTCCTCGCGCGGTTCCGGCGCCTCGACCTCGTCGAGGACGCGCTGGGCGATGCGGTCGAGGCCGCTGCTCGCACCTGGCCCGACGACGGCGTCCCGGAGAGGCCGGCTGCCTGGCTGCACACGACCGCGAGCCGACGCATCCTCGACCGGCTGCGCACCGAGGCCGTCGCCCAGCGGGTGCAGCCGCTGCTCGCCGTCGAAGCGGCCCGCGCGGAATCTGGACGGACCATGGCCGACCCCGGCGCGCTGGTCGAGGACGACCTCCTGCGGCTGGTGCTCATGTGTTCCCACCCTGCGCTCGCCCCGGAGGCGGCCAGCGCCCTGTCCCTGCGCCTGGTGCTCGGAGTGCCGACCCCCGACATCGCCCGGCTCTTCCTGGTGCCGGAGACGACCATGGCGGCCCGGATCACCCGGGCGAAGAAGCGCATCGTCGGCGCCGGCATCCCTTTCGGCGTCCCCGACGCCTCCGTGCTGCCGGGGCGCATCGATACCGTCGCGCAGACGGCGTATCTCGCGTTCACCGCCGGCTACGCACCGGGGACGGGCACGGACCTCCTGCGCGCGAGCCTGTCCGGCGAGGCGATCCGTCTCGTCCGCTCGGTGGTGGCGCTGCGTCCCGGGGAGGCGGTGCTCGTCGCCCTGTTGGCGCTGATGCTCTTCCAGCACTCGCGGCGTGACGCACGCGTGCGCGACGGCCGACTCGTGCTGCTCCCCGACCAGGACCGTGAGCTGTGGCACCGCAACGAGGTCGAGGAGGCGCGGGCGCTGCTGGACGACCCGGTGCTACGCGCCCCGGTCACGCTCCAGGCGGCGGCGTACACGCTCCAGGCGTGTATCGCTGCCGAGCACGCTCTGGCGCCGTCGTCGTCAAGGACCCGGTGGGAGCACGTCGTGGGCCTGCACGACCTCCTGATCGGGCTGGCCCCGACGCCGAGCGGGCGACTGGCGCGCGCGGTCGCCTTGGCCGAGGCCCGCGGACCGGCTGCGGGACTGGCTGCGCTGGAGGGCGTGGAGATCCCGACCACACACCGCATCGCCGCCGTACGCGCCGAGCTGCTGGCCCGATCGGGTCAGCACGACGCCGCCCGCGCGGCCTACGACCAAGCCCTGGCCGCCTGCCGCAACGACGTGGAGAGCGCCCACCTGCGGGAGCGCCGTCAGTCGCTCGGCTGAGGCTCCGCCACGCGTTGCTGCTTGGCCAGCACGGTCAGCCCGTCCTCGACGACGAACCCACGGGCCCGGTCCTCGTCCGGGTCGACCCCGATCCGGGCGCCGGGAGGCACGATCACGCCCTTGTCGATGATGGCGTTGCGTACGACGGCACCCTCGCCGACCTGGACCCCGTCCATCAGCACCGACTCGGACACCTCGGCGCCGTCCTTGACCCACACCGCGGGCGAGAGCACCGACTGGTTCACGGTGCCGCCGCTGACCACCACGCCGGGCGAGAGGATCGAGTTGTACGTCGAGACGCGCGCCCCGCTCGCCCCCTCGACCAGCTTGGCCGGCGGGTGCGGGCCGTAGCTGGTGTAGATCGGCCACGCCTGGTTGTAGAGGTTGAAGACGGGCAACGGCGAGACGAGGTCCATGTGGGCGTCGTAGTAGGAACGCATCGTCCCGACGTCGCGCCAGTAGCCGCGGTCGCGATCGGTCGAGCCGGGGACCTCGTTGTCCTTGTAGTCGTAGACGGCCGACTCGCTCTTGTCGACGAACCACGGCACGATGTCGCCGCCCATGTCGTGCTTGGACTGCTCGAGCGCAGCGTCCCGGACAACTGCGTCGCGCAGCGCGTCGGCGGTGAAGACGTAGTTGCCCATGTTGGCCAGCACCTCGTGCGGGGAGTCGGGCAGGCCGACCGGGTCGGAGGGCTTCTCGAGGAAGGCGCGGATGCGGTCGGGGCTGGTGGGGTCGACGTCGATCACCCCGAACTGGTCGGCGAGTCCGATCGGCTGCCGGATCGCGGCGACCGTGCAGCCGGCGCCGGACTCGACGTGGTCGGCGACCATCTGCGAGAAGTCCATCCGGTAGACGTGGTCCGCGCCGACCACGACGACGATGTCGGGCTGCTCGTCGGTGAGCAGGTTGAGCGACTGGTAGATCGCGTCGGCGCTGCCGAGGTACCACCGCTTGCCCACCCGCTGCTGGG
>NZ_JAOPXV010000223.1 GCF_025964975.1 Nocardioides sp.
GTCATTGCGCCGCGAATGCCCGCGTCCCCAACGGCCCAGCGTCCGGCCTCCCCACGCCTACGTCGACAATCGCAACGCGCACGTCGGCCCAAGTCCTTGCCAGCCAGCACCACGCCTGGAGCCCGCGGGGTCTGTCGGATCCAGTCGGCCACCTCGCCGCCAGCTCCCTCGGTCAGTCCCGAGCCGCCCGGTGACCCCACTCGAGGGCGCTCTCCCGGGATCGCGCGCGACCGCGAAGCGGGATGGTCGCCCGAGGGCGGCTTGTCCTACCACGCTCGGCGGCCCGCCCGGCCCCGGCAACGACGTGCACGCGCTGCGTGAACACCACGAAGCGAGCCTCCTCCGCGAGGCTCCCCGCCGGAGTCACGTCCACCGCGAGCCACAACCCGTCCGGCTCGAAGCCGACGAGGGCCGTTCCCGTGCCGGGGCGCTCCCTGCTCACGGCGGACGACGTGACCTGGAGGTCGAACTCGACCGCTCGGGCGTGCGCGCCGCGTGTCCTCCGCAGCAGCTGCGTCGCTTCGACGAACGCCCGCTCCTCCGACGAGATGACACCGGCCGGGATCCACGGCGCCTGTGGCCCAGTGGCGTCGATGCCGGGTCGGACCTTGTCGCCGTTGACCCAGACATCTCCCCAGCTCATCCACATATCCTCGCACTCGATCGCGCAGGAGGGCGTGCTGCTGCGCCGCGAACGACCCCATGGCGAGAACCGCGTCGACAGCGCACATTGAACTCCCCCACCGCGCACCCCACTGCAAAGGACTGCACCGTGACTGATCTCAAGGTCGTCGCCACCATCCCAGCCAAGCCCGAGGCCGCCGACCAGGTCCGCGCTGCACTGCAGGAACTTGTCGAGGCAACGCGGGCCGAAGACGGGTGCGTGGCCTACGACCTCTACGAGTCGGGAAGCGTCCCTGGCACGTTCGTCACCGTCGAGCGGTGACGCGACGCGGCATCGCTCGAGGCGCACATGGCGACTCCGCATGTCGCTGCCGCGTTCGCGGCCGCCGGGGACGGGCTCAGCGGCGATGTCGCGATCCACCCGCTGACGCCCGTGGGCTGAGCTCACAGACATTCGACAGGGGAGGACGAACTCCCTTCGTCCCGCACTCAGGCCCTGAAAGCCGACCCGAAGATGCGCGGGAGCTTGGCCCACGAAGGGTTGGCCGCGAAGCGCGTCAGGAGCTTGCCGGTCGTTCGCGCGCTGCGGGCCGAGACGAACCACGGCGGCTTGGGGCTGAGGGCGAACTCGCGGCCAGCAGCCGACCGAGGGAAGGGGCGGAACGGGCCGCGTACGACGGTGCGCTCGACGTCGGCGAGCAGCAACGCGTTGTGCACCACGCCGATGCCACTCTGCACATCGGCGAGGGTGTGACCGGGGAAGGCGCCCCACGCGGCGTTGGCGGTGAGGAAGCCCACTCCCGTCCAGGCGTTGATGCCGACGGTGCCGTACTCGAGTCGCGCGATCGCGTCCTCGAACCCGCCACCCAGAGCCTTCAGGGTCGACGGGTCGACGAGCACGTTGGCGCCTAGGGTGCCGACGAAGTCGTGGTTGACGAGATCGACGGCAGCGTCGAGGAAGACCTGACCGGTGCCTGGCGCGTCGACGACACCGAGCACGGGCGAGAAGTACTCGGTGGTCGTGACGACCGACGCGGCGTCGGAGTCGCGGGCGTCGACGAACAGCCGTCCCCCGTCCGGTCCGAGCCGCTCGGCGTCGACGTACGCCGCGGCCGCGGCGGCGACGCGCTCGCCGCTGCGGGGATACCAGGCCTCGCGGCCGGGTGCCTGGTCCATCGCGATCCGAAGCTGCTCGACGAAGTCGTCGCGCTGCGGCCACTCGCTGCTCAGCACGACCACCTGTCCGGCGATGCAGTTGTAGCCGCCGTTGTGCAGGCGCTGGGTCGCGACGTGCTGGGCCTGGTAGACGAGGTCCGCCTTGGACCAGTCGCCGGGCACCACGATGATCGGCGAGACGCCACCGAGCTCACTCGTGATCGGCGTCTCGAGCAGCGGTGTCCCTGCCGCCCGCCGCTCGGCGGCGTCCTGGCCGCTTCCCCACACGATGAGGTCATGGGTGGCCGCGCTTCCGGTGATGTGCACGTGCGAGATGCCGTCATGCTGCGCGAGGTAGCCGCCCACGTCGCCGCCACCCACGACGATGGCGAGCAGTCCGAGGTCGATCAGCGGGGCGAAGGCCGCCTCGTAGGCCGGGAGCAGCTCGTCCAGCGTGGGGTTGAGCTTGAGGACGACGACGCGGTTGTGGGCCACGAGCTCGTAAAGGACGTCGAGTGGGGCGATCGAGGTGATGTTGCCGGCCCCGAGGACCAGGCCGACCCCGGAAGTGTCGGACGGGGTTCGTGCTCCGAGCCCCGCGTGCGATCGCACCTGGGCCTTGGAGACCCCGGGCCTGATCCACACGTCCGCAGTGAAGCCGTGCAGCAGGAGGTGCTCGAAGTGGTTGGACGGCAGGGCCGGGACGCTCACCCGCCCGCCGGGGGCCGTGCCGAGCTTCTTCCCACCGATGGGGCTGTTGCCAGCGGCCAGGGCAGAGAGCGAGTGCTGCAGGGCGAGCAGCGCGGTCAGGGTGCAGTAGGGCCCCGAGATCCACTCCTCGCCCACCAGGGGCGAGCTGGCGTCCAGGGCCTTGGCGCGTACGGCGCCGGCCACCCAGTCGTCAGCGGCGGCGGCGACACTGCTGTGGACTTCAGCGAGCAGCTCCACGCGCGCCGACAGGGGCATCGCCGCCCAGCGCGACTCGCCTTCCTCCATGCCCGCCACGATGCCGTCGAGGCGTGCTCGCTCCTCGGCTGACAGATCGCCCTTCGGAGCGGGGGCGAAGATCGGGGCGTTCGAGTGCGTGGTCATGGCGCTCCTCATCGGGGTGCTGCGGGATCGTGGTCTGGCCCCTCGGCGAGGTCTCACGGTCACGGTCCTTCTCCCAGTATCACCCCGGGGCGGTCGCGTCGCGGGCGTCCGCGGTGGACAGGGTTGGGTCGCGGGGGTACCGCGCCCCTAGGTGGGCCAGCCGTGATCGCGTCGGGTGCCTTGCCGCGTCGAGCTGTCCCGACTGTCCACAAAGGGGGCCAAGTGGCCTTCGGTCAAGACTCGAACGGGCGTACGATTGATGCCAGACAGTGGTCATCGTTCTCTGACTCGTTCAGCCTCCACCCCGCTGCCTGTGACCCGGACGATCGTCCGGGATCCGGCCGTTGGCGGCGTGGGGAGGAGGACCGATGACCGACAACGAGCAGTGGCGTGCTCCTGGCATCCCGACGCCCCGTCGCCGGTCCTGTCCGCTGCGATAGCGCAGCTCGAGACGGCGTACGACGCCTTGTTCTCGCTCTCGCCGGCGACTCTGTTCGACGACGACTGACCCGGTTGCTCGACGCCGCGACCCGCTTGGCCGATCGGAGCGCCGGCGCGGTGACGGCCGCGGTCGGGGAGGCTGACCGGCGCAGCCTCGGGGACTCGATCGGCGCTCGACACACCGGGCAGTGGTGGGCGCGACGATCGTTGTTGACCCGACCCGAGGCCAACCGGCTGACCCGGTTCGGGAGGCTGATGAGCGGCGAGCTGTACGCCCCGGTCCAGGCGGCGCTGGCCGGCGGGGAGATCCACGCCGACCAGGCGTCCGCGATCATCCACGCCGTCGAGGAGATCCCGTCCTCACCCGAGGAGCTCCCCTTGATGGCCGCGGCGCCCGCGACGTTGAAGGGTTACGCGGTGGACCATCTCCTGGTCCTGGCCAAGGACCCCGACGCGAAGGCGTTGCGGCTGCTCGGCCGTCGGATCCTGGACGTCGTGGCCCCCGACGTGGGCGAAGCTGCCGAGGCCAACGCCCTGGCGGCGGAGGAAGCCGTTGCAGATCGCCGGGTCACGCTCACCCTGCGCGACAACGGCAACGGCACCTCGACCGGTCGGTTCACCCTCCCCAGCGCGACCGCCGAGATGTTCCGCAAGCAGCTGATGGCCATCGCTGCGCCCACCCGCGCCAGTGCCGGGCCGGATGCCGTCGGCTCGCCCGACGCTGACTCGCGACCACTGCACGCCCGACTCGGGTGGGCGCTCATCGAGTGGATCGAGCACTACCCGCCGACCGGCTCCCCTCGTCCGGCGGTGTCTCGGCCACAGCCGTGGTGACGATGTCCCTCGCGACGCTCACCGGAGGCCTCAAGGCCGCATCAATCGACACCGGCACCCGGATCAGCGCAGGGCAGGCCCGGCGACTGGCCTGCGAGGCGGGGATCATCCCTGCCGTCCTGGGCGGGAAGTCCGAGGTGCTCGACCTCGGCCGTACCCGCCGCTTGCACGCCGGACCACGCTCGTTCCGGAATGCCGCGAGGACGTCAGCGGGCAGCGCTCATGCGCAGCGGGTCCGGGTCGGACAGGGCACGGTGGCGCGCTGTCGACGCCGTGCCCGCGCACATTCCTTTCCTCAGTACAGCCAGGTCGACACCCGCTGGTCCCCGAGCATGCGGCGCAGCTCGGCCTCGCTGGCGTCCTGACCGCCGAGAGCCTCGTGCGCCCGTCCGATCGCGATCACGGTCAGCGCGTCGAAGTACTCGTCGACGTCGTCGAACATCCTGGTGAGGACCGCAGTGCGGGAACCACCACGCCAGCCGGGTTCGCGACCGCCGTCGTGGTCGAAGTACCACACCGAACCGTCGACCCGGTGAAAGCACCAGTAGCTGCCGTTGCCCAGATACGACCCGAAGGCGACCGTCGAGTCGACCTGCTCGAGCACGGCGGCGCGATCCGGCAGCGTCTCCAGCAGATCCGGGATGCCCGGATAGACGTGAAGGAGAGGTCCGACAGCGTCGTGGCCGCTCGGGGTGAGCGGAAGGATCTCCTCGGCCGTTTCGCTGCCACCCAGCGCCATCTGGTAGGTGCGCAAGGAGGGCGGAAGGGTGATCTCGGTCCTCTCCTCGCAGGCCGCAACCTCGATCCGGCTGGCGGGACGCAGCGCCTGCCTGGTCGCCGTCCCGTGGTGCAACCACGCCTGGATCAGGACGGCCTTCGACCACCAACGCTCCCGCTTTTCGAACGTCATCCCGGGTGGGACGGAGAGACCTTCGGGGACGTCCTCGTCGCTGAACGTGCCGTCGAAGGCCCCAGCCACGTCGCTGCGAGGCTGGAACCAGACCTTGGCCACGGGGACCACGATGCTCGGCCCGGCTCGTCGGGCCCCAGCACCAGAAACGTCGCAGCCAGCACCGCGTCGGTCTCTCCAACCCGGAACCGCTCGAGCGTGCGGATCGGCAGAAGCACCAAACCCTCGAGCGCCGACGACCCGTCCACCAGAGCGCCCAAGCCCGTCACCATCTGCACGCGACCATCTTGGCGCTCATGCCGCGAGGCCGCGCACTCTGGGAGACTCCCGCTGTGCCATTCCCGGACGAGTCGACTGCCCAGCTCGTCGAGGTTGTTCCATACAGAACCGAGTGGGCGGCGGGGGGCGCCCAACTCACAGCGACGCTCGGCCGGATGCTTCCCGAAGCG
Organism: Nocardioides sp.; assembly: GCF_025964975.1. Classification (GTDB taxonomy): domain Bacteria; phylum Actinomycetota; class Actinomycetes; order Propionibacteriales; family Nocardioidaceae; genus Nocardioides. The sequence goes on from NZ_JAOPXV010000223.1 coordinate 5,506, forward strand.
AGCGCGATCGATCACATCGGTTCGACCTCCGTACCCGGCCTGCCCGCCAAGGACTGCATCGACGTGATGGTGCGCGTCGTGTCCCTCATCGAGACGGATCTCGGTCCACTCACCGGGGTCCTCGCGGCGAAGTCAGCCGACGGCGATCTCGGCCAGCAGCTGCGCGACGCGTTGCGGCTCGTGCTCGAGGGCCGGGGTGGAAACCGCCACCTCCGTCACCACCCGCCCGGGCTCGGGGGACGCTCGCCACGGACCGGTCAATCGAAGCCGCGTGCGCTCCATCACTCCGAGCACCCGCTCGTTGACCGCGTCCTCGGTGCCCGCGGCGTGCAGCAGGAACGTCGGTGTGTGTGGCTCCACCGGGTTGACGGTGATGCCGTGGGCCGGCAGCTCCGCGGCCAGCGCCCGAGCCCACGCGAGACACTCCGCCATCCGGGGCAGCAGGTCACGGAGCCCGAGCAGCGCAGCCAGCGCCTCCGGGGTCGAGCGATAGAGCGTGCCGCCCATCCGGCTCCGCCACACCCGCGCCTCCGCGAGGAAGTCCTCCGGGCCGACCACCGCTGCTCCGGCGATCCCCCGGAGCCCCTTGTAGAACGAGACGTACATGCTGTCGCTCAGTGCAGCTGTCTCTGCGAGCGACGTCCCCCAGAACGGTTGCGACTCCCAGACCCGGGCGCCGTCGAAGTGAAGTGGTACGCCGCGGTGTCGGGCGGCGGCCGAGAGGTCTGTCAGCTCCTGCCACGTGGGGAGCAGGCAGCCGGCGTCCCGGAGCGGCAGCTCCACCAGCACCGCCCCGAGCCGACCGACGACGCCGTGCAGCGCTGACGCGGTCGCCACCTCAGCGCCCGTGGTCAGGTGCTCCACCTGGAACCCGTGGAGGCGACGAGGTCCGTCCTGCTCGTGGACCAGCAGGTGCGACAGGTCCGGCATCGCCACCCGGCTGGTCCCCTCACGGTCGCACCAGACCCGCAGCGCGGACTGCTGGGCCATCACGCCGCTGGGGAAGAAGGCTGCTGGTTTGCCGAACAGCGCCTCGAGCTCCTCCTCCAGCAGGGCAACCGGGCCGCGGGCGCCGTACTGGTCCCACGGGACGTCCAGCTCGTCAGCGAGATCGGCGAGCCGCCGCAGGATTTGCCCCGGTCCCTCGATCGGGTGCCCGAAGACGGTCGTATCGCAGGCAGCAGCGAGGTCGCGGAAACGGGTCATGTCGTCGGGCATCGGCCCAGCCTGCCACTCCACGACATCGCTTGGGGCCACCGCTTCGGGGTCGGAGCAGCCGTCGACGGGTGGCTGCTTGGATGGCGACATGACCAACTCGCTGCTGAGCCCGTCGACCCTGACCTTCGGCCTGCCCGACTACGCCAACCTCTCTGACGCGGACTTCCGCGAGGCGATCGACCAGGGGATGGCCGAACACCTCACCGAGCTGGACGCGGTGGCCAAGGACACCGAGCCGGCGACCGTCGCCAACGTCCTGGAGGCGTGGGAGCGAAGCGGCAGCCTGTTGACGCGTGCCATGAACGCCTTCTGGGTCGCCAAGGCCGCCGACACCAATGACGAGCGCGACGCGATCGAGGAGGACATCGCACCCAGGCTGGCCCAGCACCAGGACGCGATCCTGCTCAACGAACAGCTCTACGCCCGCCTGACACAGCTCAAGGAGCGCGCCGACCGCGGTGAGGTGAGCCTGGACGCGCAGGACGCGCACCTGCTGAGCGAAAGCGTCAAGGACTTCGAACGCGGCGGCATCGCCCTGGACGAAGGCTCGAAGGTGCGACTCCGCGAGCTGAACACCGAGCTGGCCACCCTCGCCACCCGGTTCGACCAGCTGCTCGTCGCCGGTCGCAACGCGGCGGGCGTGCTGGTCACCGACGAGGCCGGGCTCGCGGGACTCGGCGCCGACGACGTGGCCGCGGCCCGCGAGGCGGCGCAGGCGACCGGCCGCGACGGCTGGCTGCTCACCATCACCAACACGACCGGGCAGCCCGTCCTGGCCGACCTGCACCACCGCGCCACCCGCGAGCGCGTCTTCCGCGCCAGCGCCGACCGCGGACTCACGGCAGGCGAGCACGACACCCGCGGCATGCTCCTCACCATGTCACGGCTGCGCCACGAGCGCGCGCTGCTCCTCGGCTACCGGCACCACGCGGCGTACGCCGCCGAGAACGGTTGCGCCGGCAGCACGCAGGCGGTCAACGACATCCTCGGTCGCCTCGGCCCGGCGGCCTTCGCCCTCGCCCGCTCCAGGGGCGAGCAGCTCCAGGCCCACCTCGACGAGATCGAGCCGGGCGCCACCCTGGAGCCCTGGGACTGGGCGTACGTCGACGGCAGGCTCCGGCAACACGAAGCAGAGCTCGACCAGGGAGCTCTGCGCCCCTACCTCGAGTTCGACAACGTCCTCACCCACGGCGTCTTCGCCGCCGCCACCGCGCTGTACGGCATCACCTTCCACCGCCGGGAGGACCTGGTCGGCTACACCCCGCAGGCACGGGTCTACGAGGTGCGCGAGGCCGGCGTGGATGGGAACAGGGGCGACCACCTCGGGGCGGTCGTGATCGACCCCTACACCCGCTCGACCAAGCAGGGCGGGGCGTGGATGACCAGCATCGTCGACCAGAGCCACCTGCTCGACGACTCCCCCGTGGTCACCAACACGTGCAACTTCGCGGCGCCCGCCCCAGGCAGCCCGAGCCTGTTGACCTGGGACAACGTCATCACGCTGTTCCACGAGTTCGGCCACGACCTGCACGGGCTGTTCTCCGACGTCCGCTACCCCAGCCGCAGCGGCACGGCGGTCCCCCGCGACTTCGTCGAGTTCCCCAGCCAGGTCAACGAGATCTGGGCCTTCGAGCCGAGCCTGCTCGCGAACTATGCCGTGCATCACGAGACCGGGGAGCAGATGCCGGCCGAGTGGGTCGAGCAGCTGCGCGCGAAGTCCGGCCAGCAGACGTTCCGCTATGCGGAGAGCCTGAGCGCGATGATCCTCGACCAGGCGTGGCACCAGACGCCTGCCGAGGAGCTGCCCGACGGGCCGGAGGGAGTCGAGGCGTTCGAGGCCGCCGCCCTCGAGCGCGCGGGCGTGGGCTATGCCCCGGTGCCGCCGCGCTACCGGTCGACGTACTTCCACCACATCTTCGGTGGCGGCTACTCGGCGGGCTACTACTCCTACCTGTGGTCAGAGATCATGGACGCCGACACCGTGGCCTGGTTCGAGGAGCAGGGCGGGCTGAGCCGTGAAGCAGGCGAGCGCTTCCGGCGCACCCTGCTCGCCCCGGGCGGGTCAATCGACGCGATGGAGTCCTACCGGTCCTTCCGCGGGACAGACCCGGACCTCGCGCCCCTGCTGAAGCGGATCGGCGCCGAGTAGGAACTCAGTCAGAGCCTCGCGACAGGCTGCGCAGTCGGTGCCAGGCGAGGCTGGCGCCGGCTCGCACCGTCCGGGGTGCGCGCAACGCGTCGAGCACCGGCGTCCGCTGGCGCGTCCAGTCCGGGTCGCTCGGCAGCGGTCCCTCCAGACCGACGCCGTCGACGGCTCGCCGGATCGCCTGGTGGACACCCATGAGCTCGCCACCTGACGCGGGGACCCACGTGGAGCCGCGACGGCAGACCATGTCGTGGCGCAGCGAGTCCACGAGGGCATTGACGGTCCAGAACGGTGCCTGCACCAGCCCGGCCGTGCCGGCCGCGACCACCATGGGCGGTGCGAGGAACACCGGCACCCGGACCCGGAGGAGGCGCGCGGCTCGGCTGTAGGCCGCGAGCAGTCGCGGGTAGCGAAGGATGTCAGGTCCACCGATGTCGACGGATCCGGACAGCGACGAGTCGGGGGACAACGCCTCCACCAGCGCCCGGACCGCGTCGGTCACGGAGATGGGCTGGACCCGCGAGCGCAGCCACCACGGGATCGGCTGGACGACGAGCAGCGACCCGAGCTGCCGGATCACCTCGAACGACGTCGACCCGGCGCCGATGATCACTCCGGCTCGCAGGGCCACGCCCGAGGCCGTCGAGCGGAGCAGCTCCTCCTCCACCTCGAGACGCGAGGTGATGTGGGCGGACAGCTCGTCGCGCGGCACGTCCGGGACCAGTCCGCTGAGGTAGACCAGCCGCGACACGCCCGCCTCGTCGACACCGCGGCGTACGACCTCGGCGCCCAGCAGGTCCCTCCCCGCGAACTCCCGGCCGCTCATCGAGTGCACGAGGTAGCAGACCGCGTCGACGTCGACGAGTGCAGCACCCACGTCGAGGGCCGAGGTGACGTCGCACTGCATCCAGTCGACGGCCGACCCCCAGGCGAACCGCTCGGGGACCGGCACGGACGACGAGGCCGCCACGACCGTGTGGCCGGCGTCCAGGAGTGCAGGGACGAGGCGCGATCCGACGTAGCCGGTGGCGCCGAGCACCAGGATCCTCATCTCACTCCCCCAGGTGGCGAACCATGTTGGTGGCGAAGCGCTTGCCCATGGCCGCGACGACGCCGTGCATCACGGTCTGGACGGCGATCCGTGACAGCCTCGGCAACGGCAGGTCGCACCAGATCTCGAGGTCGATGGCCACCCGGGTGCCGGTCCCGTCGGGCGCCAGCACGTAGCTGCCCTCGACGCCGGTCCGTTCCTCGGTCTTCGCCGGGTCATGGGCGAAGACGATCCGGGTCGGCTTCTCGAAGGTCATCACCTCGGTGAAGACCGGCATGACCGTCGCACTCATCACCGGGATGTGCGTCAGGTGCCACGTCCAGCGGTCCGGGCCGTCAGAGGCGGGGTGCACCTCGATGCGCTGGAGGTACGGAGTCAGGACCGGCAACAGCTCCGGGTCCGTCAGCACGCCCCAGACCTGCTCCGGCGAGGAGCGCAGCCTGGCCGTGGACGTCGTGCGAGCTCGGAAGCGGTTCACGTCCCGAGCCTAGACAGCGCCACCCCGAGCACAGGGACCGGGCACAGGGACCGGGCGCCGCGAGCGGTCGCCAAGAATCGAGCACTAGCCTGTGACCGTGCTCATCTCCGACGAACGCCGGATGCTCTTCGTCCACATCCCGAAGACCGGCGGGGCGTCGGTCGAGCAGCTGCTCCGCGACGTGTGCCCGGACGCCCGCTCGGTCGACAAGCAGCGGCACGCGCGGTTGCGCCGGATCCTGGCCCGCCACCCCGAGCTCGAGAGCTACTGGTCCTTCGGCTTCGTCCGCAACCCGTGGGCCCGGATGGTGTCGTGGTATTCCATGATCGAGACCTGGAACCACCGCTGGGGACCTGCCTCGGGTCGTCCCCAGGACGGCCAGTGGGGCTCGACGCGGGACGGCAACCCGTTGTGGCGCGCGGCCGCGGACTATGCCGACTTCGAGGAGTTCATCGTGCGCGGCACCGCCGAGCTCGACCGGCTGGCGATGCCCCAGGTCGACTACCTGGTCGACGGTGACCAGCGCGCCGACTTCATCGGCCGGACCGAGTCGCTCGCCGACGACATGGCGCGGGTCCAGCGCGAGCTCGGGCTGCCGGTCACGGCGATCCCGCGTCGCAACACCACCTCGCACGGCTCCTACCGCGACTACTACTCCCCTGCCGCCCGCGACCGGGTCGGCGAGGTCTACGCGCGAGACGTCGAGGCGTTCGGCTACGACTTCTGAGGCTCCCGGTCCTGGGCGTGCCGGTCCCTCGCGTTCGGGTTCTTGCGCGGCCGCGCTGGTACGGCGAGGGGCGTGCCCCGGGCCCCGGCCCACTGGCCCGTCTCGGCCAAGCGTGACTGGACGGCGTATTCCGGCGCGAAGTAGTCGATGAGCTCGGACCGGGTGGCCTCCGAGAGCTCAGGCGTCACCCGCCGGGAGCCCTGGGAGACCTGGGAGACCTGGGAGACATTGCGCCGCTCGAAGGTGAGGTCCGCGCCGAGCCGCGACCCGAACCACGGCATCCAGGTGTCGGGGCGCTCGACCGCGAAGACCCGGTCCACCTCCACCCGCCCGTCGACGGTGAGGAACTGACCCGGGCGCCCGCGCGGCGTGGGCGCCGTCGGGTCGCCGTCGACGTACCGCCGTGCGTAGTCCTCGAACGTCAGGTCCTGGGTGGAGTTGTCGATCTCGCCGTCGAGACGGAACCGGTAGCGCCACCACGACTCCAGCCAGGCCACGGGTTCCCGGAACATCGTCACGAGCTCATAGCTCTCGCGTGGGTGACCTTCCGCCGCCAGACCGGGCGCAACCCGTTTGGCGAACCCCCTGCACCCGAGGTGCTTGCGGCTGGGCGGGCGGTCGATGACGAGCGAGGCGTACGGCGACAGTGCCGCCTCGATGGAGGTCGAGGCGCACTTGGGCATGGCCAGCAGCACGAAGCCGTGTGCGGGGAAGGCCATCATGGCGACCGATCATGTCAGACCCCTCTCGCGGCCCCGTTAGGGTTGGGTCGTGTCTCGTCCGCGCTCGCATGCCTCGTCCACGGTGGCTGTCGCGCTCCTGCTTGCCGTGACGCTGTCGGGGTGCGGGCTCGGTCGCGCCGACGACACGGTCGCGCCGAAACCGCCGCCGTCGACCTCGGGCGTGGACGTCGGGGACCAGCCCAACATCGTCCTCATCACCTCCGACGACCAGACGAAGCTCGAGCTGAAGTGGATGCCCCAGACGCGCAAGCTGCTCGGGCGGGCAGGCGTCACCTTCTCCAACATGATCGCCCCGCACCCGAACTGCTGCCCGGCGCGCGCGCAGATCCTGACCGGGCAGTACGCCCACAACAACGGCGTCCGGACGAACTCTCCGCCCTGGGGTGGGCACGAGGGCTTCGACCCCACGACCGCGCTGCCGGTGTGGCTCCAGGACGCCGGCTATCGCACCGGGTTCGTCGGCAAGTACATGCACGGCTACGACCAGGCGGACGGGATCGAGCGCGGCTGGGACCAGTGGAAGCCGATGGTCGGCACCCTGTCGGACTACCGCTCGTTCGTGCAGTACGACAACGGCAACCTGGTCCAGTTCACCGAGGCCGACTACTACACCGACGTGGTGGCCCAGCAGTCGTCTGCGCTGGTCACCGACTTCAGCGCGCAGCGCGAGCCGTTCTTCCTGTGGTCCAGCTTCACCGCCCCGCACGGCACCTGTCAGGGCAACACCGAGGCGGACTGCTCGGGTCCGCCACCGGCCGCAGACCGCCACGCCGACCTGTTCGCCGACGTGGCGCTGCCCTCGCTCGACAGTCCGTCGTTCAACGAGACGGACGTCAGCGACAAGCGCACGGACATCCAGCGGGCCGCCCTCGTGGACCCGGCTGCCCAGCAGACCCTCTTCACCCAGCGCCTGCGCACCCTCGCCGCTCTGGACGAGGCGGTCGCAGCGATCGTGACCTCGCTGGAGACCGCCGGCACCCTCGACAACACGGTGGTCATGTTCACGAGCGACAACGGCTATCTCTTCGGGGAGCACCGGCTCGTCGGCAAGAACGTCCCCTACGAGGAGGCGATCCGGGTACCGCTCGTGATGCGCGGGCCGAAGATCGATGCCGGGGAGCGTCGTCGACAGACGGTGGCCATGGTCGACCTCGCGCCCACCATCGCCGAGCTCGCCGAGGCTGAGCCCATGGTCGAGATCGACGGTCGCAGTCTTCTCGGCTACGCCGTCAAGGACCGCGCGCAGCGTGACCGGGGCCTGTTGCTCCAGGCGGGGTCCAGCAAGGACGACGAGGCGACTGCCTGGAAGTGGCGGGGGGTCCGCACCAAGCGCTACACGCTGGTCCGGTGGCAGGCACCGCGGTTCGTCGAGCTCTACGACCGCGACGCCGACCCGTTCCAGGTCACCAACCTGGCGACCGACCCGGCCTACCGTCGCGTCCGGCGCGCGCTTGCGGCATACCTCAACAAGCTCCAGGACTGCGACGGCGCGACGTGCCGCACGCTGGTGCCGGCGCTGCCCCAACCGGACTGACCCGGGGTGAACATGTTCATGGAGGAGTCCTGGGTGTAGTCCATGAAGTTGTTGATCGGGTCCAGACCGGGCGCGTCGCAGGTGTCGGCGCCGACCGGGCAGTCGAACTGCGGCGCCGCCTCGGCCGGAGTGTCGGCGACGCCGTCGCCCATGGTCGAGCAGCCGCCGTCGAAGGTGTGCTCGAGCATCAGCCAGTGGCCCGACCTCGTGCGTCAGGGTGTCACCGAGGGCGTACTTGCCTGCGGTCCCTCCGGGCATGGACTCGTCGAGGATCACGACGCCGTCCTTGGTGCCACCGGCACCCCCGTTGTACGTCCCTGGGAAGTACGCCCAGCCGAGGAGTCCGTCGCCGATGTTGGCGGCGTAGACGTCGAGCGTCTCGGAGTCACCCTCGTGCAGGGCTGACTTCATGTCGGACTCGAAGCGGCCCGGAGTGAGGGTGTACCACTCCGAGTTGACCGCACCGCGGCGAAGACCGGACTGACGGCGAACGTGAGCGGCGAGAGCGGCGAGATGCTGGTGACAGCGGCGGTGCCGCCATGGCTCGGTTGAGTACCACCCCACGCGTCACGTCGCACCACGCCAGATCTGACCCTGTCGACGTCCCTTCCCGCGACCTACGTGCGGTAGGCCCCGCGGTAGTACAACAACGGCTCTTCTGCCGCACCGACGGCCATGTCGACGACCCTGCCGATGACGAGGTAGTGGTCCCCCGCCTCGTGGATGACCTCGACCGTGCAGTCGACGTGGCCGACCGTCGCGTCGAGCACCGGGGACCTGGTCGTCCTGCTCGGGGTCCAGGCGACATCAGCGAACTTGTCCTC
>NZ_JAOPXV010000237.1 GCF_025964975.1 Nocardioides sp.
CCGTTGTTGGCCTTGTCGAGGCCCGCCATGATCTTCAGGAGCGACGACTTGCCGGAGCCGTTGGGGCCGACGACCCCGATCTTGGCGCCGAGCAGGAACGAGAGGGTGACGTTGTCGAGGACGACCTTGTCACCGTGGGCCTTGCGCACGTTGCGCAGGGTAAAGACGTATTCAGCCATGCCCCCGAGCCTACGGGGCTCGGCGCCGTGGCAATAAAACGGCAGCGCCGTGAGTCCTCGACGCGGCTGCCCGCGTCCTTGGGATGTGGAAGCAACCCAGCCCCCGACATCCGGCGGCACGTGGCCCGCTCGGGAGAGGATGACTCATGCGCGATTCCCCGCCGATCGACGAGGACTTCACGGCGTTCGTCGCAGCCCGCTCACCAGCGCTCTATCGCAGTGCGTGGCTGTTCACGACCAGCGCCCCGGCGGCCGTGGACCTCGTGCAGTCCGCCCTGGCGAAGACCTACGTGCACTGGCGGAAGGTCCAGGCGGCCGATGACCCCGCGGCGTACGTCCATGGCATCGTGCTGAAGACCTTCCTGAGCAACCGACGTCGGCGAAGCAACGGGGAGATCCCGGTCGACGCCACGCCGGGTCGGCCGAGCTGCGACCCGGACCCCACCGAACGGATTGCTCTGCTGGCGGCCCTGCGCACGTTGCCTCCTCTCGACCGCGCCGTCGTCGCTCCGCTACTGGGAGGGCCGCTCGGTCGACGAGACCGCCCACACGCTGCGGCTATCCCCCGCGGCGGTCAAGAACCGCTCGCTGCGTGCGCTCGCACGGCTGCGTCTGATCCTCATCGATCCCGAGCTCCACAAGCTCGCCAGCACGGAGGCACGTCATGACTCACACTGATGACCAGCTGGGCCGACACGAAGCCGAGCTGCACGACCTGCTCCAGCGCACGGTCAACGCGGTCCCCGTCCCGGTGGGTCTCGCCCCGTCCGCACTGCAGCACGGACGTCGGCAGCGGACACGTCGGCGTGTCGTCTGCATGGCCGGTGGCGCGACCGCGGCCAGCGTGGCGGCAGCGCTCATCGTGTCCATGGCTCGGGGTGGCGGAGCCGAGTCCGTCGTTGACCCGGCAGGCAGACCGTCGAGCTCGGCCACGTCCTCCTCGCCGCCTACGCCCGCCCCGGCCGAACTTCCTGATGGCTGGTGGAACATGCCGGCCATCGACATGGTGGCGGCGGCCTCGGCGATCGTGCCCGACGGCGTCACCGTGACGTCTCCCGGTCCGCTCACCGCAGACACCCCGGAGGGCGGTCCCGCCACGGGTTGGATCAACTCCATCCTGGATGGTCCCGACGGTCCCGGCCGCCTCAACGTGATGCTCTTCACGACTCCGGAGCTGTCGAACACCAGCCAGTCGACGACGGAACAGCTCGACGACGGCGCGCAGATGGCCGCCGGTGAAGGCCAGAGCGACTATCTCAGCTGCACCGGCTCCCGCCCCAGCACCGGCAGGACCCAGTGCACGCAGCTCCGCAACGGCGAAGGCGCGGTCATCGGACGGCGGCTGGCCAACCGCACCGGCGACGTCGTGATGTTCGAGGTCGCCCTGCTCCGCAGCGACGGCATCGTCTACGCAGCGGCCGCCAACACCGTCGCCGACAAGTGGGACGGAAGCTCACCCACGTCGTCCGACCGGCCCCCGCTGTCCCTGGACCAGCTGGAGGAGCTGGTCCGCAACGACACCTGGGTGATGCCGGCGACCTGACCAGCGGCGGGACTCAGGCCGCCTCAGGCCGCGTCCGCCTCGGAGACAGTCTCCGGGGCGGGCGCGTCCGTGGCGAAGGCCGGGATGGCCTGACTCAGTGGCGCCGCCCACGGGTCGGTGGCGACCGGCTGCTGCGACGACACGACCGCCTCCGGTCGCGGAGGCTTGGTGAAGACCGCCGTCCCCCGGGACAGGTCGTGCCCCACCGAGGTGGCCGTGATGACCAGCTGCGTGTTGACCGTGCCGTCGTCCTTGGTCCAGACGTCCGCCTCGAGGCGACCGTGGACGACCACGGGGTCACCGCTCTTGATCGACCTCGCGACGTTGTCGGCGAGGGTGCGCCACGCCTTCACCTGGTACCACGTGGTGTTGCCGTCCTTCCACTCGTTGTTGCGCAACCGTCGCGGCGTGGTGGCGACGCGGAAGTTGGCCACCGGCTGTCCACCGGCGACTTCGCGCAGCGCGACGTCGGAACCGACCCAACCGGTCAGCGTGATGTAGGTGTCGTTCATCAGAGTGCCTCCTGGATTCGCGGACGGAGTGTCCGCCCTCGGAACCAAGACTGCGGCGGGGCACTGACAACGAGTCGGGGGCGCACCCAGGTCTGTGGACAGGCGGCGACGTACGCGTGCCTGTGGACGTGCCGCGACCCCGGTCGGGCTACTTGAGGGCGATCGCCAGGCCGTCGCGCATGGCGGAGTATGCCGCCAGCTCGGCCTGGACCGGCGCGACGACGATCTCCCCCGAGACTTCCGAGATCGCGTCGCGCAGTCGCTTGTCAGCCGCGCGGGCACGCCTGCGGGCAGTCATCCCGACGAGCACGCGGCACACCATCGCGAGCAGCACCCCGAGCAGGATCCCTCCCAGCAGCATCAGCGTGGGGATCGGGAACCCCCTGATGTCGGGAGTCGGCGGCTCGGGAAGCCGGGCGTAGGAGCCGAACGCGAGCAGCGCCAGCCACAGACCACCGACCACGGCAGTGATGATCAACAGCCATTGCAGGACGCGCACGAGCCCGGCCCAGATCGGGATCTTCTCGGCCCCCAGGTCAGTCGCGGCCACGGCGCGATCCAGACGGTCGTTGAGGTCGCCCAACCTCGACGTGGAGGCCTTGC
>NZ_JAOPXV010000007.1 GCF_025964975.1 Nocardioides sp.
CGGCGTCGACCAGTGCGTGCTCGAAGGTGAAGCTGCAGCCGATGAGGAAGGCGACCATGTCGTCGGTCCACTGCTCGGTGACCTCCGAGTGCTCCTCGACGACGACGCCGTCGGCGATGATCCGGTAACCCGGGATGTCCGTGCTCAGGTCAGCCCCGGGAGCGAGGCTCGTGCGAGGAGAGCCCGGGTCCGAGACGTCGATGACCGGACAGGACTGGGGGTTGCGCTGGGCGAACAGCAGAAAGTCGTAGGCGTACTGCTTCGGCACGGCGATCAGATTCGCCTGGGTGATCCCCGCGCACCAACCACTCGTCGGCACCGACAAGCCGTCACGGAACATCTGCCGGGCCTCGGCGGGTGTCAACGATTCCACTGGTGCACTCATGTGAGGGCCTGCTTCCTTGTCTCTTCGAAGAACAACGTGTCGCCGGGCCGGATGTTCGCAGCACGGTCCATGTCGGCATCCACCACCACCGCGATGACGGGGTAGCCGCACGTCACACTGCCGATCCTGCGCCCCGCGGTGCTCGCGTCCCTGCTGTTCGGCTTCACGCTCTCCTTCGACGAACTCCTTCGTCTACTCCCTGGGCGCGATCATCGCGATCGCCACCCTGGCGCTGGTGCTGGGGCGTCGAGGCGTTGCTCCCGGATGCCTGGCCCGGCGGCTGGCTGGTCGTCGACCTGCCGGGCCACGGGAGCGCACGGCGTCGGCATGACGGCTGAACGTGTACGGCGCATCCCAGTCCGACCTGGGCACTCGATGGGTGGCGTGGTGGCCCTCGAGCTCGCGACCGCGTCGCATGTGCGTGGAGTCGTGGCCTTCGGCGTGAAGGTCAGCTGGCCCGCGGAGGATGTCGCGGGCGCCCAGCGGGTGGCGGCCCGTCCCGTCCAGACGTTCGCCACGCAGGCTGAGGCGGTGCAACGCCTTCTTCGGCTGGCCGGGCTGACCGACCTGATGGCGCCGGAGGACCCGAGGGCGACCATCGGTGTCGTCGAGACCGAGGACGGCTGGCGGGTCACCCAGGACCCGGCGACCTTCGGAGTCGGTGTACCGGACATGGGAAACTGCTGGCAGGCGCTCCGTGGCGGGTGGTCCTGGCCCGTGGCGAGCACGATCCGATGGTGAGTGCCTCGACGACGAGCACGGTTCCCCACTGCTCGAACCGCTGGCCGTCCCACTCGTTGGTGAAGCGGATCGGGGAACCTACGGCCCAGTCAGTGCTGAGCTCACTGCCGTACTGCCATTGCCGGACCTGATCCGTTTCGGTGAGGACGGCCCACACCACGTCCGGAGGCGCTTGGATGTAAATGGTGGACGTGGATACGCGCATGCCCGTGAATATCAGGGGCCCCTGTCAGTGAAGAGCCCCGTGACCGCCGTACGCGCGGTGACTGGGACAGACGGGCCTGTCCGCCGTCGCGGCCCGGCCACGGGGTGCGCTTCCCGCTAGGCAGGGTCGAGAAGCTCGGACTCGAAGATCGGGAGAAGCACGGTCACCGTGGTCCCGGACCCGGGCGTCGAGGAAACCGTCAGGGTGCCCCGGTGCTCAGAGACGATGTCGTTCACCACGGCCAGGCCCAGGCCGGTCCCGGGTATGGCGTGGTGGTAGGCCTGAGACGAGCGGTAGAAGCGTTCGAGGACCTTGTGCTGCTCGGCGCCGGCGATGCCGATGCCGGTGTCAGTGACCCGAATGACGGCCTGATCACCGTGGCGGTCGACCGAGACCGTGACGGAGCCGCCGTCTGGGGTGAACTTCACAGCATTGTCGCCGAGGTTGAGCACGACCCGCTCCAGATCGGCTGGATCTCCGAGCACCAGGACCGGGTAGCTGGGGACGTCAAGCCCCAGCTCGAGATCGCGCCTCCTGGCCAGCTGGATCAGCCCGTCGTGGGCGTCACGGACGATGCCCACCAGATCGGTGGCCACCCGAGCATCACCTGGCCCCCTGGTGCTGGAACGGTCGAGGTGCAGCAGGTCGTCGACCAGCGAGGACAGCCTTCCGGCGTTGCGCAGCACCTTGCCCAGCGCCTCGGTCTGCCGGACGTTGAGCTCTCCGAGGTCTCCCTCGACGAGCACCTCGCTGTAGCCACGAATGCTGGCGAGTGGGGTACGCAGCTCGTGGCTGATGGTCGAGACCACCTCATCCTTGACTCGGTCGGCATCCTCCAGCCTGTCGACAGCGTCGTGCTCCCGGCGTAGCGCCTGGCTGAGCGCCTCCTCGGCGCGCAGTCGGTCGGTCATGTCCTCTCCGGCGAACAGGTAGCCGATCAACAGGTGGTCGTCGCGGATCTCGGTGAAGCTGAGAGACAGCACCTTCGTCTCGCCGGACTTCGTGAGCACCGCCCAGTCCCGCCGTGCCCCCTCGCGCGCCAAGGCTGCCACCACATCGGGAGGGCGGCCGGGCACGCCGAGCTGCTCGGCGTGGTGGACGAGCTGCTCGGACTGACCGAAATCGGATATCGATCGTCCGAGGACGTCAGACCCGGAGTAGCCGAGCAGCGTCTGGGCACCGACACTGAAGTGCGTGATCCGGAAGTCCGAATCAGTTGCCACGAGCATCGTGTTGGTGGCTGCGTCGAGGATCCGGTCAACGGTGGCTGTCGCTCTCCCTGCTTCGGCGGTGCGAGCCGCCAGCTCTGCCTCCCTCTCCTTCAGTTGCTGCTCCACGCCGGTGCGCCGTCCGGGGACCAGCCGGGTGAGCTCGATGGGAGTGTCCTCGAAGCGCTGGACGAGTCGGGGGTAGAGCCCCAGGAAGAGGGCGAGCGGGACGGCAAAGGCAGCGGCCAGCACGAGTTTTGAAAGCACCGACGAGGCGATGAGGTCACCCAGTCCCGACGAAGGACGCAGGACCAGCGCGGGGAACAGGACTCCATCGAGGGTCAGGATCGCGACGAAGGAGATGAGGGTGACCAGCGGCAGCCACCGTCCGGCCAGCCGGCGCTTGGCGACCTCCAGCACGGCGAGCAGCGTGAGCAGCTCCAGGATGATGAGCGTGCCACCCAGAAGGACCACGGCGAGCGACTTGTCGAACACGGCCGGGTCGACGCCGAGCGGGCTGGGCACATTCTGGTTGGCGAGGGCAACGTGGGTGGTCTGAAACATGAGGAAGACCACGGCGTTGACGCTGAGCACGAGGACGATGATGTTGCGCACCACTTGGACGTCTCGACCGACCACCGCGGTCACCAGCGTCGCGAACATGAAGCCGCCGTAGGAGACCTGGCCCGCCAGAAGGGTGACCTCGCCACCCACCGGCAAGATGTAGACGGCCCCGAGGATCCCGCCCATGGTGAGCACGGCAGCGGTGTGGCAGTAGAGCATCAGGAGCTGGAACGACGAGTGGCGGATCGCCATCAGCATGGGCAGGCCGGCGTAGATCGCGACGCTGACGGCGAAGAGCACTGTTCCGGTCATCCTCGTCCTTCCGACGTCGGACGTCGCAGTCGTCAGTGTGGCCCAGAGACATCGCCTACGCCACCATGAAGACCGAGGTTCTGGCCCGGTCAGCCGAGCCCGGGTTCTTTCAGTGAAGGAGCCCCGTGACCGCCGTACGCGCCGTGCCCGCGAGCCGGACCCGGCCGTCGTCGGTCGTCACCACCGTCAGCTCTCCGCCCCGAGGTGATGCCTGTTCCGCTTCCAGGATCGCACCGAGCACGTCACGCCAGTAAGGGCCGATCGTGCAGTGGGCTGATCCGGTGACGGGGTCCTCCGGGATCCCGTAGGCGGGCGCGAAGTAGCGAGAGACCACGGCTGCGCCGCCGCCGGCTGCCGTGACGATCAGGCCGCCGGCGGGGAGCCGCGCGACGGCCTGGAGGTTGGGGGTGAGGGACCGCACGGCCTCCACGGAGGCAAGAACCGCAAGGACGTTGCGCTCTGCGGGATCGGGGTTGCTGGTGACCCCCGTCCATACCGGGATCGTGCCGTCGAGCGCCACCAGGAGATCCGTCGATGCCGGCCCGGGGGCCGGCGGTGCCGCTGGGAAGTCGAGCACGATGCGACCCCCCTCCCGCTCTGCGGTGAGCCGGCCGCTGCGGGTCGTGAAGACAGCCGCGGACCCCTCGGGCAGGATGCCTGCTTCCCAGAGCCAGTGGGCGCTCGCCAGCGTGGCATGCCCGCAGAGGGCGACTTCGGTCGTGGGCGTGAACCACCGCAACCGGAACGTGCTGTCGCCGTCTGCAACGAGGAACGCCGTCTCCGCCTGGTGCAGCTCGTCAGCAACGCCCTGCATCCAGTCGTCCCGGGGGTAGTCCTCGAGCAGGATGACGCCCGCAGGGTTGCCTGAGAACGTGCGCTGGGTCGTGAACGCATCCACGATCGCGAACGCGGTGCCGCCGCCGGTCATGAGCTTCCCTTCCGTTCGTCGTGTCCTGAGTCTCGGGCATAAACTCACCCGATGCGCATCGTGGTCCTCACCGGCGCCGGCGTCTCGGCCGAGAGCGGGGTGCCGACCTTCCGTGACGCCGGCGGGTTGTGGGACGGCCACGACCCGATGACCGTTGCCACTCCCGAGGCCTTCGACCGCGACCCCACGTTGGTCCAACGGTTCTACGACGAACGCCGAGCCGCCCTCGCCCGCGTGCAGCCGAACGCCGCGCACCAGGCGTTGGCGCGCCTCGAGGCCGAGCTCGGAGGAGACGACCTCTACCTCGTGACCCAGAACATCGACGACCTTCACGAGCGCGGCGGCTCGCGACGGGTGCACCACATGCACGGACGTCTGCGTGCCGCATGGTGTACGGCGTGCGACGCGCGCCACGACTGGGAGACGACGCTGGTCGACCGGCCGCCCTGCCCGGCGTGCGGCTCGCCCCAGCTGCGCCCGGACGTCGTGTGGTTCGGGGAGGTGCCCTACGACATGGAGGCGATCGAGGAGGCGCTGTGGGCGTGCGACCTCTTCGTGTCGATCGGCACCTCGGGCGTGGTCTATCCGGCTGCGGCGTTCGTGCACTACGCGATCGGCAACGGTCGGCAGACCTTGGAGCTCAACCTCGACGAGAGCGACACGACCAGCGACTTCCACCAGTCACGTCGTGGTCCCGCCACCGAACTGGTCCCCGCGTGGGTCGACGAGGTGCTCAGGTAACGACGGCCTCCGGCGCCGCGGCCAGGGGCAGGCACACGCGGAACGTCGACCCGGAGCCCAGCTCGGACTCGACCTCGATCCGGCCGCCGTGTCGCTCCACGATGCGTCGGGTGATGGTCAGCCCGAGACCCGTGCCCGGTCGCACCAAGGCCTCGCGGTTGGTGCTGCGGAAGAACTCGGTGAACAGCTGCGTCAGGTCCTCCCCCGAGATGCCCAGGCCCTCGTCGGTGCATTCGAGGACGACCTGGTCGTCTCGGCACCACAGCGAGAGCCGCACGCTGCCGCCGTCGTCGGAGTAGCTGATCGCGTTGGTCACGAGGTTGGTGATCACGCTGGTGAGGGAGGTCGCGTCACCCAGAACCACGACCGGGTCCGGCGGAGCGTTGCACACCAGCTTGATGCCGCGCTGTCCGGCTGCCAGCGCAGACTGGTCGACCACGGACATGGCCAGGCACACCAGATCGACACGCGCGGCCTCCAGCTCGTGGGCCGGGTCGCCCACCTTGCTGAGCGTCGTCAGGTCGTCGACGAGGATCGCGAGCCGGTCGGCGCCTCGGGTGATGGCCTCCAGTGACCTCAACGCCTCGGGCGGGAGGTTCTGCTCCTCGTCCAGCATGGAGAGCATCTCGGCGTGGCCGGCCACCACGCCGATGGGGTTCTTGAGCTCGTGGGCCAGGGTGGCGATGAGCCCGGTGCGGTAGTAGTCCACCCTGCGCAGCTCCTCGGCCGCCTGACGCTCGCGCTCGGAGGCGCGGGCATTGAGGATCGCGCGACCGAGGTCGTGGCCCACGTCGAGGGCAGCCGAGCTCTCGTCGTCGCTCCAGGCTGCGATCCCGTCGCCGCGGGCGATCGCGAGCATGCCCAGCACCTCGTCCCCGGCACCGATGGGCACGACGACCAGCTCCACCCAGTCGCGGTACGACAACAGCTCGACCAGGTCGCCTCGCGACGATGCGTCGAGCTCGTCGTCACCCCACACGCGGGAACCGTCCACGAGAAGCACCCGCTGCCGCGCCCAGCAACGCCGTGCGGCATCCTCTACCGCCTCGAGCAGAGGCGGGTCCTCCATCGTGACCGCCCCCGGCGGATGCATGGCCAGCATCTCGCCGAAGACATCCACCGCAAGCACGGTCGCCCGGAAGGACTGCTGCAGCTCCTCGCACGCCAGGCGGAGGAGATCGGGAAGCCCGTGACGACTGTCGGCCGAGCGCACGACCAGTCGGGCGCCGGTCGCGAACCGGACGCCGGCTGCGTATTCCTCCCGCTCGATGGTGGTGATAACCGATTGCAGGGTGACGTCGAGGTCGTCGCTCAGCTGCACCAGCTCGTCGTTGGAAGGTCGACGCAGGGAGCGTGGGATGTCGAAGTAGACGAAGGCGCGCAGACGGTTGGAGGCGTCGTCGAGCCGGGCCACCATCATGTCCTGGGGGTGCCAGGCATCCGGATCGTCGGAGTGCGGAAGGTCTGGAGTGACGACATAGGGCTCGATGCTGGCGTGCGCCTCTGCGGTGACCACCTCATGGGGGATGAAGGTGAAGAGGCCGATGACCTCACCGAGGTCGATCACCGGATACATCGCGTCGAGGGGCGAGCTCTGCCCCTCGAGCTCACGAGCCGCGGGATCGTCGGTGGCGATGGCGACGAACTCCATCTGATCGTCGCTGCGACGCACCTCGATCGCGCAGATGCCGAAGCCCGCACGACGACGGAGGTCGTTGGCGATGCGCCACAGCTTGCCGCGCGCGGCAGGCTCGCCCCAGCCCCCTTGGTGGGGAGGGGCGTGCGTGTGGACCTGCTCGTCGCTGACCATGCGCGTGGATACCTCCGATCCACAACGATGACACGGCGCGGCACCGTGCGGAGCGGTTTCCACAGACTGCGCCCCGACGAGCGTGGCGCAGGCCGAGCTGTCAGCGCGTACGCCGCAGCAGCGCTCCGGCGTGCGCCGGCAGGTCGACGTGACCAGCAGCCGTGGACGCTCCCGACGGTGTCGCGAAGAGAACCTCGTGCTCTCCTGGCAGCCCCACGGACGCGTCGGCGCCACCGAAGTTGACGACGACCGTGACCGCCGCGCGCCGCATCACCAGGATGCGCGCCCGCTCGTCCACGTCCACCTCGACCCGGCGGAGGTCCGGGTCGGTGAGCTCGGGCAGCTCCCGCCGCAGCGTCGCGAGCCTGCGGTAGACCTCGAGGAGCACGGCGTGACGGCCGGAGCCGACCTCGTCCCAGTCGAGCTTGGAACGCTCGAAGGTCGCCCGGTCCTGCGGGTCCGGCACGACGGCCGGGTCCCAGCCCATCCTCTCGAACTCCTCGAGCCTGCCCTCGGCCGTTGCCCTGCCGAGCTCGGGCTCGGGGTGAGAGGTGAAGAAGGCGAACGGGCTCGACGCCGCCCACTCCTCGCCCTGGAACAGCATCGGGGTGAAGGGGGACGCCAGCGTAAGCAGCGCTGCGCAGGCCAGCTGGTCGTCGTCGAGAGCCTCGGTGATCCGGTCGCCGCGGGCGCGGTTGCCGATCTGGTCATGGTTCTGGCTGGCGACCACGAGGCGCCAGGCCGGCATCCGGTCCACGTCGAACGGCACTCCGTGCGGGCGGTTGCGGAAGGAGCTGAAGGTGCCGTCGTGGAAGAAGCCCTTGGTGAGCACCTTGCCGAGCGCCGAGAGCGGCTCGAAGTCGGCGTAGTAGCCCTCGGTCTCGCCGGTCAGCGCGACGTGCACGGCGTGGTGGAAGTCGTCGCTCCACTGGGCATCGAGTCCATAGCCGCCACCCTCGCGCGGGGTCACGAGCGACGGGTCGTTGAGGTCCGACTCGGCGATCAAGGTGAGGGGGCGTCGCTGGTGTGCCGACAGTGCAGCCACCTCCCTCGCCATCTCCTCGAGGAGGTGGGTCGGCGAGTCGTCGGACAGCGCGTGCACGGCGTCGAGCCGCAGCCCGTCGACGTGCATGTCGGTGAACCACATCCGCACGCTGTCGAGGATGAAGCGACGCACCTCGTGGCTGCCCTCCCCGTCGAGGTTGATCAGGTCGCCCCAGGTGTTGGCGCCGACCTTGAGGTAGGGCCCGAACACCGGCAGGTAGTTGCCCGACGGTCCGAGGTGGTTGTGCACGACGTCCTGGATCACGCCGATCCCGGCCGCGTGGCAGCCGTCCACGAACCGCTGGTAGGCCGCGGGACCGCCGTACCCCTCATGGACGGCTGACCACAGGACACCGTCGTAGCCCCAGTTGTGGGTCCCGTTGAAGGCGTTGACCGGGAGGATCTCGACGAAGTCGACGCCGATCGACTTCAGGTGCTCGAGCCTGGCCAGTGCTGCGTCGAAGGTGCCCTCGGGCGTGAAGGTGCCGACGTGCAGCTCGTAGATGACCGAGCCGGCGAGCTGGCGTCCGGTCCATGCGGTGTCGGTCCAGTCGTGCGCTCCTGCGTCGAAGGTGCGCGAGAGCCCGTGCACGCCGTCGGGCTGACGCCGCGACCTGGGGTCGGGGACGGGCTGCTCGGCGTCGTCGATGAGATAGCCGTAGTCGACCTCTCCCTCGGGGGCGGGCTCCGCGGGTGCCCACCAGTCGTCGGTGCCGCGGCTCATCGCGATCCGCTGGTCGCCGACCTGGAGGGTCATCGAGCGTGCCCGGGGGGCCCAGACGTCGAAACGGCCGTGCGTCGTCTCGAGGGGCGCGGAGCCACGGGTCAGCAGTGCGACGGGGAGCTCGCCCAGGACCTCGGACAGCGCGGCGTCACCGGAGAAGGTGCGGCCCGAGCATGCGTCGGTCCACTCCCCGGCAGGGAGGACGAGGCTGGTGTCGCCCCACCCGCCACGGGCGGCGAGGCCCAGGGGGAGCCGCGTCGCGACGGTGATCGCCCCGCCGCGGTCGAAGGCCAGGACGTGCCGGGCCGCCTCGCCGTCGGCGGCCACCGGCGCGTAGGAGGTGAAGAGCTCCGGCTGGTCGCGGCGCGCGCGCAGACCAGCACGGGTGACGAGCATCTTCGCCCCTCCGGGGTCGTCCACGCCGCCGGCGAGCTGGGGTCGCTCGCCCTGCTCCACCGAGGCCAGCATCGAGGTGCGTACGCCGAAGTCGACCGGTCGCCGGTTGTCGGGATCCACCAGGCTCTGCTCCCACAGCTCGCTGCCCTGGTAGACGTCCGGCACCCCCGGCATGGTGATCGCGACGAGCTTGGCAGCCAGCGAGTTGCTCCAGCCGGCGTCGGTGACCGCTGCCAGGACCTCGTCGAGCACCGCCCGGACGTCGGGCCGGTCGAGGGCGGCGTCGACGGCCGCGTGGACCGCGGCTTCGTAGACCTTGTCGGGCGCCGTCCACGTCGTGCGGTCGCCCGCCTCACGCATCGCCTTCTCCGCATACCCGTGCAGCCGCTCGCGGAGGTCGAGGTCGAGACCGCGGGCGGGCCACGCGCCGAGGATCGCCTGCCACAGAAGGTTGCCGAAGCCGGCGTCCGGGAGCGGGACGAGACCCAGCAACCGGTCGAG
>NZ_JAOPXV010000061.1 GCF_025964975.1 Nocardioides sp.
GGAACTCTTTGGGGTAGGGCTTCGTCACGGTGAACATCCTTCCAGCCCAACCCCTCGGGTTAGACCGATCAGTTGTCACCTATCCGTGCAGCAGACCCACCGACGCTGCGGCGACCCGGACCAGTACCTCCCCGGGACCAGGCGCCGGACGGGGTGTCTCAGCGGGCCGGAGGACGTCGGACGTCCCGTACCGATCCTGGACAACCGCCCGCATGGTCTGTCGTGCAACGGCCGCGGATGCCAGGTCACTCCGGACGGCGGGGCCTCGAGCCACGTCACTTCACCTCCGACCGCACGAGGGTCCACATGCCGACGACGAGCGGGAGGACGAGCCACAGGCCGCTGGTGGCGGCGAGCTGGGACCACTGCTCGGCGTCGAACGAGCCCTTCAGCAGCGCCGCGAGTTGGAAGTCCAGGTCGACCCACGGCTGCAGGTCGCGGAACCAGTCCTGCGTCAGCGCGAGCAGGCCGAGAAGCGGGGGGATGACGAACGAGAAGACGAAGAAGGCCACGATCGCGCCGGCAGAGTTGCGGATGAGCGTCCCGCACACGAAGCCCATGGCGAGGGACAGCGCGAGGGACAGCAGGACATAGGGCCCGGCTCCCAGGGACTGGTCCCACACGGTGTCGGTGCCCGAGATCGAGGAAGCCAGCACATTTCCGCCGGCCCCCACCACGAAGGCGACGACTGCTGCGGGCAGAGCAACCGCCACGAGCGCGATCGCCTTGCCGAGCATGATCCGTCCACGATCAGGGACCACGGTGAACGTGGTCAGCCCACTGCGCTGGCTCCACTCAGCGGTGACGGCGAGGGCGGCGATGATTGGAAGGATCACCGACATCGGAAAGACGATGGTCGTGGTGAAGGTGCTGTAGGTGAAGTCGTCGTCGGGAGCAAACGCGATGACCGCTCCCGAGGTGAGCACGGCGGTCAGGCCGACGCTCGCAAGGAGCCAGCGGCCCGCTCGGGTGTCGAAGGACTTCCGCAGCTCCACCGCGACGATCCGGCGCAAGGGAATGCGTGCCGGAGCCGGCGAGCTCGGGAGCGTGGGTGGCGTCAGCTCGGTAATCGGTGCCTCGGTCGTTGTCTGGGCGTTCATGCTGCTGCTCCATCTCGTTGGGTGTCTGCGGTGAGCTCGAGGAACATCTCCTCGAGCCCGGCGGTCTCAGCGGACCGGAGCTCGATGAGCGGGATCTGGGCCTCGCTGGCCAGGCGCCCCACCAGCTCGGGCTCGGCGTCGACCCGCACGACTCCGGGCGAGGTCACCGTCGAATCGAGACCCGCTGCGTTCAGCACCACCTGGAGGTCCACCGGACGGCGGGTGCGGAGGTGCGTGCCTGCGATGGCGAGCAGCTCGGCCTTGGTGCCCTGGGCGACGATGCGGCCGTTGCCGATGACGACGATGTCGTCGGCGACCACCTCGATCTCGTGGAGGAGGTGCGAGGAGAGGAGCACGGTGGCACCGCGGTCGGCGTATCCACGGAGCAGGTCCCGCATCCAGCGGATGCCGGCGGGGTCGAGGCCGTTGGCCGGCTCGTCCAGGATGAGGACGCCGGGGTCACCCAGCAGAGCGTGTGCGATGCCAAGGCGTTGCCGCATGCCCAGGGAGTAGTCACGGACGCGACGCCCCGCCTCCGAAGGCGTGAGGCTGACCAGGTCGAGCATCTCGTCGACTCGGGCGCGAGGGAGCCCCATCATCTGCTGACTGAGTTGCAGGATCTCGAGGCCGGTACGCCCGGCGTGCTGCGCGGAAGCGTCCAGGAGCACCCCGACCTCGAGTCCGGGGTTCGGCAGGTCGGCGAAGCGTCGCCCGACGACGTGGGCACTCCCCTTGGTCGGTGGTGTGAGGCCGGTGACGATCCGGAGGGTCGTGGACTTCCCGGCACCGTTCGGCCCCAGAAACCCTGTGACGCGACCTGACTGGGCGGTGAAGCTGACGTCGTCCACGGCCGTGAAGCCGCCGTACGTCTTCGTGACGGAATCAACGATGATCATCGGAGTTTCTCCTTGGATGGATGGATGGAGCGACGACCACGAGCTCGCGGCCGGCGGATGATGGACTCGGCGACAGCGAGGTTGACTGCCCAGCCGGCGGCGGTGGCGGCATCAGCCACCGCGGCGCTCGTGCCGAGCGTCGCCTCGGCGAGGCCGATGGTGACGACCTGGGTTCCGGCGCCAAGGCCGAGCGCGTAGGCGCGGATCATCCAGGCACGGTGGGCGCGGAAGTTCCGGGCGCGGACCGTCATGAGGCCCAGGACCAGGCACGTCGCCATCGCGACCGCGAAGATGACGCGAGACCAGTACAGCAACGGTCCGGTGTTGACCTCGGTCGGGTACACCAGGGTGAGCCAGAGCGCGGAGAGCGCCACGGCGAGGCCCAGCGGCACAAGCACGCGGCCGGCAGTCCGGTGCCACCTGGCATGGCGGCGACGAAGACCGGCAGAGAACTGGAAGGCGCCGAGCACCGAATAGGCCGTCGCGCTGACGATGTGCACGATCAGGGCCACGGGCATCTCGGGGTGGTGGGCGTCCTGCGGCATGTGAGTCGAGCCGGTGGACAGGTCCGTGAGCCGGACTGCGCCGGCGATGACCGGGATCAGGGACAGGGCGACCAGGGCGAGTGGCACGGGCCAGGTGGGCACCCGGCCACCGATACGCGGACTCGTGGGGGCTGTACGCGTGGCGCTCATGACTCGGCCGCCGAAGTCCGGCCGGAGCCGCCCGGGTCCTCCTGGGTGACTTCGAGCAGGATGAGTCCCAGGTCGCCGACCTTCTGGAGAAGCCCGTGCAGGGCCGCCTGGTCGCCCACCGGTCCCCGCAGTACCGTGGTGCCGTCCGGGCCGGGACTGAGGGACATGCCATCGAACCAGGTGCTCCATCGCTGCGCGAGGCGTCCCTGGACGCAGATGCGGTACCAGCCGGGGTCCGACCCGGTCGCGTCGGTTGCACGAGGTTCGTCCATGAGGCGGACGCTAGGAGCCGACGTGGTGAGCGCGGCTCACCACAGGTGGTGAGCGTCGTGGTGATCTTCCGCGATCACAGCACCCCGGGTCAGAGCAGGTCGAGCTCCTTGGCACGCAGGACGGCTGCTCTCCGGCTGGTCACGCCGAGCTTCATGTAGAGGTTCTTGGTGTGCGTCCGCACCGTGTTCAACGAGACCACGAGCTCACGGGCGATGTCCGGGCCGTTCAGCTCGGTGTCCAGGAGCCGGAGCACATCCCGTTCCCGGTTGCTCAGCGGATCGACCAGCGACTCATGACGGGGTAGAGGCAGGGCGGGGACGGACACGGTGCCCCTGCCCGTGGCCAGTGCTGACCGGAGGCGCGCGAGGTACGGCGACGACGTCCGCCGTCCGGCAGCTGCAAGCAAGGTCGCCATCGGGGCACCTTCGTCGACGAAGGTGCGGACGTAGCCTTCCGGCTCTGCCAGGTGGAGGGCCGCCCCCAACGCCGTCAGCGCTGGCTCGTCGTCTCCCAGCCGCTGGAGGGCGAGGGCACGGGTCAGCTGGATCTCGACGACTGATCCCGCTCGGTGTCCGTCCGTCGCAGCGCTGAGCAGCCGGTCCAGAAAGCGCACCACCCGCGCCAGGTCGGTGCTGGCTACCCCTCGTTCGTGCTGCGCGAGGAGCACCCTGGCCAAGGTGACGTGCTCGAACTCCCGCAGGTAGAGCAGCGGGTCATCGAGGGAGACGCCAACCTGCTTGATCCAGCCGAGAGCCGCGTCGAGGTGGCCGTGGCGTGCCCAGGTCCTGGCGCGGATCGCCGGGACGGGTCTGACCGCGGGCAGGAAGTCCCCGGTGTAGAGCCGCTCCGCCTCGTCCAACAGGTCAATCGCGACCTCGATGTCCCCCTCCGCCTCGCGGACGGCGGCCATGACGACGCGCCAGCGGTAGGCGTCCTGCGGCAACCCGGCGTGTTCGCCCAGCTCTCGGCTCACGGAGAGCTCCCGGCGCGCAGCGGGGAGGTCATCTTGTTCGTGGTAGCGGGCCGCCAGTCCCACGTGCATGTCTGCCCGGCCCCGCAGCACGGGCGTGTGGTGTCCGTCGGCGAGCTCGAGGGCGGCCCGGTAGGTGCGGACAGCTGCGCTCAGCCTGCCCTGGACGACCTCGAGGTCGCCCAGGGCGACGGAGCAACCCAGGACGTCCGAGACGTGGCCCACCAGCTCGAACTCGCCCAGGCACTCGGCGTAGGAGTCGTGCCCGGTGGTCACGTCCCCGGTTGACCAGGCCGCGAGACCGAGGAGAGCCAGTGCGGCCCCTCTGGTCAGGTGGTCGTCGGGCCCCGCGAGGTCGAGCGCGCGGTGGGCGTGCTGGGTCGTCTGCTCCGGCTCGCCACGAATCAGGGCGATACCAGCCCGGTGGACAGCGACGTCGCCAGGCAGACGTGCGTACTCATCGCGGTCGACGATCTGCCCGCCGGGCGGGGCCGAGGCGTGTCCCCCGAGGTCCAGCCACTCCTGCGTCGCGTCAAGGAGCTCCTCGACTCCGCCGAACTCCCCCGTTGACATCCGGGCCCCGGCCAACGCATGGCACAGCACCGGCCGCGCCCGCAAGACGTCGGTCGGCAGGGCTTCGAGCCACCCACGGAAGGTAGTCTCTCGGCGGTCGCGCCGCAACGCCGGCAGGACGGTCTCGATGAGCTCGGCCGCACGGACGAATTGCGCACCGAGCAGGAAGTGCCGGATCGCCTCGGCGATGTCTCCTTGGTGTTCGTGCCAGGTCGCGGCGTGCGCGTGCAGCTCCCCCAGGAGGTCGGGCTGCTCGTCGAGGAGCCGGCCTCGAAGGACGTCGGCGAACAGGTGGTGATAGCGGTACCAGTGCCGTTGGTCGTCCATCGGGACCACGAAGAGGTTGTCTCTCTCCAGCGTCTCGAGCATGACGCGGCCGCCGTCCTGACCTGTGACCGCATTGCACAAGGACCCGTTCATCCGGTCGAGGACGGAGGTCCGCAACAGGAAGTCCTGGACATCCGCCGGAAGACGTTGCAGCACCTCCTCGACGAGGTAGTCGACGACGTACCGGTCGTCGCCCGCGAACCCGGCGATGAAGGCGGACGCGTCTTGACGTCCGGCCATCGACAGCGCGGCGAGCTGGAGCGCGGCTATCCAGCCCTCGGTCCGTCCCTCCAGCGCGTGCACGTCGCTGGGTCGCAGCTCAAGTCCCATGACGCCGTTGAGGTAGGTTGCCGCCTCCTCGGCCGTGAAGCGGAGGTCAGCGGCGCGCACTTCCACCAGGTCGCCGCTCGCACGCAGCCGTGGCAGGGGCAACGGCGGGTCGCTCCTGGTCGCCATCACCAGGTGCAAGCCGACGGGAAGATGGGCGAGAAGGAACGCGACGCCCTCGTGGACAGCGGGTGATTCGATGACGTGGTAGTCGTCGAGCACCAGGATCGTGTCGCCATCGGCCTTCCCCAGCTCGTTGACCAGGACCGTCAGGAACACCTCGACCGAGGGGGTCTGCCGGTCCTCGAGGAGGGTGAGTGCGTGCTCCCCCGCGCTCGGGAGCGCCGTCTGAAGCGCTGCGACCACATAGCGCCAGAACCGGGTCGGGTCGTTGTCCGCGGGGTCCAGGGCGAGCCAGGCGCCCCGCCCGGGCGCACCACCGGTCAGGTCCGTGGGGGCCAACCAGTCGGCCAGCAGGGTCGTCTTGCCGAAGCCTGCCGGCGCCGAGACGAGCATCAGCTTGGCAGCAAGGCCCCGGTCGAGCCGGTCGTGCAACCGCGGACGCGCAACGCGACCAGGTCGCGGGGACGGCCGGAAGAACTTGGTCTCGATCAGTGCGTGTGACATCCCGGCCCATCCTCCTCCTCCGGCGCCCATACCGACCCGTTGGTCCAGACACATCGACCCAGCCACTGCCCCGTGCGTCTCAACGGGCCTACTGTCGACATCCAGGCGTCACGGTCGTCGGGCAGCCAGCCGGACGCGGAGGAGAACGACATGCGTCGTACGACCGCGTCGGGCGGCAACCGAGGTCAGGCGCTGCCCGCGCCCGTCGGAGTGCGGTTCGTGGCCACCTACGCGCTGGCGGTCATGAGCGTTGCCCTGATACTGATCGCCCCACTGCTCGTCACGCTCGCTCTGAAGATCAGGTCGCTGGTCGGGGCGGACCAGGCCCCGGAGAGCCTGGCACTGGTCACGGGCGTCGGCGGCCTGCTTGCCCTGGTGGCCGGACCGATCTTCGGCAGACTGAGCGATCGCACATCCTCTCGCTCCGGCATGCGCCGTCCCTGGCTCATCGGCGGGCTCCTCGGCGGAGTCATCGGAATCACTGTGGTCGCCGTGGCACCCAGCCTCGTCGTCGTCCTGGTCGGGTGGTGTCTCGCCCAGCTGTTCTTCAACGCCCTGCAGGCCGCGCTGGTCGCCGTCCTGCCCGATCAGGTACCAGCAACCCAGCGAGGCACCGTCTCGGGGGTCCTGGGAATCACCGTCCCCGTCGCCGCCGTCCTGGGCACCTTCCTCGTCCAGCTCTTCACCGGGCACATGACTGCCATGTTCCTGGCCCCGTGCGCCATCGGGGCCGCCCTCGTGCTGCTGTTCGTCGTCCTGCTCGACGACCGCCGGCTCAGCGAGGAGGACGCGAGGCCGTGGTCGGTGTCGGACGTGGTCACGGCCTTCCACCTGGACCCCAGGCGACACCCTGACTTCGCGTGGGCCCTGGCGGGGCGCTTCCTCTTCGTGTGCGCCTTCGCCTTGCTCACCACCTACCAGGCCTACTACCTCCTCGACAGGATCGGCAGTGCGGAGGCCGACGTCCCTGCCCAGGTGTTCCGCGCGACCCTCGTCCAGTCTGCCGTCCTGGTGGTCGCGTCCCTGGTAGGCGGCCGGTTGTCGGACCGGATCGGGAGGCGCAAGGTATTCGTGGTCACCGCGGCAGTGACGTACGGCGCAGCGCTGTTCGTCGTGGCCATGGCAGACACCTTCGGCGGGTTCCTGGTCGGCATGGCCGTCAGCGGACTCGGGTTCGGCGCCTACATGGCCGTCGATGTCGCGTTGGTGGCCGATGTCCTACCCGACGCCGCCGACTCGGCCCGGGACCTCGCCATCTTCAACATGGCCAACGCCCTGCCCTTCGCGCTCGCGCCTGCCGTGGCGCCAGTCATCCTTGCGGTGAGCGGCGACAGCTACGGCGTGCTCTACGCCGTCGCTGGAGCATGTGCTCTGCTCGCTGCAGCGGCCGTCGTCCCCATCCGAGGCGTCCGCTGAAGGTTCACCACGTGCTTCACCACGTGTGGTGATCCGCGCTCACCATGTTGCTCCCTAGTTTCCGGGTCACGGCACCACCGACCCGACTCCAGAAGGGCACGATCATGCACAAGCTCATCCGAGGCATCGCCTCCGCAAGCGCGCGACACCCGTGGCGCACCGTCACGAGCTGGTTGGCCGTCGTGGGGGCCGTCTTCTTCCTGGCGGGGGCCGCCGGGGGCACGTTCGTCGACGACTTCTCCGCGCCCGGCAGCCAGAGCGCCACTGCCCTCGAGCTGCTCGACGAGAGCTTCCCGGAGGCAGCCCAGGGTACGGCGTTGGTCGTGCTCGCCCCTCGCGACGGGTCCGCGCTCGACGAACATCGAGACGCCGTTGCCGACGTCCTGGACGAAGTTGCCACCTTCGCGCACGTCGCGTCGATCGAGGATCCCTTCGCCGCCGGCACCATCTCCGACGACGGCCGGATCGGGTTCGCCGTACTCACCCTGGACGCCCCGGAGCGCGAGATCGGCAAGCCCGCCTTCGGGGTCCTGTCCGAGGCAGTCGCCGGGGTCGAGGCACCGGCCGAGCTGCAGGTCGAGCTGGGTGGGGACGCTGTCTTCCTCAACGCTGCAGACGAGAGCTTCGCCCACGTGGGGATCGGGATGCTGGTCGCCCTCCTGGTCCTGCTCGTCGTGTTCGGCACCGTCGTCGCCGCGGTCGTGCCCATCGGCCTGTCCGTGATCGCCGTCGGGGCATCCATCGGCGGCATCGTCCTGATGGCAGGTGGCATGGACGTCTCGGAGTCGGCCATCGCCGTGGCCGGCCTCGTCGGGCTCGGAGTGGGCGTGGACTACGCACTCTTCGTCGTGGCGCGCTACCGCGAGAACCGATCAGCAGGTCAGGAGAACTCCCGGGCCCTCGACAACGCCATGGGGACGTCGGGAACTGCGGTCGTCTTCGCAGGCGGCACCGTGGTGATCGCGACGACCGCTCTGGCCATCACCGGGCTCGGCATCCTCACCTCGATCGGCCTGGCCACCGCACTGATGGTATTCAGCGCCGTCGCCGCCGCCGTGACGCTGCTCCCCGCTCTGCTCAGCCTGCTGGGGGACCGGATCGACTCCGGTCGCGTGGTCCGCCGCCACCGTCCCGTCACCCGCACCGAGGACAACCGCTGGTGGCGGTTCGGGCACCACGTGTCCCGTCGCCCGTGGCCCTACCTCCTGGGTGCCACCGCCGCCCTCCTGGCGGTCGCCAGCCCGGCACTGTGGATGCAGACCTCCTTCCCGGCCGCCGGCGATGCCCCTGCCCAAACGACCCACCGCCAGGCGTACGACCTCCTCACCGAGGGTTTCGGGATCGGCTTCAACGCTCCCCTGACCGTCGTGGTCGACCTCACCTCGACGAGCGCGGGCAGCCGCGACGTGGCGACTGTGGCGCGGGACATCACCTCCGTCACTGGCATCACCTCCGTAGGTGAGCCCCTGAGCTCGACCGATGGCGAGACGGCGGTCTTCACCGCCCTCCCGACCACGGGTCCCGCTGCCGCCGAGACGTCCGCCACCATCGACCGGGTCCGGTCGACGATCCCGCACAACGCCTACGTCACTGGCATCACGGCGGTCACCGACGACCTCAACACCCAGATCACCAAGACGATGCCGCTCTTCCTCGGCGCCGTGATCGGAGTGTCGTTCCTCCTCCTGATGCTGGTGTTCCGGTCGATCGCTGTCCCACTCAAGGCGGCCGCGATGAATGTGCTCTCCATCGGAGCCGCGTACGGCGTCCTGGTGGCCGTCTTCCAGTGGGGCTGGGGCGCCGAGCTGCTCGGGCTGGAAGGACCGACCCCCATCACCTCGATCATCATCGTGATCATGTTCCCGATCCTGTTCGGGCTCTCCATGGACTACGAGGTGTTCCTGCTCTCGCGCATCCGGGAGGAGTACGCCGCCACCGGCGACAACGCCGAGTCCGTGGCGAGGGGACTTGCCAGCACCGGGCGGATCATCACCTCCGCTGCGCTGATCATGATGGCGGTCTTCCTCAGCTTCGTCGCCAGCCCAGTGCCGTCCCTGAAGATGTTGGGCCTGGGTCTGGCGACCGCGATCCTCATCGACGCCACCTTGGTGCGGATGGTCCTCGTGCCGGCAACCATGTCGCTGCTCGGCGACGCCAACTGGTGGCTGCCCCGCTGGCTCGACCGCATCCTCCCGGTCATCGACATGGAGCACGAAGACGATGCCGACACCGACCCGGCAGACGAGAACCGCTCCACCGTCGAGGAGTTGGTTGCCGGCTGACCGTCCCGCAGCACCACGCCGGCCTCGCGGTCCTGCCGCGGGGCCGGCGTTGGCTTGCCAGGCAGCAAACACCTCGGGCTGACTCCCGCACCGGCTGCCGTCAGCCGGTCGTCAGCACCTCGGCGCAGGGTCGTGCCATCAGGCCAACCGTCGACCGCCCAACCCGAGGGAGATCAGATCGTGACCACCACACCCGCCCACCTGCATGCACGTGCAATCGGCACCCGCCCGCCCCGGTCCCCCGGCACGTCTGCCCCGCGGCGTACGCGCGTCATCGCCCGCTGGCTGACGTCCTTCCTCGGCTTCCCGATCGGCGGGTACGCCGCCTTCCTGGCCCTGGGTCCCATGGACTCGACGGCTTCCGCTCTCGCTGGTGGAGCCGTCGCCGGCGCGGGGCTGGGACTCGCCCAGGCATGGGCGTTCGGATCCTCCCGGCCGAGTCCCGTCGCCTGGGTGCTCGCCACCGCTGCAGGACTGGCCGCCGGCGCAGCCGTCGGCGCCACGATGACCGACTACGCCACCGACGTCGCGTCGTTGGTGGTCTTCGGCGCAGTGACAGGCGCGATGGTCGGAGTCGCCCAAGGAGTGGTGCTCGTGAGGCACCTCGGAGCTGCCGCACTGCTGTGGCCCCTCCTTCTTACGGGCGCGTGGGCGCTCGGTTGGCGGGTGTCGGAGGCCGTCATCGGCAGCTCCGTCGACCAGCACTTCTACATCTTCGGGGCCAGCGGTGCCCTCGTCGTCGCAGCGCTGACGTCGCCGGTCGCGCTCCTGCTCAGCCGGCCGACCGTCGTGAGATCCACCCACGCGCGGATCGCCGCGGTGTCCCTCGCGCTCGCATCCCTGCTGGCCATCGCCGGGTTCACCGTCCTCGGCATCGTCTTCCAGTACCCGCAGATCCTCGAGGAACCCACTGGTGACGTGCTTGAGCTGTTCCGCGCCAACCAGACCGCCGTCACGTCGTGGTTCCTGGTCCTCGTCGTCAGTGCTGCGCTGATGGCGCCCGCCGGCATCGCCCTGGGTCGTCTCGTGGGCGGGCCGCTGGGACGGTGGATCGCCGTCGTCGGGATGGGGGCGGCGACGGTCCAGGTCGTCGGCCTGCAGCGCTGGGTCACGCTCGTCCCCGGCATCGCCAAGGACGCGCTCAACCCTGCTGCGCGAGGGGACGCAGAGGAACGATTCGAGCTGTGGCACCTGGTTCTCGGCAAGATCGTCGGGGAAACGATCGGCTACGCGCTGACCGCCATCTTCACCGTGCTCGTCGTGCATGCTCTCCGCGGGACCGTTCTCCCCCGCTGGGCCGCCATCATCGGCTACACCGCCGCGGCGCTCATCGCGACCGGCATCGCCGTACCCCTCGTGCCGGCAGCGAGCCTCACCAACTTCGCCGGGTACGTC
Source organism: Nocardioides sp. (assembly GCF_025964975.1). Classification (GTDB taxonomy): domain Bacteria; phylum Actinomycetota; class Actinomycetes; order Propionibacteriales; family Nocardioidaceae; genus Nocardioides. The sequence goes on from NZ_JAOPXV010000061.1 coordinate 10,882, forward strand.
GCCTGGTGCGCCTGGCTGCTCCTCGTCAGCTGGCTGCTCCTGCGACGGACCGCGCCGCAGCAGGCTCCCGTCACCGACGACCACAACCGCCGGACCTCGGCATGAGGGACGAGCCCACCTTGCCGATGACGGGCCGGACCGTGCTCATCACCGGTGGCACGGGTGGCATTGGCAAGGCCACCGCCCTTCGACTCACGGGCACGGGGCCGTCGGTGTCCATCATCGGTCGCGATCCCGGCCGCACGGCGACCACCGCCCACGAGATTCACGCGCAAGCAGGCGCCGGCCAGCACGTGCACGCCTTCACCGCCGACCTCTCGTCACAAGTCAGAGGTGCGGAGGGTGGCGGCGGAGGTGCTGGCGGCCCTTCCTCGTATCGAGGTGCTCATCAACAACGTGGGCGGCTACTGGAACACCCGCCACACGAGCGTCGATGGCATCGAGCACACCTTCGCCGTCAGCCACATGGCGCCCTACCTGCTGACGAACCTCCTTGTCGAGCGCCTCGTGGCAACAGGGTCGGCACGGATCGTGAACGTCGCCTCCAACGCGCAAGCCCTCGGGCGCATCGACTTCGACGACCTTCAGGGCGAGCGTGGGTATTCAGGAGCTCGCGCCTACCACCAGTCCAAGCTCGCCAACGTGCTGTTCACCTACGAGCTCGCGAGGCGACTGGCAACCAGGCGAGTGAGGGCAACGCCCTGCACCCGGGAGTGGTCAGTACCGGATTCGGAGCGACGGATCCCGGACGCGTCCCACGGTTTCTCGTCCCGGTAGCGCGACCCTTCATGCCATCACCATCGAGGGGCGCGGACACCTCGGTCCTCCTGGCGTCCGACCCGAGCCTCGACGGGGTCACCGGGCGCTACTTCGCCCGTGGGAAGCTGAAGAAGTCCTCCCCGCGCAGCTACGACCAGTCGGTTGCGCGCCGTCTCTGGCAGACCGGTGAGCAGCTCCTCAAGTCGGGCCCCGTAGGGAGGTGATGGCGTCCCACACGAGCTCAGCACGGTCATGGCCACCCAGTTGTCGGGTCAGATAGGCGGCGCCGTAGCCCGCAGTCGGGTCGGCCCAGGCGGAGCACCCACCCGCACCACCCATTCCGAGCTCCAGTCCGCCCTCATCGCTGATCTGGAGACCCAGCGTCCATGTGACGTGCCGGTTCAGGACGAGGTCATGGCCGGTGACGGCGGGTTCCACGTACGCACGCCACAGGTCGTGCCCGAGGCGGTCGGCGACCCGACCGCCATCTCGGATCATGTCGTCGTAGAAGAAGGCCAAGGAACGCGCCGTCGCGTGCAGGCTCACCGCAGGGAACGGGGTGCCCCGGAAGCGGTCGGAGTTCAACACCTCCGGCTCGAGCATTCCTCGTGGCCGCCCCAGCGCCGGCCCCCATCGGGCGTCACCCAGGTAACCCGACGCCCACGTCCCGTCGAGGTCGACCACGGTGGCGACCCGAGACAGGTCGTGCTCCCCCACCGCCAGGTGCAGGTCCCAACCGCCCGCCCGAGCGATCCGGGCAAACCGGTCGGACAGCGGCTCACCGGTGGTTCGACGCACGACCTCGTCGAGCAGGTGGCCGTACGTCAGGGCGTGCTCAGCCACACCGGCACCCGGCGGATGGACCGGCGTGGCTCGGGCCAGCAGCTCGACGAGCGCCTCCCTGTCGCCGTACTCGATCTCGAGTGCCGCCTCCGGAAAGACTGGGAGCCCGGCTTGGTGGGAGAGCAGGTGTCGCATGGTGGTGTGTTGCTTGCCGGCCCGCGCGAAGGCGGGCCAGACCGAGGCGACCGTCTGATCGAGCTGCAGGTGTCCTTCCGCCACAGCATCCAGGAACGCAAGTGCGGCAAAGGGCTTCGCGACCGAGAACGTCATCACCAGCGTGTCGGACGTCCACGGGGCAGCGCCGTCGGTCGTACCGACCGCGTGCTCGACCTCCAGCACGCCGCCCCGCACCACCGCCACTGCACCTCCTGCCTCCCGACCGGAGACGGCGAGGGCATCGAGCACCTCGGACGGGTGGGCGGTCATGCCGCACCACGATAGGCCTCACCCGAGACTGACCTCCATGTACTCAGTTGAAGGCGAGGCGAATGCAGACCTTCGCGAGATCAAGCCTTCGGTAGCGGTCGCCCGGCGATCCAAGCTGCCAGCACATTGTCGGGATGCTCGGAGAGGTGGTCCCTGACGAGGACGTGAAGCAGGTCGCCATTGCCGCGCAGGTGCGCTTCGGCAAGAGCCACGAGCTGCCGATCACGAGTCGTGGTCGCGTGATGGAGAGCCCGGACGAGAAGGCCGAGGTCACCGGCAAGGAGCGCGGCGGCCACGAGAAGGGGTGTCGACGTGGACTGCGCCGCGAGCCCGAGGATTTCTGCGGGCGCGTCAGGATGGTCGCCGATCAGGCGGCGGAGAAGGGCGGCGTTGTCGTCCGGCACACATGCACTGTGGACCGCCACCCTGACGCATCGCTGACGCTCGCGCAGAGAGCGCGTGCGTGCCCTACTCTCGAAGGGTGCTCACGGTCGCCGTGCTAGGCGTGGTCGAGGCTCGCAGCAATGGTGATCGGCTCTCGGTGCCGGCAGGCAAGACCACCGAGCTGCTCGTCCGGCTCGCCCTGGAAGCGGGCTCCAGCGTGCGCGTGGACGCCCTGCTCGAGGACCTGTGGCCCCACGGCACGGGTCGCAACACCTTGCAATCGAAGGTGTCACAGCTACGTCGCGCGCTCGGCAGCAAGGACTTCGTCGCGGCCGAGAACGACACCTACAGGCTCGCTGTCGACCCCAGCGGCGTAGACGCCCTCTACGTGACACACCTCGCGGCCACAGCATCCGCAGCGCGCCGTGCTGGCGACGCCACGACAGCACTCGAGAGGGCCAAGGAAGCGTTGGCTCTGTTCCGTGGCGAGATGGGCATCGACGACGGCGACTGGGCTGCGCCCCATCGTGCCCGTCTCGAGGAGGTCCGACTGGGCCTCCTCGAAGACGTGATGGCCGCCCGTGTCGACCTCGGCGCCGGCGGCGAGCTCGTCGCGGAGCTGGAGACGTTGGTGACCCAGCACCCGCTCCGCGAGCGTCTGTGGGGCTCACTCATGACGGCGTTGTACCGCGGCGGCAGACAGTCCGACGCGCTCGCGGCGTACGCACGGGTGCGAAAGCTGCTGGTCGACGAGCTCGGTGTCGAACCGGCCCCGGCTCTTCGCACGCTTGAACGCGAGCTCCTCCTCCAAAGTGCCGTCGTCGGGGGCGATCCTGCCCCGAACCCGGTCGCGGTGCCGAGCAACCTGCCACGGAGCCGGACCGCCCTCGTGGGGCGAGTCCGCGAATGTGCCAGCTTGCGGGATCTTGTCGCTGCACATCGATTCGTCAACGTCGTTGGGCCCGCGGGGGTCGGCAAGACCAGGCTCATGCTCGAGACCGCGAGCCACACGCAGCCACCCGGAGGCGTCTGGTTGGTTCGACTGGAAGCCGTCGACGGCTCCGCCGACTTGGAGCAGGTCGTCGCTGAGACGCTGCACGTCGCCGGACGGATGCAGCTGCGGGAGCGACTCCTGGGCGCACAAACCCTTCTCCTGCTCGACAACTGCGAGCACCTCGTCACCAACGCCAGCGCTCTGGTGGCTCAGTTCCTCTGGGATCTGCCCGGTCTTTCCATCTGTGCGACGAGCCAAGTACCCCTCGGCCTCGACGACGAGCTGGTCTTCCACCTCGAACCACTCTCCCAACCCGACTCCGTGCAACTGTTCTGGGCCCGCGCTCGACAGATGCGGCGCCAACTGGTCGTAGACATCGATTCCACGGCTCTGGTCGAAGAGGTGTGTCAGTCCCTCGACGGCCTGCCGCTGGCCATTGAGCTCGCTGCTGCCCGAGTACGCTCGTTGTCCATCGAGGACATCGCGAGGCGCCTCGATGATCGGTTCGCGCTGCTCCAGGACCCCAGCGGCAACCGTCCCGAACGCCGACGTGCCCTCGCCGGTGCCATCGGCTGGAGCTACGACCTGCTGTTCCCCGACGACCAACGAGGTTTGTGGGCCTTGTCCTGCTTCGCCGGAAGCGCTTGCTTGGGCGCCGTTGAACACGTCCTGGGCGCGCTTGACGTCCCGAAGGATGCGGTGGTGGACACCCTGACGCGCCTCGTCGACCGGTCCCTCGTCACCGTGGACGGCTCCGATGACGGCCGTGTCCGCTACCGGCTGCTCGACAGCATTCGTGCCTATGCCAGTGAGCGGCTCGCCGACTCACAGCTGACCGAGACTGTCCATCGCGCCCACGCTGTCTGGTACGCGCAGAGGGCCGACTGGTGCGCAGAGAACATCCGCAGCGCCAACCAACCAACGTGCTTGACCATCGCCCGTACAGAACGAGCGAATGTGCACTCAGCACTCTCCTGGAGCAGGACGAACGATCCGGACCTCGGCGTGCGCATCGCACTCGGATTCGGCTGGACATGGGTAGTCCTGGGCGACGGTCCCGCCGCCGCCGCCAGGGTCCGCAGCACCCTGTCCTCCACCACCCCTCCCCTACACACGGTGTCGGCACACCTGGTTGCCAGCTGGCTCGAAGCATCGGCAGGCAACGTCGCGCTCGCTCAACAGGACCTGGATACCGCTGCCAGCATCGCGGGCCAACTGACCACCGCAGAGTTCAAGGCAGACGTGGCACGTCATCGCGCCTTCGTCTTCCTCCAGCAGGGTCTCGCCCACGAGGCACTGGCCTGCTCAGTCGCCAGCCTCGCGACGTACCGCGACTTGGACCTGCAATGGGAGACGGCCGCCAGCCTCATTCTGGCGGCCTACGGAGAGCTCATGATCGGTGACACCGCGGCCGCCGCACGCGACGGCGCGGAGGCAGCCAGGATCTTGACCCAACTGGGTGACTCGTGGGGTTTGGTGCATGCCAAAGCGATGCTCGGCGGGATCGCCCAGGTCGAACGTCGCTTCGAGGATGCGATCGACGCCCTTGGAGGTGCGGCGAAGGAGTCCGCCGCTCTCGGCTTCGTCGGACAGGCCGGGCTGCACCTGGGGTCCCTGGCCCGCGTGCAGCAACGGGCGGGACACACGGCGGACGCGACTGCCACCTTTGCCCAGGCCATCACAGCAGCAACCGCCAGCGGAGACGGCCGCATGGTTGCCGCCGCCAAGCTGAACCTTGCACGCCTGATGAGAAGTACCGGTAACGGACCGGCAGCCGTGCCCTACCTACGCGAGAACCTGGACTGGTACGCCGGCGCAGGAGGTGGAGACGGCGCGTTGCTCTCACGTTGCGTGCTCGCCGCGGAGACCGACGATGAGACATCGCTCGAAGTCGTCCTGAAGCTCGCGCGGTCCGAGAAGCACGACCTGGTGGCTGTCCTTGCTCTTGACGGGCTCGCGCGATTGCAGGCAGAGGCCGGCGATCCGGCGAACGCAACAGTCCTGTTGGCCGAGGCAGACGCTCTCTACCCAGCTGTTGCCCACCTGCTTGATGACGCAGACCGGCCGGACCGTGCCGCTGTGCTGGCGACGACGGGCAAACCACACGCCTGACCTCGTCGGGGCGCGGGCCGCGCTGGCGAGGGCTGCTCTCCGTCAGCGCGTCGTCAGCGCCCCAGACCACAGTGAGTCCACGCCCACCGACAGCACGCATCAACGACGCCTGGTGGACCGATTGCACCGCCCCCGGAAGCCACCAGAGCAGGACAGAGGAACGCCCATGTCACTCCAACACGTACAAGATCGCGACCACCGAGTTGCATCTCCACCAAGACCGTCCGTCACCCAAAGAATGGCCCGTGCCGCAGCGCTACGCCCCTGGCGGATCGTCGGGGCATGGGGCCTGATTCTGATTGCCTCCTTGGTGGTCATCGCGACGCTGTCCGGGTCCGCCTTCAGCTCTGACGGCAGCCTGACCACGAACCCCGACTCGGCCAGGGCCGGACAGCTGATCGCCGACAACTTCGATCAGGGCGACCGCATCGACGAAGCAGTGATCATCCACTCCACGGAGTTCGCTGCTGGCACTGCACGGTTCAAGGCGTTCGTCGCCGACGTGCGAGCCTCAATCGAAAGCACCGGCGCCACCCGGACGGTGAGAGACCCCTACTCTCCCGACCAGATGGCCATCTCCGAGGATGGGCGCGCGGTGGCGGTGACCTTGGTCCTGGCCCACGACTCGGGCGCAGGCATTGCGGAGGTGCTGGACGAGGTCGCCAACGCGGACGCCGCTGCCGGCTTCGACGTCGACATCACCGGCTCCAACACTCTCGACCACGACTTCAGCGAGCTCTCGGAGTCCGACCTCACTAACGGAGAACTGAAGTTCGGGTTGCCCGCGGCCATGATCGTCCTGCTCCTGGTCTTTGGAGCCTTCGTGGCCGCGTTCATCCCGATGAGCATCGCCATCGGCTCCATCATCGTCACCGTCGCGATCTCCTCGGTGCTGGGACAGTTCACCTCTCTGTCCTTCTTCATCGTGAACATGATCACCGCGATGGGTCTCGCTCTGGGCATCGACTACAGCCTCTTCGTCCTGTCTCGATACCGCGAGGAGCGGCAGGCTGGCCGCGACAAGATCGACGCGATCGTCGCCACCGGAGGCACGAGTGGCAAGGCCGTCTTGTTCTCCGGCAGTTCTTTCGTCGTAGCCCTGCTCGGCCTGCTCCTGGTCCCGGACACCATCCTGCGCAGCCTCTCCCTCGGCGCCATCATCGTCGGCCTCGTCACCATGGCCGCAGCACTCACGTTGTTGCCAGCACTCCTGTCACTTCTCGGTGACCGCGTCAACGCCCTTCGGTTGCCCCTCGTGGGACGTGACCATCCCGCCGAGAGCCCCTTCTGGACCAAGGCGGTTGGGGTTGTGGTTCGCCGCCCCGCTGTCGCACTGACCCTCGGCGTCCTGATCCTGCTCGCGGCGGCCTACCCGGTGCTCGGCCTGCGCACCGGCACGTCAGGCGTCGAGTCGCTCCCGGACTCCACGCACTCCAAGGCGGGGGCCATAGCGCTCGAGCGGAGCTTCCCGGGCACGGCAACGACCGACCCCGCCCAGGTGGTCATCACCGGGGACATCGCGTCCGATGCGGTGTCCGACGCCATGTCACGCCTGGAAGCATCGGTCGCCGACGACCGAGACTTCGGACCTGTCGAGCAGCAGATCTCCGCAAGCGGTCAGGTAGCCCTCGTCAGCATCCCGCTGGTGGGCAACCCAGACAATGAGCAGGCGCGGCGCGGGCTCGAGCGGCTGCGCACGGAGCTAATCCCGCAATCGTTCGACGGGACCAACACCACGGTGCTCGTCGGAGGCGCCACGGCCTCGAACGTCGACTACTCCGATGTCATCAACGACTGGATGCCGATCGTGCTTGCCTTCGTGTTGGGACTCAGCTTCCTGCTGCTCACCCTGGTTTTTCGCTCAGTGGTGCTCTCCGCGAGCGCGGTCGTGTTCAACCTGCTCTCGGTAGGCGCTGCCTATGGGCTGCTGGTCCTCGTCTTCCAGCACGGCATAGGAGCAGACCTGCTGGGGTTCCAGCAGGTCGAACGTGTCGAGGCCTGGGTGCCCATCTTCCTGTTCTCGGTGCTGTTCGCGCTCTCGATGGACTACCACGTGTTCCTTCTGAGCCGCATCAGGGAGCGGTACGCACAAACTGGCGAGACCGTGGGTGCCATCGTCCACGGCATCGCCGCCACGGGGCGCATCATCACCGGGGCCGCGTTGATCATCGTCGTCGTCTTTGCCGGATTCGCCGCCGGACAGCTGGTGATGTTCCAGCAGATGGGCTTCGGAGTCGCAGTGGCCCTGCTCGTGGACGCCACTTTGATCCGCATGGTCGTCGTACCGGCCGCGATGACGCTGCTGGGCCGCTGGAACTGGTATCTGCCGAGCTGGTTGAGCTGGATGCCTGAGCTGCACGTCGAAGGCGATCCTGAACCGTCATCTCCCACCTCGGGCGATGTCGAGCTGGCGCCTGCGCCCGTCTGACTCCTACCCACGCCGCGTGCCGATCGTCGAGCCGCCCAGCAGTCGGACCTCCGACTGCTGGGCGGCTCACCGCTCACGTTGCAGTGCTCATGGCCGCGACGAACTCGTCCCTGGACGGTCCTTCCGGGAATCTCGGTGTCCAGCCCTGCCGGATGAGTTCGCGCACCTTCTCGCGAGCGCCGTGGAGGGAGCCGGGCGGCGCCAGCATGGCGAAGTAGCCGCCGACCTCGGCCATCAGCTCCGGGTGCTCGAGCACGGCCTCGGACACCAGGTCGCTCGAGATGAAGGCGTCCGGGTCCGGACGCTCCCCCGCCCAGCGGCGGTGCAGTGACTCGTCGACCGTCACGTGGTCTTCCCACCACGGGCACACGTGCCTCCGACCAAGCGCTCATCTCGTCGTGCCAGACCACCGGGTCGTCGCTGGCGTCGACCACGTCGGCGAGCTTGAGGGCACCTTCCGCCCCGAGCGACCCACCCCGGCCGCCGCTGGGGTTCGTGGTCGCCAGCGCGTCGCCCAGCGCGACCAGGCCAGGCAGCTGGCGCTGGCCAGCGTAGAGGTTCGTGAGGTTGCCACCGGTGCGCACCGGACCGATCGGCTCGGAACGATCCGCCTCTACCCACGTCGACAAACCGGGGATCGCCGCGGTCGCGGCCGCGAACGCCGACGCGGCGCGCAGCATACCCAGCCCCTTGTCAACGGAGGGGCGGATGATCAGCGCGGAGAACGTCCGGTTGTCATGAAGGAAGACGATCGGTTGGTAGCCGCGGTGGAAGGCGATCACGCCCACAGGGGAGTTGACCGGCCCGGGTGCAGCGCCCGGTCGCAGCCGGAAGAGCTGCGAGGTGTAGTCCATGCCGCAGGTGCCGCCCTCGGGCGCTCCGCGATGCGGCCGGCTCAGCTTGCTGGCTCGTCCGCCGGCACCGACGACCAGCCGCGGGGTGTGCCGTGCCGTCGATGACCACGCCCGCAGCCGGTCCCGTTTCGACGATCACGTGCTCCACGTGCCCCATGACCCGGGTGACGCCCGCCTCTTCTTGCACAGCCTCCCAGAGCAGGCGCTCCAGGATCTCGCGCCGGCACAGCAGCAGGGAGGCCGCGTCCGGCACCACGGGCCTGGTGACCGACAGGGCGCCCTCCTGCTCCGCTGCGGCCAGCACGTCGGGAAGGTGGCGCGCGAGCACCGTGCGGGCGGGAGCGCGCCAGGTATGGGGCTGGTGGAACTGCATCACGCCGTGCCGATCCCACGGCTCCCCGGCCACCGGTCCCGGGTCGCGGTCGATCGCGACAACTTCGTGCCCGCGGCGAGCCAGGAGCAGCGCGCCGACGGACCCGGCTATGCCTGTTCCCGCGATCGCGACGCGCACGTCAACAAGGTAGGCCCATTCGGAGCATCCGGCGACCTGCGTTGGACCACCTCACGAGTCACGGGTGGGCAGCGGGGGCTCGAGCATCGCCGGAGTCGTCCGCGACGGGCAGGTCGCAGCCAAGTTCCGGGCCGAGGACCCGGTCGTCGTGGCGAAGGCACTGTTCGGGATGATCGATGGACTGGCCCTGTCCCACGCGACCACGCATCGAGAGGACTCCTGTGAACCGTCTCGCCCTCGTCCGCCGTCCGAGCCCACGCCTGGCCGAGGGCCTGGTGACCCACATCGAACGGGTGCCGGTTGACGTCGACCTGGCTCTGCGGCAGTGGGACGCCTATGTGGCCGCCTTGCACGCGGAGGGCTGGGAGACCGTCGAGGTCCCATCGGCACCCGAGTGCCCGGACCTCGAAGCATCGGCTTCGCAGGCCGGACTCCACGTCTGCGACTACGCCCGACAGCTCGTGGACCGAGGCTTCGCGCGCTGAATGGCGGGGCTCCGATACGGGCTGAATCGGGGGACTCGTGGAGTGTAGGGTTGAACCTGAGTCATCGGCTGCTTAAGCAACGGGCCGCCGTGGCGGGTCTGCAGCGCATCGAATCAACGAGCGTTTCTCTGCGTTCCTGTCACCTTGCCCAGCACCGTAGGACACGTATGAACACGCGCTCCGACATCGGCATGGCCATTGCCGCAGCCGCCCGGACGATGCACCAGCCCCGAACCCTGGACGAGACCTTGCAGACCATCGCCGAGGTCGCCCGGGAGTCCATCCCAGGGTTCGACCACGTCGGCATCTCCGAGGTGCACCAGGACGGCAAGGTCGAGACCAGGGCCGCAGCGGGCGATCTGGTGCTCCGCCTGGACGAGCTCCAGCATTCGCTCGCCCAGGGGCCCTGCGTCGACAGCCTGCACGAGAGCAACGTCGTGGTGGCGCCAAGGATCCGGCACGACCCGCGGTGGCCGAAGTACGTGCCTCGTGCCGTCCAGCTCGGCCTCAAGTCGCAACTGGCAGTCAAGCTTTACCTCAACAGCGAAGGAACGCTCGGCGGCCTCAACCTGTACTCCACGGTCTCGGAGGAGCTCCACCCCGAGGCGGAGATGCTCGCCGACGTGTTTGCCGCGCACGCCGCCATCGCCCTGGACCACGCCCACGAACGCCGGTCGCTCAACGAGGCCCTCAACACGCGCAAGGTCATCGGGCAGGCCATCGGCCTCCTGATGGAGCGGTTCCAGATGAACGAGGATCGCGCCTTCGCCTTCCTGGTCCGCGCCTCGTCCCACTCGAACCTCAAGCTCCGTGACATTGCCCAGGAACTCGTGGACGAGGGCAACGTCAAGTAGGTAGGAGCACCGGAGGAGGTGCTCGCCTTGCTCCCGGTCGTGAGAAACTCAATCAAGCACGCGCCACAAGGCCCCCTTCCGTGCGCTGCGCTCCGGAGGACTCCCATGGATACAGACACCGCCATCGGTCGCGCCGACGTCCGCCTCGCGAGGGTCTAGGCGCGGCTCGATGAACGTCTCCCCCGACCTGCTGAGCGAGTTCACGCGCACCTTGTCCGCCCAGACCAGTGACGAGCTGCCGCAACGGTTGTGCGGTGCCTTCGCGCAGGTCGTGGGCGCCGACGGGGCGGCGATCACGGTCGGCAGCACCCCGAGCGCGCGGAGCCTGCTGGCCGTGACCGGTCGGGACGCCGAGGAGCTCGAGGACCTCCAGGACATGATCGGCGAGGGACCCAGTCTTCGGGCCATGACGGGTGAGGGTCCTGCGGTCCTCGACGCTCACGCGGCGGACACGATCACGGTGTGGCCAGGGCTGATGAAGGCCCTTCTCGACCACACGACGTGGCGTCCGCCGCCAGCGCTCTACGCCTTCCCGATGCGGCCGCAAAAGTCGGTGCTCGGGGTGCTGACCGCTCACCAGCACGACAGCTCCGGCCTCAAGGTCGGGCTGGAACAGGCGCAGTTCCTCGCCAACGCCATCGGCGTGGCGGTACTGGGTGACTTCGGGTCCGGCAGCGCGACGAACGAACGATGGCTCGCCCGCGACCGCGTCTCCCAGGCGACCGGCATGGTGGTGGCCCAGCTCGGATTGTCTCCAGAGGACGCTCTGGCGGTGCTACGCGCGCATGCTTACGCCCATGACGCGGCACTGTCACAGGTGAGCAGCCGCGTCGTCGACCGATCACTACGATTCGCCGCCCCCCTTGAGGAAGGACCGTCATGACCCACCGCACGAGCGAACAAGCCTTTGCCGCGGCCGCCTCGGGAATGGTCCATGCACGACCCGTGGGGGACATCTTGTCCAGGCTGGTCAAGGACTGCGTCGAGGTGACGGGCGCCGGTGCCGTCGCCATCCTGGTGCTCGACGAGCACGAGCGCCTCGGGCTCCTCGCCTCTTCCTTGGCCGCCGCCACCCATCTGGAGCTGCTGCAGGCCCAGGACACCCAAGGACCCTGTGTCGACGTCATCAGCTCCGGCAGGCACCAGTCGGCGACCGGGTCCGACGAGATGGTCCGCAGGTGGAGCAGCGTCGGAGCCGCCATCAGCGAGGCCGGATTCACCGCCGTCGATGCCTACCCCATGTCGTGGCGTGGACGCGTCCTAGGAGGACTCAACGTCTTCCAGGACGGCCCTCGACCGGACGACGACGGGACTGGCCTCGTCTGCCAGGCCTTCGCCGACGTGGCCACCATCGTGCTCCTCCACTCCACCGACATCCCTGCGGACGAGATGACGGACCGGGTGCACCGCGCGACGGCTGCGCGCGACCTCGTCGAACAGGCGAAGGGCGTGCTGAGCGAGCTGCACTCCCTCGACATCGAGCAGGCGGCGCTCCGGCTCGAGGAGCTCGCGGCGTCCCAGCAGATCACCACGGCAGACGCGGCGCAGAGCGTCGTCGACCAGGCACGGACCCGGCGGGGCTGACCGCGCGATCGCAGATGCCCTGGCTGGCCGAGGTCGACCTCTAGGCGACGTGGTGCTGGTTGCGTCCAGCGCGCTTGGCAACGTACATCGCGTCATCGGCGCGGACGACGATCGCCCGCACCTCGCGGGCGAGGCCCGACGCCCCGCCGATGCTGACGGTAGGAAGTTGCTGCGGGGCGTCGCGCACCGCGGCCAGGATGCGTCGCGCCGCCCGCTCAGCGTCGTCGGTCGCTGCGCCTGGCAGCAGCACCGCGAACTCGTCACCACCCACACGAGCGACGAGGTCGTTCTCCCGCGAGTTCGCGGCGATTGCCTGTGCCACCCCTTGCAGCATGGCGTCCCCCGCGGCGTGACCCAAGGTGTCGTTGACCCCCTTGAAGTCGTCCAGGTCGATGAAGAGCACGCCGACCTGCCCACCGGGCTCCTCGGCGCCCGCCATGCCTTCGAGGTGCCGGTCGAACGCGCGACGGTTCGCCACCCCGGTGAGCGCGTCGGTGTCCGCGTCGCGGGTCACCTGCTCGTGCTCCGCCTGCAGCTGGGCGAAGGCTCGCATCGTCCGAGCCGAGACGAGGGTGCGCTGGCGCTGGCGCCAGGATTCGGCGGCGAGGGCGTTTCCGTACTCCAGGGCCGCCTCGGACGCCTTCGAGGTGCGTGCCAGGAGCAGGCTGTAGGTGTGCGCGAGCGAGAGGTACGTCGGGGAGGCGCGATCCTTCGCGGGGACCTGGGCCAGCGCCTCCTCGATGACGGCCAGGGACTCCTCGTGCCTCCCCTCCCGCAACAGGGCGACGGCCAGGAACGGGACCGCCAGCACGTGTTCGTGGGCGTCGCCGAGCTCGCGCACCCCGGGAAGCAGCCGCTCTATGTCGTCGACCGCGCCGCCCGGGTCGGCACCGTCGGCGCGCGCGGCGGCTTCGAACAGCAGGCACGGCTCCCGCCAAGCAGCCACCGCCGGTAGAAGGGCTGCACCGCTGAGTCTCTCCGCGCCGGCAGCCGCGTGCCCGTGGGCACAGGCACTGTGCTCCTCGGCCTCAGCGTCGAGGCCGACCCGATAGAGCTCGAGGCACCACAGGAGGTGCAAGGTGGCCAGGTTGAGCAACCACATGCTGGGGCCAGCGTCCTCCGGGCCGGATTCCGCCAGGCTGATCTGGTAGGCGGCCTCATAGTGCGGCACGGCGAGCTCGTAGAGCCGCAGGGGCACGTAGCCGTTCGCGATCGCCACGTGGGCGGTGCTGGCGACATACCCGACGTCAGTGCTGAGCTCCAGGGCCGCCTCGGCCGCCGCCAGGTCGACCAGCACCGCCTCGACGTCATAGCGGGCCTGGTCCTGGTCGCCGCGAAGAAGCTTTAGCTCGCCCCGGACAGCGAGGGCGCACGCGCGCCAGCCCAGCGCGTTGTCCCTCTCCGCCGCGCGGAGCATGTCCTCGGCCGCGGCCAGCGCCGCGATGACGTCATCCTCGATCAGTGCCACCACGCGAGGAAAGTGCATGGCCGCGGGGCCGCCCTCATGGGTGCCCGCCCCGAGCTCTCGCAACCGCGCCTCCGCCGTGCGAAGGACCTCGGCGGCCTGGCCGACCTGGGCGCGCTGCACGAGGTGCTTGACCTCCCGAAGCAGGGCGTCGTCCTGGGCGTCCACACCTCATTCTCACCCGCGTGGCGCTCGCTCGTGCGACTTTCAAGTACTTCGGCCCACCCGGCTGCGCGATCGTCGAGACGAGAGCAGCATCGATCCGTCGAGCCAGCCCGCTCTTGACTGATTCGAACACCTGTTCGATGATGGGGAGATGTCCTCCAGCCGCTCGGTCTCCACCCTCGACCCGGGGCGTTCGGTCATCGAGCAGCTGCGCGAACGGGTGGCGGCGATGGAGCAACGACCGGCCCTCCAGCCTGTTTCGACCCTACCCGGCCTGGCCAGTCTCGTCCCCCTGCACGCTGGTGCGACCTACGCCGTCGACACCGCCTCGCTGGCCATGGCGTTGGCCGCAGGAGCCTCGCAGGCTGGGGAATGGGTCGGGTTCGCAGGATGCGCCGACTTCGGGGCAGAGGCCGCCGCGGAGCTGGGGATCGAGTTGTCACGCACGGTGCTGGTGCCCGACCCCGGCGAACACTGGCTGGAGGTGACGGCGGCACTGGTCGACGTGCTCCGGGTCGTGGTCCTCCGACCGCCTGCCTCCGTCGACGAGCGGACGGCAGCGATCCTCGACTCGCGACTGCGGACGCGCTCCTCGGTCCTCGTGGTCCACGGCGACTGGCCCCGGGTCGAGGCGAGGCTGAGCGTCGAGGACTCCCGCTGGACCGGTCCGACGGCAGGAGCCGGGCAGCTGACGGAGCGGCGCGCGCGTCTCGTCGTACGCCGCGGGACACGGCCGCCCCAGCGCGCGGACCTGACCTGGCCCGGTGTGCACCTCGTCGACCGACCGGTGCGCGAGATCCGCCGGGCGTCCGGATGAGGGTCATGGTGGTGTGGTGCGCCGA
>NZ_JAOPXV010000110.1 GCF_025964975.1 Nocardioides sp.
GACCGAGGCGCCTGCCGCCGACGTCTCCGCCGCTGACGCAACGACCGAGGCTCCTGCCGCCGGCGGCGACGCCTCGGCCGACGAGGTCAACGCCGATCTCGACGCAGCTGCGCTCGACGCGGCGTCGGTGGACACGGCTACTGCCGTCAAGGACGCTGAGGCACCCACCGAGGCTGGCGAGGCCCAGATCGCCGGTTCGGCTCCCGCCAACGAGGACGGCTCGGCTCCCGAGGGCTTCGACATCAAGGGCAACAAGTCCTCGATGAAGTTCCACGGCCCCACCAGCCCTTGGTACGACCGCACCAAGGCTGAGATCTGGTTCGACAGCGCCGAGGCCGCCGAGGCCGCCGGGTTCGTCAACGCCGAGACCAAGAACGACTGACTGGCTGGCGGGCCGCGAGGAGACTCGCGGCCCGCTCCAGCTCACCGGACACCACGAACACAGGGAAGAGAGACCATGGCCGACTTCACCGCTGCCGATGTCAAGAAGCTCCGTGACCTGACGCAGGCCGGAATGATGGACTGCAAGAAGGCACTCACCGAGGCCGACGGCGACTTCGACAAGGCTGTCGAGCTGCTGCGCGTCAAGGGTGCCGCCAAGGCGGCCAACCGCGCCGCCGAGCGCGAGGCCTCCGCCGGCCTCGTCGCCACCTCCGGCGGGGCGCTCGTCGAGCTCAAGTGCGAGACCGACTTCGTGGCCAAGGGTGACGACTTCGTCGCCGTCGCCCAGCGCATCGCCGACGCCGCCAACGAGGCCAAGGCCGGCGACGTCGAGTCCCTCAAGGCCGTCCCGCTCGACGGCAAGACCGTCGGCGAGGTCGTCCAGGACCTGGCGATCACCATCGGCGAGAAGATCGAGCTCGGCCAGGTCGCCTACTTCGAGGGCGAGACTGTCGTCTACATGCACAAGCGTGCCGCTGATCTGCCGCCGGCAGTCGGCGTGCTCGTCGAGTTCGACGGCGACGCGGCCGCTGCTCGCGGTGCCGCGATGCAGATCGCCGCGATGAAGGCGCAGTACCTCACCCGTGACGAGGTCCCCGCGGACGTCGTCGAGAGCGAGCGTTCCATCGCCGAGCAGAAGACCCGCGAAGAGGGCAAGCCCGAGCAGGCGATCGCCAAGATCGTCGAGGGTCGGCTGGGCGGCTTCTACAAGGAGATCGTCCTGCTCGAGCAGGAGTCCGTCTCCGAGGCGAAGAAGTCGGTCAAGACCGTCCTCGACGAGGCCGGCACCAGCGTCAAGCGCTTCGCGCGCTTCGAGGTAGGCGCCTGAGGGCGCAGCACCACCCAGCTGATCCGCAGGGGTCGTACGCCGCGGCGTACGACCCCTGCGGCGTTTGCGCTCGCCAGCCTCCCGCCAGTTTCCCGCAAGTTCGCGAGGGCGCAGTCGGCCCGATAGGTTGGGCCGTGCTCGACACCGCCGCCGAAGGGACCTTCTCGTGACCGCCTACCACCGTGTCCTGATCAAGCTCTCCGGCGAGGTGTTCGGCGGCGGCAAGGTCGGCGTCGACCTCGATGTCGTGCAGAAGATCGCCCGCGAGATCACCACGGTCGTGCGCGAGGGCGTCGGCGTAAGCATCGTGGTCGGCGGCGGCAACTTCTTCCGCGGCGCGGAGATGCAGCAGCGCGGCATGGACCGCTCGCGAGCCGACTACATGGGCATGCTCGGCACGGTGATGAACTGCCTCGCCCTCCAGGACTTCCTGGAGAAGGGCGGCGTCGAGACCCGCGTGCAGACCGCCATCGCGATGGGCCAGGTCGCCGAGCCCTACATTCCGCGGCGCGCGATCCGGCACATGGAGAAGGGCCGGGTGGTCATCTTCGGCGCGGGCGCGGGGATGCCCTTCTTCTCCACCGACACCGTCGCCGCCCAGCGGGCCCTCGAGACGCACTGCGAGGTGGTGCTGATGGCCAAGCAGGGCGTGGACGGCGTCTACAGCGCGGACCCGAAGAAGGACCCGCTCGCGACGAAGTACGACACGCTGACCTTCCAGGACGCCCTGCAGCAGGGCATCCAGATCGCCGACGCGACGGCCTTCGCGCTGTGCATGGAGAACAACATGCCGCTGATCGTCTTCGGAGCTGACGACGAGGGCGCGATCCTGCGCATCGTGCAGGGTGAGAAGATTGGCACGCTGGTGAGTCGCGACGGCTGAGCTCGTCCGCCACCAGCACCCACGACGACAGCGTTCAACCACGCACGAACCCACACAGGAGTCCCCGTGATCAACGAAGTTCTCAGCGCGGCCGACAGCAAGATGGAGAAGTCGGTCGAGGCGACCCGCGAGGAGTTCAGTGCGATCCGTGCCGGGCGCGTCAACCCCAGCATGTTCAGCAAGATCGTCGCCGACTACTACGGATCGCCCACGCCACTGCAGGCGCTGGCCTCATTCACCTCCCAGGATGCCCGCACGATCTTGATCTCCCCCTTCGACATCGGGGCGATGGGCGCCATCGAGAAGGCCATCCGCGACTCCGACCTGGGCGTCAACCCGTCCAACGACGGCAAGATCCTGCGCGTCGTCTTCCCGGAGCTGACCGAGGAGCGCCGCAAGGACTACATCAAGATGGCCAGGGCGAAGGCCGAGGACGGTCGCGTGTCGGTGCGCAACGTGCGGCGTACCGCCAAGCAGGGCCTGGAGAAGCTCGAGAAGGACGGCGAGGTCGGCCAGGACGACGTCACCGGCGCCGAGAAGAAGCTGGACTCGATCACCAAGAAGCACACGGACGCCATCGACGACATGCTCAAGAACAAGGAAGCCGAGCTCCTCGAGGTCTGAGTGCAGGCCGACGAACCCATCATGATGACCCCTCAGTCACCGGTCACGCCGGGCGTGCCTGCGAAGGTCCACGGCCGCGCCGGTCGGGACCTCCGCGCTGCCATCGTCTCCGCGTTGGTGCTGGTGGGGCTGATCCTGCTCTCCTTGTTCTTCTGGAAGACCGCGTTCGTGGCGGTCGTCGCCGTCGCGGTCGTCGTGGCCGTGTGGGAGCTGCAGCGCGGCCTGTCTGCCAAGGGCATCGACATCCCGGAGCAACCGCTGATGGCCGGCGGCGTCGTGATGGTCGTCGTCGCCTACATCTGGGGTGCGCCAGCCCTCGTGACCGCCACTGCGGTCAGTGCCCTGGTCGTGATGCTGTGGCTGCTGCGCCGGGGCATCAACGGTTACGTCCAGAACGCCACGGCGGCTGTGTTCACCCTCGTCTACCTCCCCTTTCTGGCCTCGTTCGTCGCACTGCTGCTGGCTGAGGGGGGCAACACCCCGGGCGTCGGGTTCACCATGGACGACGACGGCGTGAGGGGGGTGATCACCTTCATCGCGATGGTCGTCGCCTCCGACGTCGGCGGCTACATCGCCGGCGTGCTGTTCGGGAAGCACCCGATGGCGCGGGTCATCTCCCCGAAGAAGTCATGGGAGGGGTTCGCGGGCTCGGTCCTCGCGTGCGTCGGCGCCGGCATCGGCCTGGTGACCCTGTTCCTGGACGGCGACTGGTGGGTAGGGGCGCTGCTCGGCCTGGTGGCCGCAGTGATGGCGACGCTGGGTGACCTGTGCGAGTCGGTGATCAAGCGCGACCTCGGTATCAAGGACATGAGCCAGATCATCCCCGGCCACGGCGGCCTCATGGACCGGCTCGACTCGCTGCTCGCGACGGTGGCACCGACCTGGGTGATCCTGCACTACCTCGTCTTCACGCGCTGACGTGCGTCTCCTCGTCACCGGCGGCCGCACCGGCTACCTGGGCCGGCACGTCGTCACGGCTGCTGCCGGCCACGACGTGGTCGCAGTCGGGTCCGTCGACGCCGACCTGCGCGACAGGCGCGCCGTCGACGCCCTGGTCGCGGACCACCGCCCCCCGACCCGATCACGCCGGTACGGCGCAGCGAAGGCCGCCGCCGAGACGTGTGCGCTCGCCGTCTGCCCCGACGTCGTCGTTGCCCGCACCTCGCTGATCCTCGGCGACGGCACCTCGCAACACGAGCGTCTGGTCCACTACCTCCTCGCTGGTGCCGAAGGGGCGCTCCTCGAGGACGAACGCCGGTGCCCCGTGCACGTCACCGACCTGGCGGACGCCCTCGTCGAGGTCGCGGGCTCGGGGCTCCAGGGCGTACCGAACGTCGCCGGCACGGACGCCATGAGCAGGTTCGAGCTCGGGCGGCTGATCGCCCGGCGCGACGGCCTGGACCCCTCGTCACTGCGCAGCACCAGTCGGGTCGCCGCGCGCGTGCCCGGGCCCGTCGACGTACGCCTCGACTCGACCAAGGCATCGCAGGTGCTGGAGACGCGGCTTCGCGGGGCGGGGGAGTTCCTGTGACCCTGTACCTCGTCCGTCACGGCCTGCCTGTCATCGACCCGAACCGCCCCGCCGCCGAGTGGGAGCTCGACCCGGCCGGCTTCGACGACATCTGGGCACTGCGCGAAAGCGACCGCCTTCCCCAGCGCGCTGCGTGGTTCAGCTCGCCCGAGCCCAAGGCCCAGCAGACCGCGCAGCTGCTGACCGACGGTGAGACCGGGGTCATCGAGGAGCTGCGCGAGCACGAGCGTGGCGTCACGGCCTGGACGGAGGACTTCCAGGAGCGGGTGCTGGCCGCCTTCGCGCACCCGGACACCGGCGCGGTTCCCGGCTGGGAACCGCTCGCCGCGCTGCGGGAGCGCCTCGTCCCCGCCGTCATCGGGATCCTCGACGTCCACGGCGAGGACGACGTCGTGATGGTGGGGCACGGCACCGCCTGGACCCTCCTGGTGGCCGAGCTCACCGGACGCGAGCCGGATCTCGTGAGGTGGAGGTCACTCGGTATGCCGGACGTGCTCACGGTGGCCTCCGCCCTACGATGAGCCCATGAGCTCGCCCCGGACGACCCCCGAGACCGACCAGCAGGTCGCGTCGACCCACGCGGGCAACTGGTGGCATCGGAGCCACCCCACGTTCGCTGCGATCGTCGGCTTCTTCTCCGGCATGGTCCTCGTGACCGTCCTCCCGGGTGCGTTCGCAGCCATCCTGCGCCTGCTCTTCTCCGACGACACCGCCGAAGAGCTGTTCCCGTTCGTGCTCCTCCTGCTCGCCGTGCCGATCTTCATGCTGGCCAAGCGGAAGACCCGCCGGTTCGGGATCTTCATGGTCGTCGGGATGGTGCTGACCGCCGTGGTCGTCGTCAGCGTGACGTCGCTGGTGCTCTTCTTCATGCTCTAGCCCGCACCCGCAGAGTCGCCCTTTTCACCAAGCGGGTGGGAGAATCGCGAGCGATGTCCCACGAACCCATCAAGACCCTGCCCCTCGTCTTCGACGAGCCACGCGGCCGCAAGAGGCCGCCGCGCCACCTCGCCGACCTCGCCGAAGCCGGCCGCAAGGACCTCCTGACCGAGATGGGGCTGCCCG
>NZ_JAOPXV010000115.1 GCF_025964975.1 Nocardioides sp.
CGGTGGTCGCCGGGATCTTGATCAGCAGGTTGGGCCGGTCGACCTCTGCCCACAGCTCGCGAGCCGACGCCATGGTGGCGTCGGTGTCGAAGGCTAGGTCGGGGGCGACCTCGATCGAGACCCGGCCGTCCACGCCGTCGCTGGCGTCGTAGGCGGGCTCGAAGATGTCGCACGCCTGCCGGACGTCGGTCGTCGTCAGGGCGAAGACGGTCGCCTTGATGTCAGCGCCCGACGCGGCGAGCTCGCCCACCTGGTCGTCGTAGCGCTCGCCGTCGGCCAGGGCCGCTGCGAAGATCGACGGGTTGGTGGTGACACCCACGACGGAGCGCGACTCCATCAGCTCGGCGAGGTTGCCGGTCTCGATGCGTTCGCGGGACAGGTCGTCGAGCCAGATGGACACGCCCGCGTCTGCGAGAGCCTTCATGCGGTCACTCATGGTTCCTCCTGTGGTGAGGCTGTGGGTGAGGCTGTGGATGAGGCCGGGTGGCGCGCGTGCAGTCAGTCCTTGGACAACCGGAGGCTGTCGCGGGCGGCGTCCGCGACGGCTTCTCCGGTCATGCCGTACTCCTGGTAGATCCGCGCGTAGTCGGCGGATGCGCCGTAGGTGTCGATCGAGACGATCCGTCCGTGGTCGCCGACGATCTCGCGCCAGCCGAGGGCGATCCCGGCCTCGACCGAGACGCGCGCCTTGACGGTCGGAGGGATGACGCTCTCGCGGTAGGCCGGCTCCTGCTGGTCGAACCACTCCCGACACGGCATCGACACGACGCGGGCCCGGATGCCGTCGGCAGCCAGCAGGTCACGCGCCGCCACGGCGATCTGCACCTCGGAGCCCGTGCCGACGAGCACGACGTCGGGCAGGCCTTCCTCGACGTCGAGGAGGACGTAGCCGCCGCGGTGGACGTTGGAGGTGTCGCTGTAACCGTCGGTCCCGCGAGGGAAGACCGGGACGTTCTGCCGGGTCAGGGCGATGCCGGCCGGACGGTCGGTGTTCTGGAGGATCGCGTGCCAGGCGGCCGCCGTCTCGTTGGCGTCCGCAGGGCGCACGACGTCGAGGCCGGGGATCGCACGCAGCGCGGCGAGGTGCTCGATCGGCTGGTGCGTGGGGCCGTCCTCGCCGAGCCCGATGGAGTCGTGGGTCCAGACGTAGGTGACGGGGAGACCCATCAGAGCGGCGAGCCGCACCGAGCCACGCATGTAGTCGGAGAACGTCAGGAACGTGCCCCCGAAGACGCGGGTGCCGCCGTGCAGCGTGATGCCGTTGAGGATCGCTCCCATGGCGTGCTCGCGGATGCCGAAGTGCAGGACGCGACCGGACTCCGGGTCGCCGTCCCACTGGTCGGTGGAGCGGTCCTTGGGGATGAAGGACGGGGCGTCCTCGATCGTGGTGTTGTTGGACTCCGCGAGGTCGGCGGAGCCACCCCACAGCTCGGGCATCAGCCCGGCGACGGCGTTGATCGTGTGTCCCGAGGCCTTGCGCGTGGCGACACCCTGGGGGTCGGCCTCGAAGGTGGGGAGCGCGTCGGCCAGCCCATCGGGCAGCGCCCGCGTCTGCATGCGCTCCCAGGTGGCGAGCACCTCAGGGGAGGCGGCTCCACGCCAAGCGGCGAACTGCTCGTCCCAGTCGGCCTGGGCCTGCTTGCCGCGCTGGACCAGTGTGCGCGTGCGGGCGATGACGTCCTCCGGCACCTCGAAGTGCTGCTCGGGGTCGAAGCCCAGGATCTCCTTGCTGGCAGCGACCTCCTCGGCCCCGAGCGCCGAGCCGTGGGACTTCCCGGTGCCCTGCGCGTTCGGCGAGGGCCAGGCGATGACGGTGCGGAGGACGATCAGGCTCGGCTGGTCCGTGACGCCACGGGCCTGCTCGATCGCCGCGTGGAGCTGCGGGACGTCCTCGACGTATTCGGTGCCGTCGTTGGTCCAGTCGACCGTCTGTACGTGCCAGCCGTAGGCCTCGTAGCGGGCACCGACGTCCTCGGTGAAGGCGATGTCGGTGTCGCCCTCGATGGAGATGCGGTTGGCGTCATAGATGACGGTGAGGTTGCCCAGCCGCTGGGTGCCGGCGATGGAGGACGCCTCGGCGCTGACGCCCTCCTGCAGGTCGCCGTCGCTCGCGATCGCATAGATGTGGTGGTCGAACGGGGAGGCGCCCTGCGCGGCACCGGGGTCGAACAGACCGCGCTCGCGGCGGGCGGCCATCGCCATACCGATGGCGTTGCCGACTCCCTGGCCCAGCGGCCCGGTGGTCGTCTCGACGCCGGCGGTGTGTCCGTGCTCGGGGTGGCCGGGGGTCTTGCTGCCCCACGTGCGCAGGGAGCGGAGGTCGTCGAGCTCGAGCCCCCAGCCGCCGAGGAAGAGCTGGGTGTAGAGGGTGATCGAGCTGTGCCCGGCGGACAGGACGAAGCGGTCGCGGCCCGACCAGTTCGGGTCGGACGGGTTGTGCCGCATCACTTTCTGGAAGAGCAGGTAGGCCGCCGGCGCGAGCGCCATGGCGGTGCCCGGGTGACCGTTCCCGACCTTCTCCACGGCGTCCATGGCCAGCACCCGAGCGGTGTCCACGCCCTTGTCGTCGAGTTCGGTCCAGTCGAGCGCGGGAAGCGAGGAGGTCACAGTGATCCTTGTCATTGGGTACGGCGCCGGGCGCCACCGAGCCTACCCACCCCGCGGGATAGACTCGACCCGCACTCATCCCTTTGTATTAGAGGTCTTCACCGTGACGCACGTCGACCAATCGGCCTCTGCTGCTGTGCCCCCCGGGGGCGGCGACGAGTCGACCGATTTGTCGGCGGTGCAGCCACCAGCGACTTCCACCGAGGCGCCCGCGTCCTTCAAGGACGTGGTCGCGGCGTACGTCGGCCTCACCAAGCCGCGCGTCATCGAGCTGTTGCTGCT
>NZ_JAOPXV010000124.1 GCF_025964975.1 Nocardioides sp.
GCCTTTCCCGACGGTCACCTGGGGCAGGCCGGACAGGTCGGTTTCGTCTACGCCCCGGACACCATGTCGCTCCTCACGCGTGAGGAGACGCCCTCCTACCGCGCCCTGCAGGGGGAGGAGTTCGACGACCTACGCATCTGGGTGGGCAAGGAGCCGTCGGAGAGGCGCGCACTGTAGGTGCCGGCCCGGACGGTGCACGGCCCGGCCGGCGGGATCGAGGGAGCGGCGCTGGCCTACACCGACGTCACCGACTACATGCGGGCCATGAGCGTCAAGGACGAGTTCGTGGCTTCGGTGTCCCACGAGCTCCGGACGCCGCTGACCTCCGTGTTGGGCACCTGGAGATGCTCACGTCAGGGCGTGACCTCCCTGTCGACGCTGCTGTGCGGCTCAAGGTCATCGAGCGCAACGCTGTCCGCCTCGACGACCTGGTCTCGAACCTCCTCCAGGTCGCCAGGGGCCCGAAGCCGTCATGCACGTCGTCCGTGCGAGGTTGCGACGTCGCCACGCTCGTTCGTGAGGCAGTGGCGTCGGCGCGGCCGATGGCCGGCCGTGCGGGCGTGCACCTGGAGCTGCACAGTCCAGGTTCGCTGGTCTGCGAGGTGGACGCGCATCGCCTGCGCCAGGTGCTGGACAACCTCATGTCCAACGGCGTCAAGTACACCGACCGGGGCGGCTCGGTCCGGCTGACCCTCGAGCAGGTCGCGGACGGCATCGAGCTGGAGGTGGCGGGCACCGGCATCGGGATCAGCGCTGACGACGTCGAGAAGCTGTTCACCCGGTTCTTCCGTGCCTCCGCAGCGCAGGCCAGGATGACGCCCGGCACGGGGCTCGGGCTGTCCATCGTGCGCTCCATCGTCAACGCACACGGGGCCGGGTGAGCGTCCAGAGCCAGGTCGGGCGCGGGAGCCGTTTCCGGGTGTTTCTTCCACACGGGCCACTGCTGGGTGGACGGGGAACCGGCACGTGATCGCGTCCGTCGACCGTCGCCGCGAGGCGCTGCGATTGGACCCGCCGCGCCGCTCTTTGTGAGAATGCCGCGCATGCCTGCCCCCCGAAGGATGACCGCGCTCGTTCGCCGTACGACTGCGCTTGCCTGCCTCGCGGCCCTGGCCGCCTGCTCAGGCACTGCGGGCGCCGATCTGGCGGAAGCGGACTTCGAGGACGGCAAGGGCATCAGCGCCGCCGTGCTGCCGCAGCTCTCCGCCCCCGGCGAGGACGCGGAGAAGTCCACGGACGCCGAGTTCGTGGTCGACGTCAGCATCGAGGGCGCCGACGCCGGACGCAGGGTCGAGCTGCAGGTGCCCGACGGGGACGACTGGACGACCGAGGACACGGGCGAGACGGACGCCGAGGGACGTGTGGCGCTGACCGTTGCCGAGCCGGGGGAGCTCAGGGTCGTCTCCGGCGGGGACGCCCCTGTCGGCGTCAGGCTGTCCACCGACGAGGTCCCCGAGCCCTCGTTCACTGACGAGTTCGACTCCCTCGACACCGCCGCGTGGGGGACCCGGGACCAGGGCTATGCCGGCGTGCGCATGTGCTCACGTGCCTCGGACGAGGGCAGGGAAGTCGTGGACGGCGTGCTGCGCCTCAGCGTCCTGGACGACCCGGACAAGGGCACCTGCCGGGTGAAGGGCAAGCCGTACGCCTACCGGCTCAACGGCCACCTCGGCAGCGCCTACAGCTTCACCTACGGCCACGCTGCCGCCCGTATCAAGTTCCAGCCGTTGCGCGGTCAGCACGGCTCCTTCTGGCTCCAGGGCTTCGGCCCGGAGCCGACGGGGGATGCCAAGCTCACCGGCGCCGAGATCGACATCATCGAGTACTTCGGCGACGACCACCCCGACGGTGGCCTCACCAGCTTCGTCTACTGGCACCCGACTGCAAAGGGTGAGACGGCCGGTGGCTGGCTGCCCGACCCGGAGAAGCTCGGGGACGACTGGTCCAGCAAGTTCCACGTCTTCTCCGTGGAGTGGACGCCGGAGCAGTACGTCTTCCGCATCGACGGCCAGGTCACCAACACCATCAAGCAGGGCGTCTCGGGCGTGCCGGAGTACCTCATCATCAGCCTGCTCAGCTCCGACTACGAGCTCCAGCACCTGGAGGGCGACGACAACCTGCCCCAGCACATGGACGTCGACTGGGTGAAGGTCTGGTCCCCGCCGGCTGCCTGAGGCCGGGGCCCTCCTCGGCGGGCTCGCCCCTCCTCGGAGGGCTCGCTGACGCCCAAGCAGATCCCGCGCAACGCGAAAGGGCCCGACGGAGTCCGCCGAGCCCTTCTGCCGCGCGTGCGTGATCAGCTGGCGCTGTTGATCATCCCGGCGCCGACGGTCACGCCGGTGGCCTCGTCAATCAGGATGAAGGACCCGGTGGTGCGGTTCTTCGAGTAGGGGTCGCAGAGCAGGGGCACGGTGGTGCGCAGCTGGACGCGGCCGATCTCGTTGAGACCGAGACCCTTGGCAGCGACGTCCTCGGTGTCACGGTGCAGGCTGTTGACGTCGAGGCGGTACTGGATGTCCTTGACCATCGCCCGCGCGGTGCGCGTCGTGTGCTTGATCTGGAGCTTCTGGCGGGGTCGCAGCGGCTCGTTGGTCATCCAGCAGACCATCGCGTCGATGTCCTGGCTCGGCTTCGGGGCGTTCTTGACGCGCGCGATCATGTCGCCGCGCGAGACGTCGACGTCGTCGGACAGGCGCACGGTCACCGACATCGGCGGGAATGCCTCGTCGACCTCGGTGTCGCGGTGCAGGCTGTTGACGTCGAGGCGGTACTGGATGTCCTTGACCATCGCGCGGGC
>NZ_JAOPXV010000015.1 GCF_025964975.1 Nocardioides sp.
TCAGCGCACCACCACGACCGGGCACTGGGCGCGGTGCAGGACCTCGTGGCTCACCGAACCGAGCAGCATGCCGGTGAACGCGTTCAGGCCACGCGACCCCACCACGAGCAAGGACGCCTGCTGCGAAGCCTCGACGAGGCCCACGGCCGGGGACAGTGCGATGAACTCCGGGCCGATGGCAACGTCCGGGCTTACGGCCTGGGCGTGGCCAACGGACGCGGCAAGCTGCTGCTCCTGCTCGGTCAGGAACACCCCGAGAGCTTCGGGAAGCTGCCCCTTGCGGTCCAGGTGAACCGGGCCGTAGTCGGCGGCGCGCAGAGCTGCGATCGTCTCGCCCGTCACCCGAGCACGACGGCAGGCGAAGGCGAGGGCTGCCTCACTGGCCGACGAGCCATCAAGACCCACCACGATGCGGTTCGCGTCCGGCAGCTCCGCCGGGCGAACAACGACGACAGGACACGGCGCGTGTCCCGCGAGGTGCTGGCTCGCCGAGCCCACGAAGAGCTCACCGACCCGGCTGTGTCCGCGGCTCCCCAGCACGAGGAGGGACGCGTCATGCGCCAGGGTGACCATCGCGGGGACGAGCGGGCCCCGCCTGCGGATCACCGTGATGTCCTCCCGCCCGGCCTTCGCGCTGACAACCCGCGCCTGGTCCTCCACACCGATCCAGTAGTCCGCCGGCCACCACGCGGCGCCCCGCATCGCCGCGTAGGAGTCGTCGATGATGGCGACCCTGACCGCTCTGTGCTCGAGCAATGCGGTGTCGACCGCCCACTGGAGCGCGGCATCGGCCGCCGGCGAACCGTCGAAGCCGACCAAGATGTCCTGCGTCGATTCGTCCATACCCTGAGGGTGCTCCGCTCGGCACCCTGACGGCAGGGTCATTGGCCCCTCGACTTCGGGTCCTCCGTCGACCCGTCAGGGGCGCCGCCCTGGGTCATGCGAGTGCTCCCAGGCCCGTGGGGTCCGGCGCCAACACCCCCCAGGGCGGGACCTCGTCGTCCTCCGGCTCGACCACTGGGGGCTCGTGCCCGGATGCCTGGAGCACGACCCCTTCCTCGAGAAGAAGGCCCGCGCTGTCGATGTCGCCCTCGTCGTTCATCCTGCTCCCTTCCCATCTCGCCTGGCAGAACTGCCAGGCATAGGGCCTCCCAACCCTTCTGTTTCAGGCCGCCACGGCCCGGGACGCCGTCACACCCAGGTGGTGACACGTGGAGGCCTGTCGGACGCGCCTTGGCCGCGACGCACCGCCGTGGACTGCGGACTTGTTCACCGACCAGCGCTAGGGTCGGCTGCGTGGATACCGAGCCGAGACAGACCGCGGGCCAAGAGACCCCGACGCACGCCGCCGCACGTATGCTCGAGGTGGCTGCGGTCACCGCCGAGACGCTCGTCTCCGACGCGGAGCACGAGGCCGCGGCGCTGGTGAAGGACGCCCAGGAAAAGGCTGATGCGATCCTGCGGGCAAGTCGCACCGAGTCGGACCGGGTGGCCGGCGCGTTGGCTCGCACCAAGCAGGAACAGACCGCTGAGCTCGAGCGTGAGCGGGTGACGACCCTCGGCGACCTCAACGAGAAGAAAGCGGCCATCGAGTCGCAGATCACCCAGCTGCGCGAAATGGAGAGCCTGCACCGCGACCAGCTGCGCCGGGCGCTCACCGAGCAGCTGACACGGCTGGACTCGTCGCTGCCAGGACCGCCGGATCGAGACCCCACTCAGCGCTAGGCACGGGCGTGAGGCACATGGACGTTCGCGTAGGCCTGTGCGGGTGGACCATCTCCCAGTCGACGTACGTCCGTCGCTTCCCGCTGGTCGAGGTGCAGCACACCTTCTACGACCCGCCCGGCGACGCCATGCTCGCCCGCTGGCGGGCGCAGGTGCCGTCCCGCTTCGAGTTCACCATCAAGGC
This sequence comes from Nocardioides sp., assembly GCF_025964975.1. Lineage (GTDB taxonomy): Bacteria > Actinomycetota > Actinomycetes > Propionibacteriales > Nocardioidaceae > Nocardioides. Next base: position 1,910 of record NZ_JAOPXV010000015.1, read on the forward strand.
GTGGCAGGTCGTCACCCATGAGTCCAACAGCCCCACCTACCGACGTCTGAAGCGACCACTGCCGGACAGCGCATGCGGACAGGTAGGTGCGTTCCGTACGACGCCTCCCGTCCTGTCCGGCTGGCAGCGCACCCTGGAGTGCGCCCGGGTGCTGCGCGCCACGGCCGTTCTGCTCCAGTGCCCGCGGAGCTTCCGCCCGACGACCGACAACGTGGAACGGCTGCGCGCCTTCGTCTCGCAGGTCGAGCGGCCCGCCGGTCGGCTGCTCTGGGAGCCTCGTGGCGAGTGGCCGACGCAGCTGCTCACGGAGCTGTGCTCCGAGCTGGACCTCGTGCACGTGGTCGATCCGATGCAGACCGAGACCGTGACGCCTGAGCAGACCTACTACCGGCTGCACGGCACCACCGGCTCACGGCACGTCCACACCGACGAGGAGCTCCACCGGCTGCGGGACCTGGTCGATGGCCGCCCGTCGCCATACGTGATGTTCAACAACCTGCCCCGCACCGGCGACGCGGAGCGGTTCCTCACCCTGCTCTCGGGCTAGGCCCGAGGTCGCCTCACGCCCCGCGGAACCCGCTGAGCAGGAGGAAGAACAGCGCAACAGCGGCGACTGCCGCCAGCAGGCCCCACACCACGCCGAGCAGGGCTCGTCGCTGCGTGGTTGCCCCGTCCCGCGCCAGAGCAGGAAGCGCCACGGTGACGCCCGCGCCGACCGCTGCCATGAGGAGCAGCTGGACCGGGACGATCCAGTTCTCGGACCCCTGGCCGTCGAAGACGTAGGCGACCACCGGCAGGCTCAGCACGCCGACGACCAGAAACACCAGGACCCCGACGACACGTTGCACGGTGTGACTCATGCCGCCGAAGGTAGTGGCAAGGGACCGATACCGGATCGGGGACAAGGGTCCCGACAACCCGGGACCTCCGCCCGTGGTCCGCAGACACCTGCAGGACGACAGTCGGAGCATGACCCAACGCATCGAACCCGGAAGCATCATCGTGGGCGTCGACGGCTCGGACGACTCCGGGCGGGCGCTGCGCTGGGCCGCGGAACAGGCCGCGCGGGAACACCGACCGCTGGCAGTCGTCACAGCGGCACCTGTCACACAGCTCAACGCCCTCGCCCTGGCTGGCGCCGCCTCGACGTACGTCGCTGGGACGGACGCGCTGATGGAGGGAGCGCGGTCCGTGGCGGCCGGCGCCGCCGAGTCCGTGCAGCTGGTACGGCCCGGGCTCGCAACCACCGCCCACGCGGTGCAGGGCGACCCCCGCGAGGTGCTCATCGAGCTCTCGCGCGACGCTCACCTGGTCGTCATGGGGTCCCGCGGTCGCGGGGTGTTCCGCAGCCGACTCCTCGGATCGGTGAGCGCCAACGTGCTGCGCCGCGCGCACTCGCCCGTGGTCGTGTGCCGGCCCGAGTCCCCGGGGCAGGTCCGCCGCGGCATCCTGGTCGGCGCCGACGGAACGACTGAGGGCCGAGCGGTGCTGCAGTTCGCGTTCGAGCTCGCCTCGATGCGCGAGCTGCCGCTCACGGTCCTGCACTCCTTCCACGACGTCATCGCAGCGGTGAACGGTCCGCAGCTCGTCTCGGCCGCCGAGGCGTTCGTCGAGGAGGAGCGGCTGCTCCTGGCGGAGTCCGTCGCCGGCTTCGCCGAGCGGTTCCCCGAGGTGTGGGTCGACCTCCAGCTCGCGCGCGGCTTCGCCCACGAGTGCCTCGCTGTCGACTCACAGCGCTGGCACCTGATCGTGGTGGGCCGGCACCCGACGGACTCGGTGGGCAGGATGATGTCCTCCACCGTGGCGACCGCTGTGGTCGAGCGCGCCCACACCACCGTCGCCGTCGTGCCCGTGCCTCCGGCCGTCTGAGCGGACCTACTGCGCGACCCACTCGGTGAAGCTTCGCGGCTCCTTGAGCCAGTCGACGACGCCCCTGGACGTGCCGTCGGGCCGGGTGCCCGACACGCGGACGGCGACGCGGACCTGGTCGGGTGACCCGATGGCATCGCGCGCGATCCGAATCCGGGCCTGGTCCTTCAGGTATCGCAGCCGCAGCTCGTACGAGCCCTCCACCGGCTGGCCCCAACGGCGGTTGCCGAAGCCGTCGGTGTGGAGCAGCTGGTAGTCCGACCCGGAGAAGAACGCGCCGACGAAGACGTACTCCGGCCCCGCGTCCAGCTCGTCGGTGTCGAGGTATACGGCTCCGGAGGAGCCGGTGCGGAAGGAGGGCCGCAGGTCCGTGTGGGTCGTGGTGACCACGACGTTCTCTGCCCTGTGGTCGACGACGACCGACCGCAGGTCGACGCCGTGGTCGAGGTCCGCGCGGTCCCTCACGCCGATCGCGTCGGCGTGAGCGGGAGCAAGGGGGGACAACGTGAGAGCAGCGGCCACCGACAGGGCGGCCGCGCTGAGGCGGGTGGTGCGCATCTCGTTCCTCTTCCATTCTTTGTGGGGTGACGATGGGGGGAAGACGCATTTGCTGCGCCATCGGTTGCAATTGGGTGGGATACCCATTCCCCTACCCAGGAATGACCTCGCGGATACGCTGCGGGGGTGATCACCCAGCCACCCCCCGGACTGGAGCAGGGATCCGCGGACCGGCAGTTGCCCCCACGCGAGACCCGGGCCAGCCTTCATGGCTGTTCCCCGTCTCCGTAGCGACCTCGATCCTGGTGACCCTGGCCCTCGCTCTCTTCATCCACACCAACTCGGGGACGAGCGCGCGAAGAACGTGGGCAACATCTGCCAGCTTGTCGCGCCCCTCGTCGCGGCGTTTGCCTGCCAGCGGGCTGCGCGCCGCCCCGGGCCAGAACGTCGAGCGTGGGGCCTGGTGTCGGTTGGCATGCTGGTGTGGGCACTCGCGGCGGCCATCTGGTTCTGGTTCGGCATCAGCCGCGACCACGTCTACCCGTTCCCTTCCATCACCGATCTTCTGTTCATCGGCTACACCATTCCCGCCGCGGCAGCACTCATCGCCTTCCCGCGGGAGCCGCAACTGGCCGTGAGCTGGTTCCGCGCACTGCTGGACGCACTGGTGACTGCCTCGTCGGTGTTGTTCGTGAGCCGGGCGACGGTGCTGGGCCACCTCGTGGACTCGGAAGAAACCGGTCTTGCGCGGGCCACGACACTGGCTTATCCCATCGCGGACGTGGTGATGGTCTCCCTCGTGCTCGTGCTCGGTCTGCGCCGCCCCGGTCATGCCAGGCCCCCGTGGATCCTCCTGGGCGGAGGGCTCTTGGTCCTCTCGGTGACGGACAGCATCTTCGTGTCGCTCGTCAGCCTCGGCGAACCGACGATCGGCACGACGTATCAAGCGGGATGGACTGCCTGCTTCCTCCTCGTCGCCCTGGCGACGATCACTCCCCAGCGGCGCGACTGGCAGCGCGTGCAGCACTTCACGTTGAGCCGGGAGCTGCTGCCCTCGGCAATGTGCTCGCCACCCTCGCCGAGGCCGGGGGCCAGCCCTCGGACCTCGTCAGCATCACCATCTACCTGACCGACATCCCCGACTACCAGGCGCACGGCCGGGAGATCGGCGAGGTGTGGCGCGAGCTGGCCGGCGCCTCCTATCCGGCGATGGCCGGGATCGGCACCACGGCCCTGTGGCAGCCGGAGGCGCTGATCGAGATCGTCGGCATCGCCGTGATCCCCGACGATCGGCTCCGGACGCCTTCCTGAGCGGCGCCCCGCGGGCCTGACGAGGACCTGTCAGTCGGCTGCGCCGCGGCCGGTCTGCGACTGGAGCCGGTCGATGTGCTCGGAGGCCTCGGCCTTCGTGAGCTCGGCGGACAGCGTCTCGCCGGCCTCCCTGGCCAGGGTGTCCAGATAGCTGCGCTGGGCACCGGTCATCGGCTCGTCGCCGGTGGTCCAGTCGGACGGGTCCTTCTCCGTGGTGTTGCCGACACCGGCGCCGATCACGTCGCCGGTGTCGCCCGTGCTTCCCGAGGGGTTGGTCGAGTCAGTCATGCCGTCGGTGGTACCCACACCGAGTTGCGCGATGCGCGACTCCGTTCGGCCCCGCGGCCGGTCAGCCCGAACGCTGTGCCCGGTGCGCGGCAATGGCCCCGAGTGCCAGCAGTACGCCGATGGCGACCACGCCGGCCGGGACGTTCCCGTCGCTCCGGCTGCTGAGGAGCGCCCTGTTTGCTTGGCTCGACAGCACGGACGCGTTGCTCTGGTGCGAGAGGAGCGAGCCCGCGCTCTGGTTTGACAGCGCCGAGCCGGCCGACATCGCCGATGCGATCGAACCAGCCGAGGCAAAGGACGCAACACTCGCGATCGACGCGAACGAGGCAGCGCTACCGATCGAGAGCACCGAGTCCTGGCTACCGATGGAGAACAGGGAGTTCTCCGACCACAGCGAATACATGAACCGCAGACTAGCCACGTGAGGCGGCACACTGCAGGCATGTCACCGGCGCCCCTGGACCTCTCCCCCGACGACTTCTCCGCCCTTGCCGCCCGGGTGTGCGAGGAGGCCGTGCGCCACTTGCGCGAGCTCGACTCGACGCCGATCCAGCCCGCGACCACGGGGGCGCAGAGCGTCGACCTGTTCTCCGGCCCCGCCCCCGAGCAAGGTCTCGGGGCCGCCGCCCTGGACGCACTGACCGACGTGGCGCAGCACAGCCGCACCGGCAACGGCCGCTTCTTCGGCTACGTGATGGGCTCCGGCGAGCCGGTGGCCGCACTCGGCGACTTCTTCGCCTCGGTCGTCAACCAGAACGCGACGGCGTGGCGTTCCGGTCCGGCGACGACGGTGATCGAGCGGACCGTGGTCGGGTGGCTGGCCGAGGCGCTGGGGTGCGCGGGTTTCTCGGGCACCCTGACCAGCGGCGGGTCGATGGCCAACCTGATGGGCCTCGCCATGGCCCGGGAGGCGAAGGCACCCGCGAATGAGGACGGTGTCATGGCCCAAGCCAAGGCCGTCGTCTATGCCTCGACCGCGGTGCACATGTCGATGGGCAAGGCGGTCGGGCTGCTCGGCCTCGGCCGGAACAACCTTCGCCTCCTGCCCATCGACGCCGACCGACGCCTGGACCTCGCCGCCCTGCGCCACGCCATCGCCGAGGACCGGGCCGCGGGGCGGAAGCCGATCGCGGTGATCGCCAGCGCCGGCACCATCGTCACCGGGTCGGTCGACCCGATCGCGGAGATCGTCGAGATCGCCAGGGACAACGACCTGTGGGTCCATGTCGACGGCGCGTACGGCGCACCCGCGGCCATGGTCCAGCCGGAGCTCTTCCGGGGACTCGCCGACGTGGACTCGGTCTCTGTCGACGCACACAAGTGGCTCTACCAGCCGTTGGACTGCAGCCTCCTTCTCTATCGCGACGCGAACGCCGCGCGGAGCGCCTTCTCGCTCAGCGACGACTACGCCGTGTCCCTGAGCGCTGACCCGATCGAGGGACAGATGTTCTTCGAGGAGACCATCGAGCTCTCGCGACGGGTGAGGGCGCTGAAGCTCTGGCTCTCCTTGCGCTACCACGGTCTCGAAGCCTTCCGTCAGTCCATCGCCGGGAACATCGCGCAGGCCCAGCGCCTGGCTGCCCGGGTCGATGCCGAGCCGGACCTCGAGCGACTCGCAGACGTCCCGTTGTCGGCGGTCTGCTTCCGCTGGACAGGGCCTGACCCGGCCACCCTCGACGAGGCCAACGCCGCGATCCTCGAGCGGGTCAACGCGCGAGGGCGGGTCTACCTCTCCAACGCCACCCTGCACGGCCACTTCGCCCTCCGCGCGTGCATCACCAACCACCGCACCACCGACGCCGACGTCGACGCTGTCGTCGAAGAGGTCCTCGCGGCCGCCTCGGTCCGGTGACCGCGCTTATGGCCGGGCGACCCGACGTGGACGAGCCCTGGGGCTACATCCTGTGCGCGACGCCACGGACGGGGTCGACGTACCTCTGCAGTCTGCTCGCCAGCACAGGGGTGCTCGGCCGGCCGGAGTCCTACTTCCGGGAGCAGGACGAAGTCGCATGGGCAACACGCTTCGGACTGGAGACGGAGGGGCACCGAGTGCAGGACCACCCCTGCTTCGTGGACGCCGTGCGCGAGGCGGCCTCCACGGAGAACGGCGTGTTCGGATCGCGCATCATGTGGGGGTCGATCGAGAGGCTCGTCGAAGGCATCGGTCGCGAACGCCTCGTCTCGGACTCCGCAACCCTGCAGGCCGCGCTCGGCCGCCTGGCCTTCGTCCATCTCGTGCGCGACGACGTGGTCGGCCAAGCAGTCTCGTGGGCTCGCGCCGAGCAGAGCGGGTACTGGCAGCAGGGTGACGTCGTCCGGAGTGCGGTGGCGCCGGACGTGGCTCGGATGCTCGGGCTCGTCGAGACCATCGAGGACCACAACGGCTCCTGGCAGGCGTGGTTCACCGCGAACGCGATCACGCCCTGTGTGCTCACCTACGAGGCCCTCACCAGCGATCCCAGGGCTACGGTCACGACGATCGCCGACCTCGTCGGCGTCACCGTCCCCCCGGCCTGGCGACCTGGGACTGCGCATCACAGGCAGGCCGACCAGGTGAACGCGGACTGGTCGGACCTGCTGAGGTCCGCTCTGGAGACTCGTGACAGATCCTGACGACCTCACGCAGACCCGCGACGCCTACGACGCCGTCGCCGAGGACTACGCGGCTCTCCTGCCAGCACTGAGTGCGGAGACGGCGTTGGACATCGCCATGCTTGCCGACTTCGCTGAGCGATGCCTCGAATCGCCTCTCGGCCCCGTCGCGGACCTGGGATGCGGGACTGGACGGATCAGCGCCCACCTGGCTGCCCGTGGTGTCGATGTCTTCGGCGTCGACCTGTCCGCCGGCATGGTCGACGTCGCCCGACGGAACCACCCGGAGATCACGTTCGACGTGGGTCCGATGGAGGCACTACCCATCCGGGACGACACCCTGGGCGGGGCGCTGGTGTGGTACTCGATGATCCACACGCGACCGGAGATGTTGGGAGCGCTGGTCGACGAGTTCGCCCGGGTGATGAGGAGTGGGGCGTGGCTCCTGACCTCCTTCCAGGCCGGCGAGGGCGAGCGCTCGGAACGTGCCGGCTCATATGGCCACCCGGTGAGCATGACGAACTACCGGCACGCTCCGCAGCACGTCGTCGACGTGCTCGACGCAAGCGGCTTCGACCTCCACGCGAGGTTGCAGCGAGCCCCGGAGGGCTCCGAGACCACCCCACAAGTCGTTCTGCTCGGGCGTCGGCGACCGCGCTGATCAGGACAGGTCGCCCATCGTCACGAGGGTGCAGGGCTCGGTCATCGTCTCCATCCTCCCCGGTGTCGGTCACCGGTGGGACGACCGTGGTGGGTGACGTTGGGGCAAGGTCAACCCTCGTGATCCCCGAGTGCTCCCGCCGCAGGGAGGGCGACGCGGAACGTGGTGCCGTGTCCCAGCTGGGTCTCGACCTCCGTCCGTCCACCGTGCCGGCTCACGATCCTCCACACGATGGCCAGTCCGAGGCCGGTGCCCGGTCGTTGCAGCGCCTCTGCGTTGGTCGAGCGGAAGAACTCCGTGAAGAGGTGCTCCCGGTCCTCCTCGGAGATGCCGAGCCCGTTGTCAGCGCAGGTGAAGACGACCTCGTCGCCCCGTTGCTCGAGGCACAGGGTCACGCTTCCCCCGGTACGGGAGTACTTCACGGCGTTGCTGACCAGGTTGGCGATCACCTGGCGCAGCTCCTCGGGTTCTCCGGTCACCCTGCACGAGGCGTCGCTGACCGATGTCCGGAGCGTCACGCCCTGGCGTTCCGCGCGGAGCGACTCGTCCTCGACCACCTGGGTGAGAACGGACCCGAGGTCCACCGGGAGGCCCACCACGGGAATGTCCGGGTTGCTGATCCGGCTCAGGAGAAGCAGGTTGTCGACGAGCGACGTCAGCCGCGACGTGCCGCGTCCCAACGCGTGGACGGACGTCGCGGCCGCCTTCGGCAAACCAGGGACCGCCTCGAGCATCTCCACGTGGCCGACGATCAACCCCAGGGGATTTTTCAGCTCGTGGGAGACCGTCGCGATGAGCTGCTGGCGGTATTCGTCGAGCCGTTGCAACTGGTCGATGAGCTGCTGTTCCCGCTCGTGCGCGCGGGTGCTCAGCAGGGCACGCCCCAGGTCGTGCCCGACCCCGAGCGCCGCTTGGCTCTCCCCCTCGGTCCAGCGGTCCTCCTGGTCGTCGCGGACGACCACCAGCACCCCGGTCGACTCGTGCCCGGCCCCCACCGGCACCAGGAGCAGCTCCCTCGCGTCGTGGGCGAGCAGGTGATCGGTGAGGTCCTGCAGGTGTTCCTGCTCCAGCGAGTCGTCGCCCCAGACGCGTCCGGGATCGGCGATGATCACCGTCCGTGACTGCCACGCCCGACGAGTCGCCGCCTCGACGGCGGGGCGCAGGGATGCGGGGAGCTGCGCCGAGCTGGCGGGCGCCTTGCCCGGTTCGTCGGGCGGCTCGTCGAGCATGAGCGCCACCGACCGCGCCCGGAACCCGGCCACCAGCTCCGGTTGGACCCGAGCCAGCAGCTCGCCAGCCCCCAGCCGCTCGGAAGCGGCTCGCACGATCGCGCGCGCAGTCTCGTCCAGACGTGCCCGACGGGTGAGCTCATCGCGGTCGACGGTCGCCAGGACGGCCTGGAGGACGAGCTCGAGGTGAGTCGAGATGTCGAGCAGCTGCTCGGCTCGGGGACGGTGGCCCGAGAGCGGCTCGTCGAGGTGGAGCAGGGCGCGGGTGCGACCGGAGCCGTCCGTCAGGGGCGCGACCAGCATGTCCAGGGGGCGCCAACGGTCGGGGTCCGGCAGTTCGAGGGCTGGCGGCACGTACCCGTAGCTGCCGATGGCCTCCTGGAGGTGGGCGTCCATGTCTTCCTCGGCGAGAAAGACGAAGTCGCCGTACCGCGTCCCCTCCTGCAGGACCTGCCACACCGGGCTCAGCGTGTGGCTGCTCCCCGGAGTCGAAGCCGCGTGAGGTGCGCCGGTGATGGCCACCAGCTCGAGGAGCCCGTCTCCGCGCAGAACTTCGATCTCACACACGCGGAACCCGGCGCGCCGTGCCGCGTCATCGGCGATCCGGCGCAGTTCTGCCCGCACTCCCGGGCCGCCCCAGCTGCTGTCGCGGGCGCGTTCGGGTGCCGGTACCGTGCCGTGATCGCCGTTCAATTCGTTCCCCTCATACCCAGGGTCCGAGCAGCATGGCCCGCCTGCGTGTGCTTCGACAGCCCGAACTGCGTCCGCCTGGTCAAGGTGACCCGAATCACACCGACTCGAATGATACGGGCAGACCTGCGCGCCGCTGGTGAAAGCTTCACGTATCGGGGCAGTTCCGCACGGCGGGCAGGTCACTCGCGGCTCACGCCCGACAACCAAGAAGGCCAGGACTGCGTCGTACCGGGAAAGGCCACAGGCGACTGTACGGGGCAGGCCGCGACGCCCGACGGCCAGCCGTATGAGTCCGCCCGGAACGCGAAGAAGGTCGAGAGATGTTCGAACGTCGCACCCTCGCAGGCACGGCCGTTGCGCTGCTACCCGCCTCACTCCTCCTGGCACCGGCGCCCGGCGCGGCCACCGATGCCGGCCGAGCACCAGTCCAGAGCAGCTCGCTACGTGACGCCGAGGCTCAGCGAGTACGCCTGGAGGTGTTGCCGCAGATCGTCCAGCAGGGCGGCCAGGTCGCCAGCCCAGACGGGGCGAAGGCAGCCCTGACTGCCGTCGTCGTGCCGGCTTCGCCCGGCCGCCAGATCGTCCTGCAGGTCCAGCGGGGTCCCTCCTGGGCATGGGTGGACACGCTCCGGCAGACGACCGAGACTCGCGTCCAGTTCGCTGCCCCGGCCACGGCTGAGGGCCAACCGT
>NZ_JAOPXV010000219.1 GCF_025964975.1 Nocardioides sp.
CGTCACCCACATGCGCACGATCCGCGCCGAGCTGCGCCGTCTCCACGGCATGGAGCCCGACGAGCTGTACGTCGCCGCGAAGGAGCTGCAGGCGCCCTACGACCTCGTCAAGGAGGTGGCCGCGGCCGGCAAGCTGCCCGTCGTGCTCTTCACCGCCGGCGGCATCGCCACCCCTGCCGACGCCGCGATGATGATGCAGCTCGGTGCCGAGGGCGTGTTCGTCGGCTCGGGCATCTTCAAGTCCGGCAACCCCGAGCAGCGCGCCGAGGCGATCGTCAAGGCGACGACCTTCTACGACGACCCCGACGTGGTGGCCAAGGTCAGCCGCGGCCTCGGTGAGGCCATGGTCGGCATCAACGTCGATGAGATCCCGCAGCCGCACCGCCTCTCCGAGCGCGGCTGGTAGTCGTCTGGGCCGGGACTCGGCCCTCAACCCTCGGGCGTCGTCCCCCGCCTGTGGATGATCTGTGGATCGTCCGTTGCCCTGCGACGCCCGGGTGACCCCGTCGAGCCCCCATCGAGCGCTCATCGGGTGCGCCGCCATGGCCCGGACGGCTGCCGTTCTCGCCGGGGCGTAGTCCTTGCTAGTCATGTGCCGAAATCGCGTAGCAATTGCAACGGCAGATCCTCAAACTAGTGACAGCGGGCCATGGGGGCTCGCGGTCCCCCCCGGATCCAGCACTTCCTTCAGCTCGAAGAGCTTCACGCAGGCTCCACGCGGGCCCAGGGCACACCTGGCCTGCGTGGACGCACGCCGCTTCGTCGGCGAGGCCGAGCTCCCCCTACGATTCGGGCATGTCGTCGCCCACCATCGGAGTGTTCGCCCTCCAGGGCGACGTCCGCGAGCACGTCCGGCTCCTGACCGAGCTCGGCGTCGACGCAGTCGCAGTGCGGCGGCCCCGCGAGCTGGAGCGTTGCCAGGCGTTCGTCATACCGGGTGGCGAGTCGACCACGATGTACAAGCTGGCCCGGACCTTCGAGCTCTTCGAGCCGCTCCGGGCGAGGATCCGCGCCGGTATGCCCACCTTCGGGACGTGCGCCGGCATGATCCTGCTCGCCGATCGCGTCGAGGGTGGTCCGCCCGACCAGGAGACGCTGGGCGGCCTCGACGTCACGGTGCGCCGCAACGCCTTCGGTCGTCAGATCGACTCCTTCGAGGGCGAGCTCGACTTCGAGGGCCTGCCCGACCGGGTGCGGGCGATCTTCATCCGGGCGCCGTGGGTCGAGAGCATGGGCGAGGGCGTCGAGGTGCTTGCCCGCATCGAGGCGGGGGAGGCGGCGGGTAGGATCGTCGCCGTCCGCGAAGGGCATGTGCTGGCGACGTCGTTCCACCCCGAGGTGGGCGGGGACGACCGCATCCACCGCTACTTCGTCGACATGGTCACGACCGCTTAGCAGAGGGAGCCCCCATGTCCGGCCATTCCAAGTGGGCGACCACGAAGCACAAGAAGGCCGCGGTCGACGCCAAGCGCGGCAAGCTGTTCGCCAAGCTGATCAAGAACATCGAGGTAGCGGCTCGTCAGGGCGGCGGCGACCTGTCGGGCAACCCGACGCTGTTCGACGCGGTGCAGAAGGCGAAGAAGAGCTCGGTCCCCAACGACAACATCGACCGCGCGGTCAAGCGCGGCTCCGGCGCCGAAGCGGGTGGCGCCGAATACTCCACGATCATGTACGAGGTCTACGGACCGGCCGGCGTCGCGTTCCTGGTCGAGTGCCTGACCGACAACAAGAACCGCGCCGCCATGGAGGTGCGCACCGCCGTGACCCGCAACGGCGGCACGCTGGCCGACCCCGGGTCCGTCTCGCGCCTGTTCACGCGCAAGGGCGTGATCGTGGTGCCGAAGACGCAGGAGAAGGACGGGGCGCCGACCGAGGTCTCCGAGGACATGGTCCTCGAGGCGACCCTCGACGCCGGTGCCGAGGACGTCAACGACCACGACGACTCCTTCCAGGTCATCTCCGAGGCGACCGACATCGTTGACGTGCGCCAGTCGCTCCAGACCGCGGCGATCGACTACGACTCGGCCGACGTCGAGTTCGTGCCGAGCATGGAGATCCCCGTCGACAAGGACGCTGCGGCCAAGGTGCTCAAGCTCGCCGACGCGCTCGAGGACCTCGACGACGTGCAGAACGTCTTCACCAACGTTGACATCCCCGACGACGTGCTGGCGCAGCTCGACGACGAGGACTGAGCCCGGTCGCGCGTGTCGTACGCCCGAGCGCGGGAGCCTCGGTTAGCCTTGGCCCGAACAGACGTTCGGACGAGAGGTGCGACTTCATGCGGGTGCTCGGGATCGACCCCGGCCTGACGCGATGCGGCGTCGGGGTGGTCGAGGGCTCTGTCGGGCGCCCACTGACCCTGGTCGACGTCAACGTGATCCGCACGAGCCCGAGCGAGCCGATCGCCCAGCGGCTGGTGACGATCGAGCGGGGCCTGGACGCGTGGCTCGACGAGTTCCAGCCCGATGCCGTGGCGGTGGAGCGGGTCTTCGCCCGCTCCGACTCCAGCACCATCATGGGTACCGCGCAGGCCAGCGGGATCGCGCTGGTGGTGGCCGCGCGACGCGGTCTGCCGATCGCGCTCCACACACCGAGCGAGGTCAAGGCCGCCGTGTCGGGCAGTGGTCGGGCGGACAAGGCGCAGGTCACGGCGATGGTCACCCGCATCCTGCGGCTGGACGCCCCACCCAAGCCGGCCGACGCCGCCGATGCCCTCGCTCTCGCCATCACCCACATCTGGCGCGGTGGCGCGCTGGCCAGGATCGAAGCAGCGCGTTCGCACGCCGCGCTGGCTGCGGCAGGGAGGAAGTCGTGATCGCCTTCGTTCGCGGGGACGTCGCCGCCCTCACCCTGACCAGTGCAGTGCTCGACGTGGGCGGGATCGGGCTCGAGCTCATGTGCACGCCCGGCACGTTGGCCACGCTGCGGGTCGGGTCCGTCGCTACCTTGTCGAGCAGCATGGTGGTCCGCGAGGACTCGCTGACCGTCTTCGGCTTCCTCGACGACGACGAGAAGCAGGTCTTCGAGCTGGTGCAGACCGCCTCCGGGGTGGGGCCCAAGGTAGCGCAGGCCATGGTCGCCGTACTCTCGCCCGACGACGTACGCACGGCTGTGGCCAGCGAGGACGTCAAGACGCTCACACGGGTGCCCGGGATCGGCCAGAAGGGGGCGCAGCGGATCATCCTCGAGCTCAAGGACCGCATCGGCGCACCGACCGGCGCCCGCCTCGCCGGCCAGCCCGCGGCGGCCGCAGCCCCGTGGCGCGACCAAGTGCACCTTGGCCTGGTGGGGCTCGGCTGGTCCGCCAAGGAGGCCGACAGGGCTGTGGAGGCCGTCAGCCCTGACGCCGGGCGCGATCCCGACGTGCCTGCCCTGCTGCGCGCTGCCCTGCGCACCCTGAGCAAGGCCTGAGAGGCACGTCATGGACTGGGAGAGCGACACCGACGACGTCGAGCTGACCGAGGCCGAGGCTGCGCACTTCCGCCGCCTCACCTCTGCCGAGGCCGACGGGGACGAGCGGGCGGTTGAGGCCGCGCTACGCCCGAAGAGCCTGGACGAGGTGGTCGGTCAGACCAGGGTGCGCGACCAGCTGGGACTGGTCCTCGAGGCCGCTCGCCGACGCGGACGGGCCCCCGACCACGTGCTCCTGTCCGGCCCTCCCGGGCTCGGGAAGACGACGCTGGCGATGATCATCGCCGCCGAGATGAGCACGCCCCTGCGGCTGACGAGCGGGCCTGCGATCACCCATGCCGGTGACTTGGCGGCGATCCTCTCGGGCCTCAACGAGGGCGACGTGCTCTTCGTCGACGAGATCCACCGGATGTCGCGCCCGGCCGAGGAGATGCTCTACATAGCGATGGAGGACTTCCGCGTCGACGTCATCATCGGCAAGGGCCCCGGTGCCACCGCGATACCGCTCGAGATCCCACCGTTCACCCTGGTCGGGGCCACCACCCGGGCGGGACTCCTGCCCGGACCGCTGCGCGACCGGTTCGGCTTCACCGCCCACCTCGAGTTCTACGAGCCCCACGAGCTCGACCTCATCGTGCACCGCTCCGCCCGCCTGCTCGAGGTCGAGCTCACCGACGACGGGTCGGCGGAGATCGCGGGCCGGTCCCGCGGCACACCACGCATCGCCAACAGGCTCCTGCGACGGGTCCGCGACTTCGCCCAGGTGCGAGCCGACGGCGTCGTCACCATCGAGGTGGCGCGCGCCGCACTCGAGCTCTACGAGGTCGACGAGTCCGGTCTCGACCGTCTGGACCGTGCCGTGCTCGACGTCCTCTGCCGGCGCTTCGGCGGCGGCCCGGTCGGCGTCTCCACTCTTGCGGTCGCGGTCGGCGAGGAGCGCGAGACCGTCGAGGAGGTCGCCGAGCCCTTCCTGGTCCGCAAGGGCTTCCTGGCCCGCACTCCGCGTGGCCGCGTTGCGACCCCCGCGGCGTGGCACCACCTGGGCCTGAGTCCACCCGCGCTGCCGGTCGGACCCGACTCGACCCTCTTCGAGGACATCTGACCCGGCCCCGTCGCGGTGCCCGCGTACACTCCACCGTTGGTCGCTCCCGGTGCCGTCCGGCACTGCGCGAGGCCACACTCCTGTCGTCTTTCCACAGCTGAGGAACTTCTCGTGGGCGAGCCTTACTCCTTCCTGCCCTTGGTGGCCATCGCGCTGATCTTCTGGTTGATGGTGGTGCGTCCTGCATCGCGGCGGCAGAAGGCCATCGCCGAGCTCCAGGCAGGCCTGCTGCCCGGTCAGCGAGTGATGTTGTCCTCCGGGATCTTCGGCACGATCCGGTCCCTGGACGATGACCGGGCGATCGTTGAGATCGCGCCCGGGGCGGAGATCGAGGTCGTCCGAGCAGCCATCGGAGCGATCGAGGAGCCCTCCGACTCCAGCCCTGAACCCCATGCCGAGGAGAGCTGACATGGCCCGCAAGCCCAACCCGGGACGTACCGTCGTCGTCTTCCTCCTGCTCACCGCCCTGACCTATGGACTCGTCGCCCTGGCCGGGGTCTGGACGCCCAAGCTCGGGCTCGACCTCCAGGGCGGGACCCGGATCACCCTCATCACCAAGGGCGATGTGTCGAGCAAGAGCCTGTCCGAGGCCCGGGGCATCATCGAGGACCGCGTCAACGGCTCCGGGGTCGCGGAGGCGGAGGTCTCCACGCAGGGCAACAAGTACATCGTCGTGGAGATCCCCGGCGAGAGCCGGCGCGACCTGGTCGAGACCGTCAAGCGACAGGCCCAGCTCCGCTTCCGTGTGGTGGCGGCCGCCGCCGGCGGTGTCTCCGGCGCCACGGGTGTACCGGACCCGACCGGGTCGAACCCGGTCCCACCCAGCCCGGCTCCCCAGAAGCAGCAGAACAAGCCTCGGGACAAGAAGCAGGGCACCCCCGGGGGCAACAACCGCGCGCCCTACGCATGGGCGGCCCCCGCTGGACAGGAGGAGTCGGAGGGGTCCGAGACCCCGACACCCAGCCCCTCGGAGTCTCCGGCGACGCAGGCACCGGTGCCCGAGGACGCGTCCGACCAGGCGTCGGGCATCGACGACCCGCTCACCTGGATGGACAACCCCGACGCGGCGTCCCTCGCCGCCTTCGAGAAGTTCAGCTGCCCCCCTCCGGGCGAGCCGGTGGACGTCGTCGACGACCCCGACAAGCCGCTGGTCACGTGTGACCAGAACGGGACGAAGCTGTTGCTGTCCGTCGCCATGATCGAGGGCACCGACCTCGACGCCGCGGACACTCTCGCGCCCAACCAGTCGAGCGTGGAGTGGGGCGTCAACCTCGACTTCAACGGTGCGGGGACCGATGAGTTCGCGAAGATCTCGCAGGCGCTCGTGGGCACCCAGAAGCAGTTCGCGGTCGTGCTCGACGGGCAGGTCATCTCGGCTCCGACCATGAACGGGCTGATCAACGACGGCAACGCCCAGATCACCGGGCAGTTCACCGAGGCCGAGGCACGCAGCCTCGCGACCAGCCTCCAGTACGGCGCCCTGCCCGTCTCGTTCGAGAGCGACCCGCCGGTCGAGCTGGTCGGCCCGTCGCTGGCAGGCAACCAACTCTCGGCCGGCATCACCGCCGGCCTCGCCGGGCTGCTGCTGGTGATGCTCTACTGCCTGGTCTACTACCGCGGACTGGGACTGGTGGTGATCGCCTCGTTGCTCGTGGCGGCCACCCTGACGTACTCGCTCGTCGTGCTGCTCAGCGAGGGGGTGGGCTTTACGTTGTCGCTGCCCGGCATTGCGGGACTGATCGTGGCGGTGGGCATCACAGCGGACTCGTTCATCGTCTTCTTCGAACGCATCCGCGACGAGATGCGTGACGGCAAGTCCATGCCGACGGCGGTCGAGGCCGGCTGGGTGCGGGCCCGCAACACGTGCCTTGCTGCCGACGCGGTCTCGCTGCTCGCCGCAGTGGTGCTGTTCATCTTCGCGGCCGGAGTGGTGAAGGGCTTCGCCTTCGCCCTGGGCCTGTCCACCCTGATCGACCTCATCGTGTTCTTCTGGTTCACGCACCCGATGGTGTCGTGGCTGGCACGCTTCCGATTCTTCAACCGGGGCCACGCGATGTCGGGGCTCAGCGCCGACACCCTCGGCCTCACCCACACCGCGACTTCTGGAGGCAAGGCCTGATGGGCGCATTCTCCCGACTGGGCAACGACCTCTACTCCGGGCGACGCTCGATCGACTTCGTCGGACGCCGATGGCTCTGGTACGCCGCCTCGGCGGTCATCATCGCCGTGGCTGCCTTCGGACTCGTGTCCAAGGGCCTCAACATGGGCATCGAGTTCACCGGTGGTGCGGAATACCGGGTCACGCTGCCCGCCGACGACGTGTCCCAGGAGACGGCGGACGAGCTCCGCCAATCCATCGCCGGCACCGGCATCGCCAGCGCGGCCTCACCTGTGGTGACGACCTCGGGCAGCGAGGCGATCACCATCCAGACCGAGCCCGTGACCGACGACGAGAGTGCCGAGATCGTCGCGACGATCCTGGACAGCACCGGCGCCGCGGATGCCGACATCTCCCAGACGGAGATCGGCCCCAGCTGGGGCAAGGAGGTCGCCCAGCGGTCCCTCCTCGGGCTGGTGGTCTTCCTGGTCCTGGTGGTGCTCTTCATCTGGGCCTACTTCCGCGAGTGGAAGATGTCCGCCGCTGCGCTCGTCGCGCTGGCCCACGACATCGTCATCACCATCGGTGTCTACGCGCTCTCCGGCTTCGAGGTCACCCCCGCCACCGTCACCGGCCTGCTCACCATCCTGGGCTTCTCCCTCTACGACACCGTCGTCGTCTTCGACAAGGTCAAGGAGAACACCAGGAACATGAAGCAGAGCCGGCGTACGTACGCCGAGCTGGCCAACCTCGCCGTCAACCAGACCCTCGTGCGCTCGATCAACACATCGATCGTGGCGCTGCTGCCCGTCGGCGCGATCCTCTACGTCGGTGTGGCCACGCTGGGCTCCGGTGCGCTGAAGGACCTCGCGCTGTCGCTGTTCGTCGGCATGGCCGCCGGCGCCTACTCCTCGATCTTCATCGCCACGCCGCTCGCGGTGCAGCTGAAGTCGGGCGAGAAGGAGATCACCGAGCAGGACGCCCGGGCCAAGGCCCGCCGCCGGCGCGACGTCGACCGCTACGCCGACGTGCCGACCTTCACCGAGGGCATGCCCGTGCGCGAGGCGGCCGACCACGACCACGGCTCCGGGGCCGACGACGACCTCGACGCCGACGGCGAGCCCCGTCGCGCGCCCGTGCAGACGCCGTCGCGACGCCCCGAGGCGTCCGGCTCCGGCCGTGTCGTGCCCGAGGCGAAGGCACCGCTGAGCGAGGGCGGGTCCTCCCGCCGCAACCAGCCGAACCGCCAGCCGCGCTCCAAGCGCGGCAAGTGACCGGCGCTCTCCCCCCACCCGAGAGGTCCCACGTGTCCACCCCCGACGTGTCCGGCAGCGCCGACACCAGCCTGAGCGACCTCATCGACGCGCTGGTGCGCGACGTCGTCGACTTCCCCAAGCCGGGGGTGACGTTCAAGGACATCACCCCGCTGCTCAACCACCACGAGGCGTTCACCCGCGTGGTCACGGCGCTGGCCGCGGCCGGCCGTGACGAGCAGGGCCGTGTGGTCGTCGACCGGGTGGTCGGCATGGAGGCGCGCGGGTTCATCCTCGCGGCCCCGGT
>NZ_JAOPXV010000039.1 GCF_025964975.1 Nocardioides sp.
CGTCAAGGGCGAGATCATCAAGACCGTCCCCGAGTCACAGATCGTCGAGACCCTGATCGAGGAGGCCCTGCGCCTTGCCGAGGGCATGGAGCCCGTCGAAGGTGCCGGAGCAGCCGTCAGCGTCAGCTGAGGCTCGACGTCACGGCTGGGGTCTAGGCTCGCAACGTGCTGACCACTCGCGCCCATGTTCGGCTGCTCGGCCCCGACGACCGGGACGAGTTCCTGGCACTCGCTGCCGAGGATCCGGTGGTCAACGTGTTCGCCGACTACCGCGCCCGGGTGACCAACCTCGAGCCACGCGGGCTGGGCGGGGAGAGGTGGGGGCGCTTCGCGGGTGACCGCCTCGTGGCGGGCTGTCACATGGGGGCCAATCTGGTGCCGGTGCAGTGCACCGCCGACGACGTGACCTGCTTCGCGGAGCCGGCGCTGGCGCGCGTGCGGTCCACCGCCACCATCGTCGGACCGCACCCAGTCGTCGCGGCGCTCTGGCAGGCGGTCGGTGAGCGCTGGACGGCGCCACGGGAGATGCGGTGGCGTCAGCCGCACCTGCAGATCGACCGCGACCCAGATGTGCCCGCGGACCCGGAGGTCCGCCAGACCACGCCGGCAGACCTCGCCAGGCTCTATCCGGCCTGCGTGGCGATGTACACCGAGGAGGTCGGGGTGTCGCCCGAGACTGCCGGCGGCAAGGACCTCTACCGCGCCCGGGTGCAGCAGCTGATCGCGCGAGGGTGGTCGTTCGCCCGGTTCGACGACGAGGGCCGGGTGATCTTCAAGGCGGAGGTGGCGTGTGCCACGCCGTACGCCGCGCAGGTCCAGGGCGTCTATGTCCATCCCGACCGACGGGGCGAGGGCCTTGCGGTCGGCGGCATGGCAGCGGTGGTTGCGCTCGTGCGCGAACGGATCGCGCCGACCGTCTCGCTGTACGTCAACGAGTGGAACGCACCGGCGCGTGCGGCCTACGAGCGGGTGGGGTTCACCGAGACCACCCGGCTGTCCACCCTCATGTTCTAGCGGGGTCCCACCGACCCGACCCGCTGGGTCGACAACGCGGGGCTGAGCCTGGGGTGGCGCGCCGCGACCGGGTCGCTGGCGTTCTCGCACTCACCCTCGCTGCACCGGACGGTCGAGGCCATGGTGTCGCCGTTGACCTCGAGCAACAGGTCGGTGTTGGTCTCGAATGTGATCGCTCCGAACCAGTTCGTCGAGTAGTCACCGAGCAGGGTGCCGCCGATCTCGCGTTCCTGCACCTCGTTGGGGCCGAGGCCGTCGGAGAGGATGTGCACCGTCGCCATCCGCTCACCGTCGGGCGAGAAGGCCACGATCCGCTCGCTGCACGACTTCCACAGCGCGACGGTCGGGGCACCCAGGCGGGTGAGCCGCACGCAACCGGCCAGGTAGGGATCCTTGGTGTACGTCGCAAGCAGCCCGTGCTCGAGGTCGACGATGTTGGCCGGCTTCTTCGACACCACGGCGATCGCGTCGGTCCGGGTGTCCCACGACCTGATGCCGTAGTCGCTCTTCGCCCACGAGGACAACAACACGATGGGACCGTCCATCCCCACGACCTGGGGGTAGTTGGCGAAGTCCTTCTCGGCCTTGAGCTCGCCCGTGCGTGCCGAGAACACCCGGATGGGGACGGCCCTGCGGGTGCCTCGTCCCATGTGGACGAAGAAGCGACCGTTCGTGGAGAGAGTCAGCTCGAAGACGGAGATGCCGCGCTTGATGACCCTGGTCGAGTCGTCGGGTCCCACCCTCACGACCCGGAACTCGCCCACGCCGTCGACGTCGCTCGTGCCCACGAGCCAGCCCCGGCCCGACCGGCCGATCAGGGTGCTCCGGTCGCCGCCGACGTCGACGATCCGGTCGCCGTGCACCAGGTCGCCGTCCTCGATGTGCGCAACGGCGATGTCGGCACCTCGGGCCAGGTCCTCCGGCTGCAAGTCGATCGACGCAGCGGCCTGCGCGGGGGGCGCCAGGGCCGTGCCGCCGAGGACGACGACGGCCGCCACGGCGACTGCCGCCTTCCGGGCCAGCGATCGGAGTGCGTCGGTCATGGGTCTCCTCGGTATCGGTGGGAACTGCTCCACTGTCTCAGACGCCACCGACAGGGTTTTCGTTGCGAGCCCCCGACCCCGGCGCAAACCGCCTCGCTCGGCGGCGGAGCCCACACCTATCCTTCTCGACATGATCCTGAGGATGTCGACCCTGTTCGTGCGCACGCTACGTGACGACCCCAACGACGCAGAGGTCGCGAGCCACCGGCTGCTGGTGCGCGCCGGCTACATCCGGCGGGTGGCGCCCGGTCTCTACACGTGGCTGCCGCTGGGTCTGCGCGTGCTGCGCAAGATCGAGCAGATCATCCGGGACGAGATGGACGCGATCGGGGCGCAGGAGATGTTGTTCCCTGCCCTGTTGCCCAAGGAGCCCTACGAGGCCAGTCAGCGGTGGACCGACTACGGCGACGGCATCTTCCGCATCAAGGACCGCAAGGGGGCCGACTACCTCCTCGGTCCCACGCACGAGGAGATGTTCACCCTCGTGGTGAAGGACCTCTACTCCTCCTACAAGGACCTCCCGCTCTCGATCTACCAGATCCAGACGAAGTACCGCGACGAGGCGCGTCCTCGCGCCGGCATCCTGCGGGGTCGCGAGTTCGTCATGAAGGACTCCTACTCCTTCGACGTCGACGACGCCGGCCTCGACGTGAGCTACCAGAAGCACCGCGACGCCTACATCCGCATCTTCGACAAGCTCGGCTTCCAGTACGTCATCGTCAAGGCGACCTCAGGTGCCATGGGCGGCTCGAAGTCCGAGGAGTTCCTCGCCAAGGCCGAGGTCGGTGAGGACACCTACGTCCGCTGCACCCACTGCGACTACGCCGCCAACGTGGAAGCCGTGACCGTCCGCGCCCCCGCCGCCGTGTCGTACGCCGACGCGCCGGCCGCCCACGCCGAGGACACCCCTGCCACGCCGACCATCGACACGCTGGTCGAGCACCTGAATGCGGCGTACCCCCGCGAGGACCGCCCCTGGACGGCCGGCGACACGCTCAAGAACGTCCTGGTGGTGCTCAAGCACCCCGACGGCACCCGCGAGCCCCTGGCCATCGGCCTGCCCGGCGACCGCGAGGTCGACCAGAAGCGCCTCGAGGGACAGCTGGAGCCCATCGAGGTCGAGGCGATGGACGAGGCGGAGCTGGCCAGGCACCCCGCGCTCGTGAGGGGCTACATCGGTCCTGAAGTCTTGGGAGAGGACTCTGCGACAAGTGGTGGGTCGGGGGTCCGTTACCTCGTCGACCCCCGGGTCGTCGAGGGCACCCGCTGGGTGACCGGCGCCAACGTCAACGGGTCCCACGTCATCGACCTGGTGGCTGGTCGCGACTTCACCCCCGACGGGACGATCGAGGCTGCCGAGATCCGCGACGGCGACGACTGCCCCCACTGCACGGAGGGCACCCTCGAGGCCGCCCGCGGCATCGAGATGGGCCACATCTTCCAGCTCGGGCGCATCTATGCCGAGGCGCTCGGCCTCAAGGTGCTCGACGAGAACGGCAAGCTCGTCACCGTCACCATGGGCTCCTACGGCATCGGGCCGTCGCGAGCCGTTGCGGCGATCGCGGAGGACACCCTCGACGAGATCGGGCTCGTCTGGCCGCGCAACGTGGCTCCCGTCGACGTGCACATCGTCGCTGCCGGCAAGGACGAAGCCATCTTCGCTGCGGCGTCGGCCCTGGCCGAGGAGCTCTCCGCCCGCGGGATCGACGTGCTCTACGACGACCGCGCGGGCAAGGTCTCACCCGGCGTGAAGTTCAAGGACGCCGAGCTCATCGGTGTGCCGACCATCGTCACGGTCGGGCGCGGGTTGGCGGGCGGCACGGTGGAGGTTCGGGACCGCGCCTCCGGCGAGCGGGCCGAGGTGGCAGTGGGAGATGCCGCGACGTACCTCGCGGAGCTCGTGCGTGCCTGAGCTCGAGGCGGTCATCTTCGACTGGGGCGGAACCCTGACCCTGGCACGACGTGGACTTCCACGCCGAGTCGCTCGCTCTGGCACAGGCCGTGGTCAACGCCGACCACGATCCGCACGAGGTGACCGCGCGCCTGCATGCCGCGGGCGATGCCGTGTGGGAGCGCAGTCGCGACCACCAGCAGTCAGCGACGATCGCCGACCTCTTCACCGAGGCGGGTCTCGAGCACGACCCAGACCTGCTGGCGGCCTACTACGACTTCTGGGAGCCGCACACGGCGACCCACCCGGAGTGCCGGGACATATTCGCCGAGCCGCGCGCGAGGGGGCTCAAGATCGGCGTGCTCTCCAACACCATCTGGCCGCGCGACTGGCACGTCGGGTTCTTCGAGCGCGATGGGGTCTACGACTTGATCGACGGCGACGTCTACACCTCCGAGATCCCGTGGACGAAACCGTCGCCACGCGCGTTCGAGGCTGCCATGGCGTCGGTCGGAGTCGAGCGCTGCGTCTATGTGGGGGACCGGCTCTTCGACGACGTCTGGGGTGCCCACAACGCGGGGCTGAAGGCGATCCACATCCCCCTAAGCTCCATCCCGAGCAACCAGGTCGGCCACACCGAGAGCACTCCGACGCGGTGGTGCGGTCCTTGGCTCAGGCCCCCGCCGCCGTGTTCTCGCTGCGCTGACTTTTGCAGGTTTTCG
>NZ_JAOPXV010000032.1 GCF_025964975.1 Nocardioides sp.
GCTCCGCCAGTACCTTCCCAAGGGCACCGACCTGTCGTTCTACGGCCCCGGGATGCTGGACAACATCGCAGCCGAACTCAACGCCCGGCCCCGCAAGAGACACGCATTCCGCACCCCAACCGAAACGGGCTTGAGAAACTACTCATCGAAACCACAAAACACCCCGGTGTTGCGTGACTGTCTGGAATCCGCCGCCGGGGAAGGTGGCTCACGCACCGCCGGGACGTCACTCGGTCTTGAGGAACTCCTTGATGTCGATCCCGGCCTTGCGGGCGGCCTTGCGAGCCGCCGGCGTGTTCAGGTCAGGGAGGACGAACTCCTCAGGAGTGATGGCGCGGTCGGCTTCGGCGTACTGGCTCTGCAGCTTCGCCTGGCCCTCGCCCGACGCCGCCGACTCGGCGACGACGGCTGCCGTCACGGCGACCGCGGCGCCGGTCAGGACCGGGCTGACCGTGGGCGTGTAGCCGGACGCGTGGCCACTGGCCTTGGGGTGGTAGCTCTCCGAGATCGGGCTCGACAGACCGTTGATCCACTCGTCGGCGTCACAGACGGCGTGGCCCACGAACCGGCTGGCCGGGTTGGCGAAGGAGAATCCGCGCGCAGCGGCGACGGCGGCCGTCCTCGAGTTGAGCAGGTCGGCGGTCTGGTTGAGACGGGACTCCTCGGCAGGCGAGAACCAGGTGAAGGCATTGCAGTCCTCGCCGTTGAAGATCCGGGGGTAGCCGACGACGACGACCTTCGCAGCCGGCGCCTTGGCACGGATCGACGCGTAGAGCGCGTCCAGCTGGGCGGGCAGGGTGTTGTTGATGAAGGTCTGCGCCGTGTTGATCCGAGCGTCGCAGTTGCTCAACCACCCCGGCTTGGCGCACTCGGTCAGCACGCTGGCGAAGCCGGCGTCGTTGCCGCCGACCGCGATGGTGACGTAGTTGGTGGCGGTGGTCAGCGCGCTGAGCTGGGTGTTGGTGACGTCGCTGATCCGGGCGCCGGAGCACGCGCGGAAGTTCAGCGTGTAGCCGCGCGCGGCGGCGATCAGGCTGGGGTAGGCCTGGGTCGAGCGCTGGCACGTGGTGCCGTCGCTGATGTAGGAGCGGGTGCCGGTCCCCGACGCGTAGGAGTCGCCGAGTGCGACGTACGACGGGGCGGCTGCCTGTGCGGGCGCGTGGGCCAGGAACGGGAGGAGAAGGGCGACGAAGACGCCGATGAGGAGCGGGAGACGGGAACGACGAGCCATGCGAGTGACCTCCGAGATGTGAACCGTCACCCGGGTGTGACTGTGCTCACAGTAGGGACACGGCGGCTCCGCGACCAGAGCTGGCGGCAACCTCGTGGGCTCAGGCGCCGACGAACGACTCGCCGCGCAGCACCGGGACGACCTTGCTGGCATCGAGCTGACCTGCGACCGCGACGTCGTCGGCGAACCCTCCGGTCACCAGCTCGACGCCGCTGGCACAGGCTGCCAGCTCCGCGGCGACGTCAGGGCGTACGGCGCGGAACGACTCCTCCGCCAGGCGCGCCTCCGGACTGAGCCCGACCACGCCGCGATCGACGAGGCCGGCGATCACAGCGCCTGCTCCCCACAGGTCCTCGGCCGCGGGCCGCAGCGAACCGTCCGGCCACCGTTCCCCCGCCGGGATGACCGCACAGGTGGCACCCCCCAGGATCTGCGGCGCGAGCCAGTCGGCCACTGCGTCGGCGTTGCGCAGGCTGGCGCCCACCACTTCTGCCCCCGTCTCGGCCAGCCCGAAGGCGATGCTCGACCCGTTCGGGCTCGGCAGGACGAGCCGCTCGACCCCCTGCACAGTGGCCAGGCTCGCGGGTGAGAGGGACACGGGCCGGGCATCGCGCCGAGCGAGCGCCTCGAAGCGACCCAGAGCGAGGGTGGCTCCGTGCCGCAGCGCGTGCTCGGCAGCACGGGCGTCGTTCCACCTGAAGGGGAAGACCTCGATCCCCTGCTCGATCGCCACGCTGAGGGTGGTGGTGAACGACAGTACGTCCACCACGACCGCGACCTCGGCGGCGACCGCCGCAGCCCCCGTCGGCCCCCACTCGCAGCGGATGCTGTGGCCTGACTGGTCGTGACCCGGTTGATGCACCCCGCCATCCAACTACAGGCCCGTCCCGCCCAGCCCGGCTTGGCCGCCCCGTCCCGCCCGTCGAGCCTGGAAGCGGGTACGGTCCCCACGCCGGCGAGCAGTCGGCAGCGTCAGGTCACCAGATCCGGACGCGCTCCGCCGGCTCCAGCCAGAGGTCGTCGTCGGGGGCCGTCTCGAACGCCTCGTGGAACTCGTCGAGGTTGCGGACGATGTTGGCGCGGAACTCCGGCGGCGAGTGCGGGTCGACGGTGAGGTACTGGAGGTCCTGCTCCTTGCGCCGCTTGGTGCGCCAGCAGTAGGCCCAGTTCATGAAGAGGGCCTGACGGTCCTCGACCGGGGCCTCGCCGCCGGCCGCGATCACGAACGCCTTGTGTCCGATGGTCAACCCGCCGAGGTCCCCGATGTTCTCGCCGACCGTCAGCGCGACGTTGACCTTCTCGCCCGGCAGGTTGCGCGGCGAGAAGGCGTCGTACTGCTCGATCAGGGCCTTGCTCTTGACCTCGAACGCGGCCTTGTCGTCGGCGGTCCACCAGTCGTTGAGGTTGCCGGTGCCGTCGTACTGCGCGCCCTGGTCGTCGAAGCCGTGCCCAATCTCGTGGCCGATCACCGCACCGATGCCGCCGTAGTTCTCCGCATCCGACGCGTCGGGGCTGAAGAAGGGGCGCTGCAGGATGCCTGCGGGGAAGCAGATCTCGTTGGTGCCGGGGTTGTAGTAGGCGTTGACGGTCTGCGGCAGCATGAACCACTCGTCGCGATCGACGGGCGAGCCGATCTTGCCGAGCTCGCGGTCGGTCTCGAAGGCCGACACCGCGGCGACGTTGCCCATGAGGTCGCCGGGGCGCAGCTGGAGCTTGGAGTAGTCGCGGAACTTGTCCGGGTAGCCGATCTTCGGGCGGAAGGTGTCGAGCTTCTCGTAGGCCCGCTCCTTGGTCTCGTCGGTCATCCAGTCGAGGGCCTCGATGGAGACGCGGTAGGCCTCGAGCAGGTTCGCGACGAGGTCGTCCATCATCGCCTTGGACTCCGGCGGGAAGTGCCGGGCGACGTATTCCTTGCCGACCGCCTCGCCGAGGGCGCCCTCGACCAGGGAGACGCCACGCTTCCAGCGCTCGCGCAGCTCGGGGGTGCCGTTGAGGGTGCGGCCGTAGAAGTCGAAGTTGGTCTCGACGAACTCGTTGGGGAGGTACGCCGCAGAGCTGCGCAGCACATGGCTGAGCAGCCACGCCTTCCAGTCCTCGATGTCGACCTCGGCCAGCACGGTGGAGAGGTGAGCGAGGTAGGACGGCTGGCGCACGCACGTCTCGGCGATCGTGTCGCCGTTGCCGCCGAGGTTGGTGACGTAGACGTCCCAGTCGAAGTTGGGCGCCAGCTCCTGGAGCTCGTCGAGCGTGGTCAGGTTGTAGGTCTTCTGGACGTCGCGGGTCTCGGCGCGCTCCCAGTGGCCGGCCGCCAGCTTGGTGTCGATCTCGAGGACGGTCTGCGCGGCGGCGGCGGCATCGCAGTGCCCACCGAGCTCGAGGAGCCGGGTGAGGTAGGCGACGTACTTCTCGCGGGTCTCGGCGAACTTGTCGTCGCGGTAGTAGCTCTCGTCGGGCAGTCCGAGGCCGCCCTGGGTGATGTGGAAGAGGTAGCGGTCGGAGTTGCGGTCGTCGGTGTCGACGTAGGACCCGAAGAGCCCCGCGCCGCCGATCCGCTCGAACTCCCCGAGGAACGCCGCCAGGTCGCGGACGTCGCGCAGGCCGGCCACCGCCTTGACCAGAGGCTGGATCGGTCGGGTGCCTAGCTTGTCGATCGTCTGCTCGTCCATGAAAGAGGCGAAGAGGTCGCCGATCTTGCGCGCCTCGTCGGGGGTGATGCCGTCGAGGTTGTCGGGGGTGTTCTCGGCGAGCTCGGTGATGATGTCGCGGACCTGCGCCTCCGCGGCGTCCGCCAGCTGCACGAACGGTCCCCAGCTCGATCGGTCGCTGGGGATCTCGGTCTCGTCCAGCCAGCGGCCGTTGACGTGGCCGAAGAGGTCGTCCTGCGGACGAATGTCAGGGTTCATGCCCGGTCGGGCGTCATCCAGGATGCTCACGCAACCGACCCTAACCGGCTGGGTCAACGGCTCGGTCCCGAGGCGGCAGCGGACACCGGACACAGGCTGGTCCGGACCACGCTTTACACCCCGAGACGACCCGGAGAGGCTGACACGGATGCCCTCGTCGTCGCGGGGCAGAACGAGGGGGAACTTCTGTGCGCGCTGTCCGATCTCACGCCCGGACGCGCACGACCGACTTCCCGAGCGTCTTGCGTCCGGCCATGTCGATGAGCGCCTGGCCGAAGCCGTCCATCTCGTACGTCGCACCGATGGGCGGCTTCACCACACCGCTCTCGATCATCGGCAGGAGCTCGCGCCACTGCTGCTGCATGAAGTCCGCGCGCGTCATGGCGTAGGCACCCCAGCCCACTCCGCGCACGTCGATGTTGTTCAGCAGCAGGCGGTTGACCTTGACCTCCGGGATGCCCTGACCGCCGGCGAAGCCGACGACGAGCAGCCGGCCCTGCTCGGCGAGGCTGCGCAGGGAGTCGGTGAAGAGCTCGCCACCGACGACGTCGAGGACGATGTCCACCCCTCGGCCCCCGGTCAGCTGCTTGACCGCGTCCTTGAAGCCGTCCACCAGCACGGCCTCGTCAGCGCCTGCTGCGCGTGCGACCTCCGCCTTCTCCGGGGTGCTGACGACGGCGATGGTGCGTGCGGCGTATCCCTTGGCCACCTGGATCGTCGCGGTGCCGACACCGCCCGCCGCTCCGTGGACCAGCACCGTGTCGCCGGCGGTGATGCCGCCTCGGTCCTTGAGCGCGAACTGCGCGGTGAGGTAGTTCATGGGCAGCGCGGCGCCCTCGTCGAAGGACAGGGCGTCGGGCAACGGGAAGGTCCAGGCCTTCGGCGACGCGACGCGCTCGGCGGCGTTGCCCCAACCCGAGACACCGGCGACCCGCTGGCCCGGCACGAAGTCGCTGCTGCCGGCCTCCAGCACCACGCCGGCGAAGTCGACGCCCACGTTGAAGGGCATCTCGGGCTTCATCTGGTATTCGCCCTTGCTCAGCAGCAGGTCGGGGAACGAGACCCCCACGCTGTGCACCTCCACCAGCACGTCGTCGGGACCGGGCGTGGGCTCCGGGACGTCGTTGACCTTGAGGCCGGTTGGTCCGTCGGGGGCTTCCACTTGTACGGCGCGCATGGTGGGCAGGCTACGTCCTCGCGGCCTCGATGCGGAGTCGGTCGTCTAGCCTGTGCTCCGAACCTCGGTCGGCATCGGGCCGCCGATTCCGGGCCGGCCACCAACTGACAGGACGCCTTGATGGACAACAACGTCCCCTTGGGTGACAGCGAGCTGCAAACCATCGCCCTTGAGTCGAACGCATCAGCGGTGAACTATCACGCCTGGCTCTGCTCGATGGCTCGTCCCTACCTTGGCTCCAATCCGCTCGAGCTGGGTAGTGGACTCGGGGACTACGCGCAGACGTGGCTCGACGGCGGACTGGAGCAGATCGCGATCTCGGAGATCGAGCCCCGGCGGAGGAGCATGTTGGAGGACCGGTTCGGCCGGGATCCTCGTGTTCGTATCGTCGACGTCGACCTGTCCGATGATGCGCCGGGTGACTTCAGCAGCATCGTGTCGTTCAACGTCATGGAGCACGTACCTGACGACATGGCCGCTTTCCGTGCAGCTCACGCACTCCTCGCGAGGGGTGGCTACTTCGTCACGTTCGCACCGGCAT
>NZ_JAOPXV010000068.1 GCF_025964975.1 Nocardioides sp.
CTCCGATCTCACGACCGAGCAGGTCGAGCAGCTCGAGATCGTCCGAGGTGCGGGCGAGAGCCTCCTCGCGCTCGTCACCGACATCCTCGACTTCTCCAAGATCGATGCCGGCAAGATCGAGCTCGAGACCAGTCCCTTCGCCCTGGCCGAGTGCGTCGAGTCCGCGGTCGATCTCGTCGCTCCGCAGGCCGCGGCCCAGGGCCTCGAGCTCATGTACGTTGCCGACGAGGACTGCCCCGGCGTCGTCCTCGGTGACCTCACCCGGGTCCGGCAGATCCTGGTCAACCTCCTGACCAACGCGGTGAAGTTCACCGCGGTGGGGGAGGTCGTGCTCCGGGTGTCCGTCGACGAGGGGTCGGGGGAGCTCTGGTTCCAGGTCAAGGACACCGGGATGGGCATCCGGGCCGATCACATGGACACGATCTTCGACTCCTTCACCCAGGCCGATGCCTCACCCACCCGGCCAGTGGGAGGCACCGGCCTCGGACTGACCATCAGCCGGGAGCTCGCCGAGGCCATGGGTGGCCGGGTGTGGGCCGAGAGTCGGGTCGGGCAGGGGTCGACCTTCTACTTCAGCGTCCCTCTCCACTCAGCTCCCGAACAGAAGGTCCCCGGGAGCCGGAGCCGGACGATGGCCGGGCTGGCCGGCCTGGCCGGCACCCGTGTCATCGTCGTGGACGACAACGACACCAACCGCGTCATCCTGCGCGACATGCTCGTCGGGTGGGGCCTGGTGCCGGCGGACACAGCCGATCCCCGGACCGCGTTGGACTGGGTCCGTCGGGGTCGACGTTTCGACTTGGCTGTCATCGACCTGCAGATGCCTGACATGGACGGACTCGCCCTCGCACGGTTGCTCCGCAACGCCTCGAAGGACCAGCAGCTGCCGTTCGTGCTGATGTCGTCGTTGAGCGATCGCTACAGTCCCTACCCCGAGCTCGGCCACGTCGCTCGCATCACGAAGCCGGTCAAGCCGTGGGCGATGGCGGCCGCGGTGCTGGAGGCGGTGCGAAGCGCGCCCGCTCCGTCCGAGCCGGTTGCGGCCGATCCCGTGCGGGGCGACGTCGCCCGGCTGAAGGTCCTCGTCGTCGAGGACAACGTCGTGAACCAGAAGGTGGCGTTGGGGATGCTGGCCAAGCTGGGATGCCGTGCGGATGTCGCCGCCAACGGTCTCGAAGCCCTGGAGGCCGTCCGGCGCCAACGCTACGACGTGGTCCTGATGGACGTGCAGATGCCGGTGATGGACGGCCTTGAGGCGACCCGACAGATCCGAGCCGAGCTGCCCGACGAGAGGCAACCACACGTCGTCGCCCTGACGGCCAATGCGATGGCGGAGGACCGAGACCGCTGCTTGTCGGCAGGGATGGACGACTACCTGAGCAAGCCTCTCCGGGCCGCCCAGCTGCTCGCAGCGCTCTCCAGCCGCCCGGCGGCCGTAGCCGAATCCGCCGAACCGCCCGGGCTCGCCGAGACCGCGGAGCCTGCCGAAGCCGCGGAGCCCGCCGGGCCCGCCACGCCTGTCGAGGCCACGGAGGCGGCCCCCATAGGAGAAGCGTCCCCCAGGGAGCCGTCATCCCCCGAGACGTCCATCGACGCGGCCGTCCTCAGCGACCTGCGCGCCGACCTGGACGACGACGAGTTCTTCACCAAGATCATCGGCCGTTTCGCCATCAACGCCGTCATCCAGGCTGAGCAGATGCAGGAGGTCCACCGTGCCGACGACGGTCCGGGCCTGGTGACCCGCGCCCACACGCTCAAGGGCACGGCCGCGAACTTCGGAGCCCACCGGCTCACTCATCTCGCCGCCGAGCTCCAGGCCGCCGCAGCCGACCCGGAGGACAGCCGGGTGCCGGCCCTGCTCCAGTCGTTGAGTGTCGAGGCCGCCCAGGTCGGCGATGCCCTCCGGGACTACCAGCGCAGTATCGCGTCCTGACCGCGGAACCTGTCAGGTGTTGCCGGGGGCCCTCAGGGTTGCTCGCGACTGGCGACCGGGCCTCGGCGTGCGAAGCGGCCCAGGGCTCCTGCGACGGAACGTGGCCGCAGGACCGGCGAGTGGTCCGAGGAGGCGTCCCTCATCCCTGACACCGTCTCCGACAGGACCGAGAGCGCGTCGGTGGCCGGCGACCAGCCCAGCTCGGAGGCGGCCCGCGAGGAGTCGAGCAGCGGTACGGCGTACCCCATGTCCACCCAACCCGCGTCAACCTGCTGGACGCGCGCTCGCCAGCTCAGGGAGACCGCCACCCGCACCGCCGCCGCCGGCACCTGCACGAGGCGCGCTCCGAGCGCGGCTGCGATGTCGGCGGCCGTGACTGGGGGCTCGGCTGCCAGGTTGAAGGCGCCCGGGGCACGCGACTCCAGGACCGAGACGACGGCGCTGGCCACGTCGTCCGCGTGCACCATGGGGATGGTCAGTCCTCGGTCCAGGGGAAGTATCGGCACGTGCCGCAACAACGATGACGGCAGTGCGCCGGGGAGGCCGTAGCGGAGCAGAGCGCTTCCGGCGCTGCGCTGGCCGACGATGCCGGGTCGTAGCCGGGTGATCACCGGCCCTCCGCGGCCGGTATCGCTCTCGAGCCGGTCGAGCAGCCGCTCGGCTGCCACCTTGTGCCGGCTGTACATGGAGCTCGGCACCCCCTCCGTCGGCCAACTCTCGTCCACCGGGGCGTCGTCCTGCTTGGGGGAGTAGGCGCCGACGGAGGACATGTGCACAAGGTGCGGGACACCGGCAGCCGTCACCGCCTCGATGACGCGTCGAGTCCCACCGATACCGAGCTCGGCCAGGTAGTCCTCACGATGGGAGGGCTGGAACCCCCACGCCAGGTGCACGACGGCGTCCGCTCCGACGCACGCGGCCATCAGAGCGGCCTCGTCCTCGGCTCGGGTCAGGTCGACCGGCGACCACTGCACGTCATCGAACGGGGCGACGTCGTCGGGCCGGCGACGCGCGAGGCCGACCAGCTCGTGCCCACCCGCCCGGGTCAGCTGTCTCAGCAGGGCGGAGCCGATGTTGCCGCTGGCGCCGGTGATGACGATGCGCATTGCTTCTCCTGGTGTCGGCCGCCGGGCGGCGGATCGAGTCGTCGGGGGTGGGTACCCCCGTCGCGTGAATGACATCCAGCAGGGCTTCCTCGAGCTCATCGGCGCCCACGACCCGGCCGGGAACGACGGCATGGCCACGCTCGAGGTGGACGTGGACGAACGGCACCTCAACGACGCCGGCACCGTCCACGGCGGCCTGCTGGCGACTCTGGTGGACGCCACGATGGGCGAGGCCGTCCGGAGCGCCGTGGGCGACGAGGTCCCGGCGACGAGCCAGCTCAGCCTGACCTACCTGCGCCCTGGCAGGTGCGGGCGACTGGTCGTCACCGCGTCGGTGCGCAAGCGCGGAGAACAGCTCACGGTGTGCGAGGCCGACGTGGAGCAGGACGGGAGGTCCCTCGTTCATGCCTTGGCCACCTTCGCCCTCATCGAGTCCTGATCGGCGACCCGGAGCGACGGGTCAGAGGAACCCCGGGAAC
Organism: Nocardioides sp.; assembly: GCF_025964975.1. Taxonomy (GTDB): domain Bacteria; phylum Actinomycetota; class Actinomycetes; order Propionibacteriales; family Nocardioidaceae; genus Nocardioides. Next base: position 3,519 of record NZ_JAOPXV010000068.1, read on the forward strand.
GTCGGAGCGGCCAGCGGTCCGCTGGACCGGTCCCGCGCTGCTTCGTAGCCGTGGGCGATCTCGATGAGGTGGGTCTCGCTCCCGGCCGGGCCCCACCACGAGACGGCCACGGGCAGACCGGCGGCCAGCTCGGTCGGGACCGTGACCAGCGGGTAGCCGGCGATGGCAGTCGGTCCGGTGCAGGCACCGGCCAACGACTCCGCGTTGACCAGGTCGATGGGGTGGGCCGGGGGATAGGACGGCGTGACCAGTGCATCCAGCGCGTGCTCGCGCAGCACGCGGTCGATGCCACCTTTCCGGGCGGCCTCCAGTCCCCGCTGGCGAGCCGCCCGGTGCTCGGGGCTGCCCTGGGTCGGTCCGGCCAGTGCGTCCTCGAACAGGCCCTGGCCGAAGTGCGCAAGCTCCGTCGACGCGTGCTTGCGGTTGAAATCGACGATCTCGTCCAGCGTCCGCGGGACGGCGCCGCTTCGAGTGGCGAGGTAGTCCGCGACGCCGGCCCGGAACTCCGCCAGCAGCACGACCATCTCGTCCGCCCACACCTCGTCTGCGAGCGGCGGGAGGTCGGTGTTGTCCACGATGGTCGCGCCCTCGGCAGCCAGCAGTCCGAGTGCCCGCTCGGCGGCAGCGTCTGCGTGTGGCGAATAGCCCCAGTACGTCGCTCGCGGCACCCCGATGCGCTTGCCGGCGAGCCGGCCGGGGACCGCGTGCTCGGCGTACTCGATGCCGTTGGCGGCCATCACGGTCAGCAGTGCTGCCGCGTCGGCGACGGTCCTGGCCATGGGCCCGGGAGAGTCCTGTGACCTCGAGACCGGCACGACACCAGCAGTGGGCACGGTTCCGACCGTCGGCTTGATCCCGACGCACCCGTTGAAGGCGGCCGGGCAGCTGATCGAGCCGTCGGTCTCCGTGCCGATGGCGTACGGCGCAAGGCCGGCCGCAACCGCCGAGCCGCTGCCCGAGCTGGAACCACCGGCGGAGCGGTTCAAGCCGTAGGGGTTGCGGGTGAGGCCGCCGTACGCACTCCATCCCGAGGTGGACGCCTCATCCCGAATGTTGGCCCACTCCGAGAGGTTCGTCTTGCCCAGCACCACCATGCCGGCCGCACGGAGGCGTTGGACCAGCGTGGCGTCGGCCGTCGGTGGTGGGGCGTCGGCCAGCGCCAGCGACCCCGCGGTGGTCGGCAGGTCGTGGGTGTCGATGTTGTCCTTGACCAGCACCGCGCGGCCATGGAGAGGGCTCCGGACAGTTCCCGCCGCGGCTTCCTCGTCGAGCCGGTCCGCCTGCGTGAGTGCGTGCGGGTGCACGGTGCACACGGCGTTGGTCAGGGGATCGATGGTCCTGATGCGCTCGAGGAGCTCCTCGCTCTGCGAACGGGCACTTCCGCGAGGCGATGAGGTCATGGCGCGAGTGTGCCCGCCGTATCCAAGGCCGAGTCCGCCGACTTGTGCTCTCCTGTCATCGAAGGAAGTGCCCTGGTCAGCACGGGAGCGATGACCTCGGCCTTCACCTCGTGCGTCTGAGCGTCGAGCACGGCCGTCTCGGAGTCGGGGATCTGCGCCGCGATCGCCTCCGAGGCGTTGCGCATGTAGTTGGGACTCTTGCCTCCGGCGATCACCAAGGTGTGCGAGGAGATGGCGCCGTAGTGGCCCTCCGGCAGGGGGACTCCCCGGCGGTAGGCGAGACGATCTCGAAGTCGTGGGGCAGCGTGTCCGCAGAGGCCTTGAGCTTCTTCCACATCTGCAGCAACGGCAGCACGAGGACAACTGGGGCCGGTACGCCCAGGAGACGGAGGAACGTCTGCACTGCGCGGGTGCGCCGACCCTTCGACAGGTGCTCGCGCAGCTGGTCGGTGAAGCCGGGGTGGTCGGGAGGGTGGCTGGCGTCGAGGATGAACGGCGGCTCGTACACCGCGAGGCGGCCGCTCAGAGCGCCCTGCCTGGCGGCCTCCAAGGACAGAGCTGCCCCCGACGACATGCCGAAGACGAAGGCGACCGTGCCGACGGCTCCCAGCACGGCGACGAGGTCGTCGACCTCGCGTTGGACGTCGTACGGCGACGAGCCCGCGCCGCTGTCGCCTCGACCCCGCCGGTCGTAGCCCACCACCGTGAACTGGTGCTGGAGAAGTGGTGCGAGCTCATCGACGGCGCCCATCCGGCGATGGCACAGGGCCCCCCCGACCATGACGACCGTGGGCCCGTTCCCGGTCACCTCGTAAGCGATCGAGGTGCCTCAGCGGAGAGGGCGTGCTGGGTGGGGACGCCCGGACGATCGCTCATGCTGCCATGCTGGCAGATGATTGCTACGCGAGGCCCGTGAACGCCGCCGCTTGGGCGACCAGCTCAGTCGAGTCGTCAGCGGGGACGTCGCCCGTGTGTGGGTCGTAGGCGGCCAGGAGCAGGGCCAGGTCGTCGCCGAGCGACGGACCGGCGGCGGAATAGAGCTCCGCCAGCAGTCCGTCGAGCGCGGAACCGAAGTCCGAGCGGCCCACCCACGGGAGGAACGGGCTGGGGTCGATGAAGCCGCCGTCGGGCAGGCGCGCCTCGATCAGGCCGTCGGTGAAGAGCAGCATCCGGTCGCCCGGGTTGAGCTTGCCGTACGCCGCGACCGGGTCGACGCCGAGACCCAGCGGGGGAGAGTGTTCCAACGCCACTTCCTCGACGCCGCCGCCCTCCGTGAGCACGACCGGGGCGGGGTGCCCGCACGAGACGACACTGAAGCGGCCGTCGTGCTCGATGTCGACGAGCACGCCGGTCACGAAGTCCTCGGGGTCGGGGAGGTACGGCACGATCCGCCGGTCGATCTCGCGTGCCACCTGCGCGACGTCGCCCTTGCCTGCGGCAGCGGCCCGGAACTCGCCGAGCACGACCGTGGCGGTGCGGACGGCGGCCAGACCCTTGCCTCGCACGTCGCCGACCAGCAACCGAACCGACGACGGCCCGCGCACGACCTCGTAGAGGTCACCACCGACGTGTGCCTCCACGGCGGCAGAGAGGTAGCGCGCCGACAGGGCGATGGGACCGATTCGCGCGGGCGGCAGGGCCAGGATCGCGCGCTGGGCGGCCTCGGCCACCAGCGTCACGCCCGCCAGCCGCTCCGACTGCTGCTCGAACGTCGCGGCTGTGTCAAGCGCCAGCGCCACCCGGGCGGCCACTTCCTCGAGGAAGGTCAGGTCGTCCTCGGTGTAGCGGCGACCTGACTCGGCGTGGATCAGCGTCACCGCTCCGACGACGCCCTGGCGCCCGACGAGCGGGGCCATGATCGCGCTGGTCAGCCCGAGGCGCCGCAGGATCTCCAGGTGCTCGTCGTTGACGGCAGCGGCCTCGATGAGATCCGCCGGGATGAACGGGTAGATCTCGCTCTCACCGGTCCGAACGACCCTGGCTGCCCCGGTGGGGGAGTCCACCCGGGTCGGGAAGGCACCTTGCATCGACCGCGCCCACGCGGTGGTCTCGGGGTCGCGGTGCTGGACGGCCACGGTCTCGAGCTTGCCGTCACGCAGCAGGTGGAGTGAGCACCAGTCGGCGAAGCGAGGCACGAGGATCCGACCGACTTCGGCAACCGTCTCTTCCATGTCGAGGCTGCGCGACAGCGTCATCGACGCCTCCGCGAGCAGCGAGGTCCGCTGCGTCGCCGCGTCCTGCTGCTGGAGCTCGCTGGCACGCAGCCCGGCACTGGTCAGTGCACCCGCAAGCGAGTGGAGGAAGCCGTCCTCGGCGCGGGTGAAGAGGTTGGGCGGGAAGGTGAGGGCCAGCAGGCCGTGCGTCACGCCGTCCCGGTGCAGCGGGAGGAGGTGGAGGCACCGGTCCTCGGCGTAGTACTTCGCGAGCTCCGGGAAGGCGGCGACGATCTCCGACAGCGATCGGTAGTGCACATCCGTGCGGGTGCGCGCGGCCCACGCCCCAGGGAGGTCGCTGGACAGGGGGATCTCCTGGTACTGGTCAGCACCGTCGCCGGTGCGTCCGTGCCAGGTGACGGTCCGCAGCACGTCGTCCGCGTCGAGGGTCAGGACCATCGCCGACGTGGCGCCCATCGTCGTCACTGCGTGGCCGAGGAACCCCTCCACCACGTCCTTGATGGTGCGGGCTCCGGTGAGCTCCACCGCGAGGGCGTCCAGCACTCGCTGGGCCAGCAGGGTGGTCCGCTCCAGGCGTTCGCGTTGCCGCTGGCTGGTGCGGGCGGCGGCGAGTGCCAACCCACAGATCAGGATGCAGGTGGCGAACCGGACGGCCCAGGAGCGCTCACCCAGGTTGTCGTTCCACACCCCGGAGGCGACCGACGCCGCAAGGACGAGGGCGGCGACACCCGCAGTGCGGCGTACGTCGGTCGTGATCGCGACCAGGACGGCGGCAGCGGCGTACGCCCCGTTGATCTGGCGCTCGAGCGAGACATCGACAGCCACCATGACCGCAAGCAGCAGCACGCCGGGGACCCACCACAGTCGCCCGGACGGCAAACGCGTGCTCAGTGCGGTCACGTCGTTCGGGCTCCTCGGGGCGCGCGGACGGCCGAGAGCGCGCGCAGAAGGCAGAGACCGTCCCCGCGACGATAGTGGCGCGACAGACGCTTCGCTGACGTTTTCCACAATCCGCCGGGATCGACTGGTTCAGACGGACACAGGCTTGCCGCCGGTCACCCCGATGACCTCACCGGTGATGTAGCGGGACTCGTCGCTGGCGAGGAAGACGAAGGCGGTCGCGACCTCCACCGGTTGCCCCGCACGCCCGAGCGGGGTGTCCTCCCCGAAGGTTGCGATCTTGTCCTCGTCCATCGTCGCGGGGATCAGCGGAGTCCAGATGGGTCCCGGGGCGACCGAGTTGACCCGGATACCCTTCTCCGCGACGGAAGCGGCGAGCCCGCGGGTGAAGTTGACGATGCCGGCCTTGGTGGCGGCGTAGTCCATCAGCTCGGGGGAGGGCGATGACGCCTGCACCGAGGAAGTGTTGATGACCGAGCTGCCGGGGCCCATGTGCGGCAGCGCCATCTTGGTCAGCCAGAACATCGCATAGAGGTTGGTCTTGAAGACGCGGTCCAGCTGTTCGGTCGTGATGTCGGCGAGACCACCTGGCTGAGCCATCTGGTAGGCCGCGTTGTTCACGAGGATGTCGATGCGTCCGAACTCGTCGGCCGCCTTGTCGATCAGCGCCCGGCACGCCGTCTCCTCGGTGAGGTCGGTGGGGACGAGCACCGCCTTGCGCCCGGCTTCCTCGACCAGTCGCGCGGTCTCCTGTCCGTCCTCGTCCTCGCCCTCGAGGTAGGCGATCACGACGTCTGCGCCCTCTCGGGCGAACGTCAGCGCGACGGCCCGGCCGATCCCGGAGTCACCCCCGGTGATCACCGCGACCTGGTCCTGGAGGCGCCCGTGTCCCTGGTAGCTGTCCTCCCCGTGGTCGGGTTCGTCACCCATGTGGGACGTCACCGACGCGGGGTCGCCCGGCGGGGACAGGTCCTCGCCCTCGGTGTCGGGTTGGTCGATCGCGGTCGGGTCCTGGGGCGTGCTGGACGGGGAAGCTTCCTGGGGTGGGGTCATGGCTTCGGCGTACCCCGGCCAACGCGACGCATGCGTTCCGCGCGGGGACGTGCGGGGCGGCTCCGAGGTCGCTCAGCCGACCCCGCCGAGCCGTTTGAGATCGGCGAGGATCCGGTCGAGCTGCCTGATCAGCGACAGGTGGCCCTCGTCCTCGAACAGGTGCTTCTCGGCACCGTGGACGTGCTCCGCGAGCCAGACCCCGTGCTCGTAGGGCACCATCGCGTCCTGACGGCCCTGCCACACGGCGACCGGCACCCGGATGTCCGCCAGGTCGAAGCCCCACGGCGCGACGGCTGCCAGCCCGTCGTCGCGCATGCCGACCACGCCCTGGGCGCCGGCGTGGTTGAAGGTGCGGCTCATCCAGTCGCAGAACTCCGCGTCCAGGGCAGCGACGTCCACGGGCGTCACCAGGCCGCCAAGGGCGTCCGCCACCTCCTCGGCCGATGCCTGCAGGACCGGAAGGGCGTGCTCGTAAAGGTAGGCACCGTAGGCGTCGCGCCCCTGCTCGGCGACGTGATACTCGGCGTGGTTCTCCGGCGCCATGCCGTCGAACCAGTCCAGGCCGGCGGCGTCGTACGGCGCAACGCCGGCGATCGTCGCCGCGGCTCGACACCGGTCGGGCAGCAGCGCCGCGCACGCAAGCGCCCGCGGGCCACCGCCGGACCAGCCCGCGGTGACGAACTGGTCGATCCCGAGGTGGTCGAGCACCGCAACGGAGTCGGTCACGTCGTCGGCGTACGCACCTGCCTCGGCGCGGGGGGTGGAGGCGCCGTACCCGGGCCGCGAGCAGGTGAGCATGCGCAACCCCGCGTCCGCGACGGTGTCGTCGAACCGCCGCGACTCCGCGACGGCCGAGGGCGACCCGCCGTGGAACAGCAGGCACGTGCCATCGGGGTCACCGCCTACGAGCACCTCGATGGTGCGGCCGTCGTTGCTGGGGACCTGCAGGCGTTCGCTCATGCTGCGACGCTACGCCGCCCGGTCGAGCGAAACCTCACCTTCCACGGAGCGCGTCCTCGACGGTCGCGTGGGTGGACAGGGCACGGGAGAGGCCCGTGAACCGCAGCGCCTGGGCGACCATGCCGTTCGCCCCGACGATACGCAGCTCGCTGCCCGCGTCGCGGCAGGCCCGCGCCCCCGAGACCAACGCGCCCAGGCCGACCGCGTCGATGCGTGCCGTCAGCGACAGGTCGACGATGACGATCGGCGCGAGCGCGGCAGCGTCGGTGATGTCGGCAACGAGGTTGACGGCGTGCAGTCCGGTGACCTCGGCCCGGCACCGGATCTTCCGGAACCCGCCGTCTGCTGGTTCCTCCCGTGTCGTCCGCGCCGCAGTCCGCGGCTGGACGTCCCGGACACGCTCGGGCTCCTCATGGCCGCCGAGTCGACTGTGGAGGTAGCTCACGAGGTCCAATGTGCCAGCCTTCGCACGCCGCGGGTCCACAGGACTGGAAACAACTGGTGCGACTCAGTCCTCGATCTCGGCTGCACCCTGTCGTCGCAAGGCTTCCAGTCCGCTTCGCAGGGCTGCAACCTCTCCGGCGGGTGTCCGACCCAGTCGACGACCTCACCCACGACCCGGAGCGGCTGGCGACTCCGGAACGACTGCGTCGGGTTGCCAAGGAACTTCTTGTCGGTGGCGTTGGGGTCGTCCTCGAACTCGCCGGTCGGCTCGACGACGTAGATGCGTCCCCTGCCGGGCCCGGCCGCGAGCTCGGCGCCCCAGACTGCCGCGTCGAGGGTGGCAGTGAAGTAGACGTGGTTCATCACCCGGCCGTCCTCGAAGTTCGAGGTCCGCCCCGGCTCAGGATCGCGCCGATGGGCAGGTCTGCCTTGGTGCCGTGGAGCCAGACACCGTCCCGGTAGACCTCGAAGGGCACCGGCTCATCCGTGTCACTCATGGGACAACCCTAGAAGCGTGTCTGCGTCACTGACCGGCGGTCGGGTCCCCGGTCTCCCACACGCGTACCCAGTCGACGTACATGTGCTGGGGAAGCTGCCTGTCGGTCATCTCGACGAACTCGTAGTCCGAGGAGAGCAGGCTGAGGATCGGGTACTGCGGGGCGTTGGAGATGCCGCCGTTGATGCGGTGGCTCTCCTTGCCGTCGATGCGGAAGATCAGCCGCTGCGGGGTCCACTGCACCGAGAAGACGTGGTAGTTCTTCGACCAGCCGTCGCGCCGGCCCTTGAGGAAGGAATGGCCGTTGGCGACGCGGGAGCCGGTCTTGACGATGTGGCTGCCCTGGTAGCGGTGGATGAAGGTGGCCAGCCCGCCGAGGGGATGCCGGTCGCCGAAGTACTCGATGACGTCGATCTCGTGACCGCTGCTGCCGGGGAGCATGCCGCCGACCGGCTGCATCCAGAAGCCGCCGTGCTGCCCGCGTTCGCGGTGGAACTTGATGCGGGCAGCAGCGAAGCCGTACTTGAAGGAGAAGGCGCCCTCGGTGCCGATGTGGCCGTTGAGCCGGTAGGCGAACTTGCCGAGGTGGTCCCCACGGACATAGGCCCTGCACTTCTCGGTCCTGGTGGGGTCTCGCAGGACGCTGAGCCGCACCGCACCCCCGGCGACCCGGACCGCCGAGGGATCCCCCTGGGAGCAGCTCCGGAGGCTCTGCGGCTCGAAGTTGGTCCCGCGGTGGTGCCACTTCGGGGAGAGCTCGAAGCCGTCGAACTCATCGGTCCACGTGGGGTCGAGCCAGGGTGCGGTGCTGACGGAGGCGCTGGTCACCGAGCCGAGCCCCTGATGACGCACCGCCTTGACCCGATACGTCAACGGTTGGCCCTCAGCCGTGGCCGGGGCAGCGAACTGGACGCGAGTCTCGGTCGTCTGCCGGAGCGTGTCCACCCATGCCCAGGAGGGACCCCGCTGGACCTGCAGGACGATCTGGCGGCCGGGCGA
>NZ_JAOPXV010000103.1 GCF_025964975.1 Nocardioides sp.
CTCCGAGGCTTCCGGCTCGCTGACCGCCCTTGCCGGCGACGATGAGCTCCGCGGCGTACGCCGTGAGGTGCGACTGGTGGAGATCGAGGACCTCGACGCGGCGCCGGCCGACACCGCCGACGTCTGGCTCCGGCTGCACCTGCTCTCCTCGCGTCTCGTCCGGCCGCACACCATCTCGATGGACGGGGTCTTCGGGCTGCTCGCCAACGTCGTGTGGACCAGCGCGGGACCCTGCGCCGTCGAGGGCTTCGAGAGCACCCGCGCCCGGCTGCGCGCCGCCGGCCAGCACGTGACGGTGTTCGGGGTGGACAAGTTCCCCCGCCTGGTCGACTACGTGATGCCCACGGGGGTGCGCATCGCGGACGCCGACCGGGTCCGCCTCGGCGCCCACCTGGCCGAGGGCACCACGGTGATGCACGAGGGCTTCGTCAACTTCAACGCCGGCACGCTCGGCGCCTCGATGGTGGAGGGCCGGATCTCGGCCGGTGTGCTGGTGGGCGATGGGTCCGACATCGGGGGCGGCGCCTCGATCATGGGCACGCTCTCGGGCGGCGGGAAGCAGATCATCTCGATCGGGAAACGCTGCCTGCTGGGCGCCAACGCCGGCATCGGCATCTCGCTCGGCGACGACTGCGTCGTGGAGGCCGGCTGCTACGTCACGGCCGGGACCAAGGTGACCCTGCCCGCCGACGGCGGCAAGGTGGTCAAGGCCCTCGAGCTCTCCGGCGCCAGCAACGTGCTCTTCCGCCGCAACTCGGTGAGCGGCGCGATCGAGGCCGTGCCGTGGAAGGGCGAGGGCATCGCCCTCAACACCGCTCTCCACAGCAACTGAGACATGGCCGGACAGAAGGGCAGGCCCCGCCTGAGGAGAGCGGGCAAGCTCGTCGTGGCCGGGTCGGCAGCCCTGCTGGTGTTCGTGGCAGGACGGGCTCTCGTGGACAACGGCGTCGGGCCCCTGTCACGACCCGCGGGGTGCGCGACCGAGGTCGGCGATGTGACCGTCAAGCTCTCGCTGGAGCAGGCCGAGAACGCGGCCCTGATCACCGCCATTGCCGTCCAGCGGGGCCTGCCGGCCCGCGCCGCGAGCATCGCCCTGGCCACGGCCTACCAGGAGTCGGACATCATCAACCTCGACTACGGCGACCGCGACTCCGTCGGGCTCTTCCAGCAGCGGCCCTCCCAGGGCTGGGGCACGATCGAGGAGATCCAGGACCCGGCCTACTCGGCCCATGCGTTCTACGACGCGCTGGTCGAGATCGATGGCTACGAGACGATGGAGATCACCGAGGCGGCCCAGGCGGTGCAGCGGTCCGCCTACCCGGACGCCTACGCCGACCACGAGGACGACGCCCGGGCCATCGCCTCCGCCCTCACCGGCAACAGTCCCCGCGCCTTCTGGTGCGAGACGAGCGGTGACGCCGACGAGGCCAGCGACCGGCTCGACGACGCCGGGCTGGTGAAGCGGGCTGCAGTCGTGCGCGAGGAGCTCGGCTCGGTCTTCGGCAGCCTGTCCCTGGGTGGTTTCCAGCCGGGCGGCGTCTCGAGTGGTCACATGTCGGGCTCGGCGCACTATGAAGGACGGGCGATCGACGTCTTCGTGCGACCGATCAACGCCGAGAACCGCAAGCGCGGCTGGGCGATGGCGTCCTACCTCGTGGCGCAGGCCGACCGACTCTCGATCAACACCGTCATCTTCGACGACCGCATCTGGCACGCCGGCTCGCGCTCGGACGACGGCTGGACCGACTACGACGTGCCCTCGTCCTCCAAGGGCGACCGGGCGATCCTCGAGCACCGGGACCACGTCCACGTCGATGTCGCCGACTGAGCCGTTTGAGCGTCTGACGTCGCCTACGATCGCTGCACCGCACGATCCGCACGACCCCAACCAGGAGGCACCCCATGGCCGGTTTCGCCGCCGTCGTCTACACGATCGGCACCGCGCTTCGGCGTGCGCAGGACGAGGACATGGCGGTCGAGATCCTCGTGGCCGGTGAGTGGATGGCCGGACGGGTCAGTGCCACCGACGGGCAGGGCGTCATGCTGCTCGGGGCGAACGGCGAGCTGTCGATCGTCCGTCTTGCCGGTGTCGACGCGGTGAGGGTGCCCGACGCCGCTGCCTTCGCGGGCCGCTCCCCGGACGAGTAGCCGCGTCAGCTCGTCAAACGCAGGCCAGCCGCGGCGATGCGCTCGTCGGTGGCGGTGAAGGCCACCCGGACGTGGCGCCGACCTGCCGCGCCGTAGAACTCGCCCGGGGCGACGAGGATGCCGCGCTCGGCGAACCACTGGACGGTGTCCCAGCAGTCCTCGCCCCTGCTCGCCCAGAGGTAGAGCGATGCCTCGGAGTGGTCGATGGTGAAGCCCGCGGCCTCCAGGGCCGTGCGGAGGCTGGCTCGCCGTGCGGCGTACCTCCCGTGCTGCTCCACGACGTGGGCGTCGTCCGCGAGCGCCGCGATCATCGCCCGCTGCTGGGGCCCCGGCACCTGCAGGCCGAGGTTCTTGCGTACGGCGAGGAGCTCGCCCACGAGGGCGGGATCACCGGCGACGAACGCGCAGCGGTAGCCCGCGAGGTTGGACCGCTTGGAGAGCGAGTGGACGCTCAGAATCCCCTCGTGCGACCCGCCGCAGACGTCGGGGTGGAGCACGCTGACGGGCCCCGAACCGGGCCCAGAGTCGGCCGCAGCTTCCCAGGCGAGTTCGATGTAGCACTCGTCGGAGACCAGGATCGTGCCGCGCTCACGGCACCAGTCCACGACCTTGCGCAGGTGCTCGACCGGCAGCACCCGCCCGGTCGGGTTGGACGGCGAGTTGAGCCAGAGCAGCCGGGGGGTCTCGGGCCCGAAGGACGTCAGCGAGTCGGTGGCCACCGCCCGCGCGCCGGCCAGCGCCGCACCCACCTCGTAGGTCGGGTAGGCCAGGGCGGGGTAGCCGATCAGGTCACCGGGGCCGATGCCGAGGTGCACGGCCATCGAGCCGATGAGCTCCTTGGAGCCGATGACCGGCAGCACGCCGTCCAGGCCGAGGCCGATGACGCCGAAGCGGCGTGCCAGCCAGTCGATCGCGGCTTGTCGGGTCTCCGGGAGGCCGATGGTCGTCGGGTAGCCCGGCGCGTCCGCAGCCCCGCGCAGCGCGTCCTGGACGACTTGGGGCGTGGGGTCGACCGGAGTGCCGACCGAGAGGTCGACGATCCCGTCAGGGTGTGCGCGCGCCGTCTCGGCGTACGCCGTGAGCTTGTCCCACGGGAAGTCGGGCAGTCGGGTCGAGACCGACTGTGCCGATGGAGCGCTGGAGCGCTCCGGCTTCACTCGTCGTGCTCTTGGGGAGGCAGCGCGGCGACGATCGGGTGGTCCTTGTCGATCTCACCCATCTTCGCGGCGCCACCGGGAGAACCGAGGTCGGTGAAGAAGTCCACGTTGGCCGTGTAGTACTCCTTCCACTCCTCCGGCGTGTCGTCCTCGTAGAAGATCGCCTCGACCGGGCAGACCGGCTCGCAGGCGCCGCAGTCGACGCATTCGTCGGGGTGGATGTAGAGCATGCGCTTGCCCTCGTAGATGCAGTCGACGGGGCACTCGTCGACGCACGCGCGGTCCTTGAGGTCGACGCACGGCTGGGCGATGACGTAGGTCACCGGTTCCTCCTACAGGGGCACGGGGTGGGACACGGGCAACCTTAGTATCCCGCCATGACCGATGCGCCAGAACCCCAACCTGTGGGCAGGCACCTGCTCGGCCCGCACGTCGTCGGCCAGCGGGTCGTGGTCCGCCATCTCCTGCCGGACGGTCGCGCGACCGACGTGCTGGGCGTCTGCACGTCGTGGGGACCGGCGACCGTGATGATCCGCTCGGACCGCGGTCCGGTGGAGGTGGCGATCGCCGACATCGTCACCGGCAAGCCGGTCCCCCCGCGCCCGTCGGTGCGCCACCGGGTGTCCGCCCACGACGTCGAGATGCACGTGGCGTCGATCTGGCCGGAGCTGACCACGCAGCCACTGGGCGGCTGGGTGCTGCGGATCGCACCCCCGCTCGGGGGGCGATTGCGCCGGCGCGGCAACTCGGCGCTGGCGATGAACGACCCGGGGCTCCCGTTGGCGGATGCCGTCGAGCGGGTCCGGGCCTTCTACGCCGAGGTCGGCCAGACGCCGATGATCCAGGTCGAGGCCGACGGTGACCTCGAGAGAGCACTCGCGCCACTCGGGTTCACCCCGCTCGGCACCGGCGACGCGCACTGCCAGCTCGCCTCGGTCTCGCGCGCCCTGCGCGCCGCAGGTCCGGCGACCGGCGAGGGTCGCCTGACCGAGGACGGTCCGCGCTGCGCCGTGGTGTACGCCGACGGCCAGGTCGTCGTGGCCCGCGGGGAGGCTGCCCTGGACGGCGACTGGCTCGGCCTGCACGGGCTTCACGTCGAGCCGTCCCGCCGTCGCCAGGGGTTGGGGACGAAGGTGGTCGCGGACCTCCTGGACTGGGGTGCCGCTCTCGGAGCGACCACGGCGTGGCTGCACGTCGAGACCGACAACGACGCCGGGGTCGCGGCCTACGAACGGCTCGGGTTCGTGACCCACCACAGCAACCGATACCTCGGCGGCTGAGCTGATAGTTCGCCTCATTCGAGGCGATGAACCCTGCCGGACTCCACGTCGAAGAGCAGGCCGGTCACGGGGGTCGCTCCCACGAGCGCTCGAAGGGCGGCCACGTCGTGCCGCAGGCTCATGCGGGGATCGATGACCGGGACGTCGGCGCCGGCCTCGACGGTCGTGCCGAGGTAGTCGGCGACCAGGCCGAGGTGCCCCGGGCCGCCGAGCCGGGACATTCCGCAGTCGGTGTGGTGCATCACGACGATCTCGACGCCGCCGCTCAGCTGCTCGACGGCAGCGACCGCCGACAGGACGACCAGGCTGCGCAGGACGTCGCCGGTGACGCGTCCCCCGGGGTTGCGCAGCACGACGGCGTCGTTCGGTTCGAGCCCGAGCACGTGGGCCGGGTCGACGCGATGGTCGGCGCACGTGAGCACGACGGCCTTGAGTGCCGGCTCCGTCGAGTGGCTCAGCAGACGGAGTCGCTCCGAACGCTGGGAGCTGCGGGCCAGGAGCTCGTCACTGACGAGGGCGCTCATCGGGCTGCCGCGATGACTGGCAGGGTCGCCGTGCTCAGACGCTCCATCATCGGGCCCTCCTCGAGGGCGAGCAGCAGCTCCTTCTCAGCCTCGGACACCTCGGAGAGGCTCGCCCGAGCCAGGGCCGGCGGCGCCGGGAAGTACTCGATGCCGAGCTGGACCAGGCGGGCGACGTCCTCGCCCGCGATCAGCGCCGCCAGGAAGAGAGCAGCGTCGATGCTGGCGGAGACCCCTGCGCCCGTGATCACCGAACCGTCCCGGTGGAAACGCTCGGGGACCACCTCGACGCCGTACGACGCGATGCGCTCCCGCCAACCCCAGTTGGTCGTGACGCTGACGCCGTCGAGCACGCCGGCCGCCGCGAGGAGCCCGACGCCATTGCAGATCCCCACCGTCCAGGTCGCCGTCGCGTGTGCGTCGGCAATCCACGAGCAGAGCTCGGCGTCCGTCATTGCGGCCACCACTCCCGGCCCGCCCGGGACATAGAGGATGTCGGTGGAGGACACCTCGTCCAGGCCTCGGTAGGCCAGCAGGCCGAGCCGACGGGTGTCTGCCGCGATCACTCCCGGCGTGGCAGCGACGAACTCCACCTCCACGCCCGGCACGTTCGCCAGCACTTCGTAGCCGCCCACCACGTCGAGGGCGGTGAACCCGTCAAACAGCAGGATCGTCAATCTCATCTGGCCTCCTCAGTCTCCCCGGCAAGTGCCGGTCCGTCATGCTCTCCGGCGGCGGTGGGTCGCGCCTAGTGGCGCAATTGCCACCTTTCGCGGTAATTTCGCCACATGCCTCATCCCGCGATCCGCGTCGGGGTCCTGCTCTACGACGACTGCCTCGCCTCCGAGGCCCTCGGCCTCGTCGACGTGCTGGCGATCGCCAACCGGGTCGCCCTCCACACCGGGCAACCGGAACCGTTCCGGACCTCGATCCACGCCGCCCGTCCCGGTCCGGTGCGCGCGGCCAACGGCGTCGAAATCCGAGCTCGACGCGTCGACTTCGCCCTCGACCTCCTCGTGGTGCCCGGCTTCGACCTCGATCCCGGGCAGGACCTCGACCTTCGTCTGCGGAGGCGGTCGGCGGAGGTCAAGCTCCTCCAGCGTGTGGCGGTCAGGGGCATCCCCGTCGCCACTGTCTGCGTCGGGGCTTTCCTCCTCGGTGCGGCCGGTCTGCTGGACGGTCGACGCGCCACCACGTCGTGGCTGTTTGCCGACGAGCTCACCGTGCGTCATCCGTCATCGACGATCGATCCTCGGGCCATGCTCGTCGAGGACGGTCCCGTCACGACGACCGGCGCCTTCAGCGCGTCGGTGGACCTCGCTCTCCATCTTGTCCGCCTGCACGCGGGCGAGTCGATCGTGCGGGCCACGTCGAACATCACCCTGACGAAGCAGGGCCGTTCCTCGCAGTCCCCGTACGTCGACGACACGCTTCACCAGCGGGTGAGTCGCGACTTCTCCACCGAGGTGCGCCGCCATCTCGTCCAACACATCGGGGAGCGCTACGACCTGCCGGCCCTGGCGGCCAGCCACCACATCAGCACGCGGACCCTGCTGAGACGCTTCCGCGACGAGACGGGCCAGACCCCGTTGGACTTCCTGCAGTCCGCCCGGGTGGCCCGAGCCAGACAGCTGCTCGAGGGCACTGATCTCAGCGTGACCGAGATCGCCCGCAGCGTCGGCTACGCGGACACGAGCACCTTCCGCCGACTGTTCACGGGAGCGGTCTCCATGACCCCGTCGCACTACCGCCGGACTTTTGGGCGGTGATCGCGCTGTTGCGGGGACACCCAGCACGGACAACCTACTTGCCTCTTCACCCTGTCTGCGGTCACCATGGGCGGGTCGACCGAGCGGACTGACAACCCCCGCACCATCCGATCGTCCGCGCGTCCGGCGTCACCGACGAGAGGCCGAGTGATCAGCTCGGCGAAGGTGTGGTGGCACCGCGACCTTGCCCCCGCCCACACCTCCAGGGCCACGCCAACTGGAGGTCGTCATGAGATCACTCTGTTCATCCCTGCCCACCGCCGAGCCCGGCTCGGTCGTCACCCTCGAGGGCTGGGTGCACCGGCGCCGCGAGCTCGCGCGCGTCACGTTCCTGATCGTCCGCGACCGCACGGGTCTGGCCCAGGTCGTGCTGCCGGCAGGCACCGAGGTGCCGCCGCAGGAGACGACCATCCGTGTCGTCGGTACGGCGACCGCGAACCCACAGGCCCCGGGCGGCGTCGAGCTCACCGAGACGACGATCGAGGCTCTCACCGAGGCCGCTGCGACGCCGCCCGCGGAGCTGTGGCGACCGGCGCTCGACGTCTCCCTCCCCACGCTCCTCGACCACGCCCCGGTCCTCTGGCGCCACCCGGCGCAGCGCGCGAAGGGGGAGCTGGCTGTGGCCTCGTTGCGCGGGTTCCGCGAGACGCTCGACGGTCTCGACTTCACCGAGATCGTGACGCCGAAGTTCGTCGAGTCGGCCACCGAGTCGGGCGCCAACGTGTTCGCCGTGGACTACTTCGGCCGGCCCGCCTATCTGGCGCAGAGCCCGCAGTTCTACAAGCAGCAGCTCGTCGGGGTCTTCGAGCGCGTCCACGAGGTCGGGCCGGTCTTCCGCCCCGAGCCCCACGACACCGTCCGCCACCTCGCGGAGTACCGCTCCCTCGACGTCGAGCTCGGCTTCATCCGCGACCACCGCGACGTGCTGGCCGTGCTCCGCGAGGTCCTGGCCGGGATGGTCGCCTCCGTGCACTCACGTGCCGCTGCGGCCGTCGAGCGCACAGGGGCAGTCGTCCCGGTCGTGCCCGACGAGATCCCGGTGATCCACTTCGCCGACGCACTTGCGCTGGTCGGTGCCCCTGCCGACGAGCCCGACCTCGCCCCCGAGCACGAGCGCGAGCTGGGCGCGTGGGCACTCGCCGAGCACGGGTCCGACTTCCTCGCCGTCGAGGGCTATCCCATGCACAAGCGGCCGTTCTACACCCACCCGCAGCCGAGCGACCCGCAGTGGTCGAACAGCTTCGACCTGTTGTTCCGTGGGCTCGAGCTCGTGACCGGCGGCCAGCGACTGCACCGGCACAGCGACTACGACGCCGCCATCCGGGCCCGCGGCGAGGACCCGGCCGACTACTCGGCCTACCTCCAGGCCTTCAAGCACGGCATGCCGCCGCACGGAGGCTTCGCGATCGGGTTCGAGCGCTGGGTGGCGCGCCTGGTCGAGGCGACCAACGTCCGCGAGGTCACGCTGTTCCCGCGTGACCTGCCCCGGCTGACGCCGTAGCGCGGGTTGGACATCCGCAGGTCAGCAAAGGCATGGATGTCGGGCCGAACCCACACCCGGCGAAGTTCATGTACGCAAATGAACTTCGCCGGTGGGCTGCGCACCGAGTCAGACCTGTCGGCCCGCCGGCCACTCGCTGTCGCCTAGCTGACGTCGTCGACGGCGTCGGGGTTGGTGCAGATCACTGTGTCGCTGGGCGTGTAGGTCGTGTGGAACACCTCGGGCTCGCGGGTCTCGGTGTTGGCGCCCGCCGGCTCGAAGTAGCGGGTGACGTCGATCTCGAAGCCGCCGTACCCCTCGTTGCTGTGGCACTCGAGGGTGTCGACGCGACGCACCTTGGCGTTGGTGACGTTGTAGCGCTCGGACTCCGCGGCAGTGATGTTCCAGTGCTTCGTGGAATACATCGACACCGTGACGACACCGCTCGACGTGGGCGTGGCCGGGGTGACGTTGGCGTAGATCAGCACGCCGTAAGGGGTGTCGTTGCGGAACTGGAGGTCCACCGAGCCCCAGGCAACGGTGGCCTCGCGGCCGACTGGGTAGCGGTCGATGTAGAACGAGTGGGGTTTGTGCTCGACGTCCTCAAGGCCGGCGAAGAACATCGCGTTGAAGGTCGTGGTCGCCATCTGCGAGACGCCGCCGCCGAGGTCGGTGACCAGGATGCCGTCCTGGATGATGTAGCCCTCGGTGAAGCCGTTGGCGCGGGTCCGCTCCCCCACGGTGCCGTTGAGGCTGAAGGTCTCCCCCGGCTTGAGCACCGTGCCGTTGACCAGCTCGGCGGCCCGGCCGATGTTGACATTGCGGTATTCGGCGTACGGGTAGTAGGTCGTGAACGTCGAGACGCGTTCCTTGATCTGCAGGTCGCGAGCCTCCTGGGTGGTGAAGTCCGGTTGGGCGACCTTCGCGTCCACGGTGAGCGTGCGCTGGCCCTCGGGGGCTGCCACGAGCTCCAGGAAGCCCGCCTCGACCTGCTTCTGGTCGAACGTGACGCCGGGCTGGGCGGGGATGACCTTGGGGCTGCCACCGACGAGCGCGACCGTGGCGTCGACGGGCGCCCCCTCGGTGACCACGTTGGTCGAGAGCAGCTCACCCAGCTTCGCGCCGTCAAGTCGGGGGACGAGCTTGCCGTCGACCGGCTCCAGGCTCAGGGCTCCGGTGTAGTCCGCCGGGGAGAGCTTGACCGCCGACTCCTCGAAGCTCAGCGTGACCGAGCCCGACACGGCGGGGTTGGCGAACGTCTCGCGCGCCTCCGTGATGTCTGCCTGGTCGATCTCCGGGGTCGCCTGCGTCATCGTGAGCGCGGGCGTCGTGCCGTCCTCGCTGAGGTATGCCGACACCAGCGCGTCGCGCGCCGCCGTCCGGTCGAGCTTCTTGCCGACCAGCGGGGTGACCGTCGTGATCGACCCGCCGTCGAAGCCGAGCGCGCCCTCGCGCGGAGCCCGGCCGAACTGCTCGTCCAGGCTGGCCACGGTCTGCGCGAATGCGGCGCCGTCCACGGTGACCTCCGCCTCGAGGTCCTCGCCCCCGGTGAAGTAGTTCCACAGCCAGACCGGGTCCCAGGTGCGCTCGCCGCCGGCCTCGGCCACGGAGGCCTCGTAGTCCACGGAGATGCCGGCAGCATCCGGATCGACACTCGTGCGTTTGCCGTCGATCGTCAGCTCGATCGGGCCGGAGACCCGCTCCGCCAATCCTGCCTGGAGTCGCTGGGCCGCCTCGGCCTTCGGGTGACCACCGATACTGACGCCGGAGACGGTGGTGCCGCGGGGCACCTTGTCCGCAGCGGCGTAGTAGGCACCGGCGTACGCCCCGCCGATCAGCAGCCCGAGACCGAGCAACAACCACAGGACGACGCGGCCCCCGGACTTGTCCTGGGCAGCGTCGTCGGCGTCGCGGGAGAGAATCGGCACGCGTCCGATCCTAGGTTCAACTCTCAAGAAGCCCCTGATCGTCGCCACGGCTCCGACGCGACGATCCCGGCCGGGGCAGCGTCGTCAACGCGGTCAGGAACAACAGGAAAGAGCCGCCGATCAGGGTGTAGCCCGACCCGGAGGCCGCGATCAGGTAGTCACCCTCCGTGCGCGGCAGGACGGCGTACGCGATCGCCCCGAACCACCCCAGCATGAAGGCGAACCGACGGCTCCCGCCGGGCAGGGCGAGCGTCGCCAGCGCGGCTGCCGCGAGACCCAGCACGAGGCCCCACCAGCGCTGGTGGACCAAGGTGGCGGCGAGTGCCGCAGACGCCCCGAGGACGAGCAGCGCGACGGCCAATGCGAGACGGACGAGAAGCACGGCCACTCACAGACCGGCGAAGAGGTCCGTCTCCTTGCCGTCCTCGCCGACGGGTCCGCGCTCACCCTTGACCAGGACGTAGAACTCGTCGCCCCAGAAGGCATGGCCCGACTCGGCGCCCGCGAAGAACGGCCCGTCCGCGTCGACCTGGGTGCGGTGCAGCTTCAACGCGTCCATCTTGGTGTGGACGAACTCGGTGCCATCGACCCGAGCCGCGATCAGGTCATCAGGCGTGACGAACGGGCCCATCTCGCCATCCGGGTCCATCCCCTCGAACGTGGAGGTGTCCCCCGCCTCGCGCAGCTGGCGGATGCTGTCGCGCATCCGCGACTCGCTCATCGCGCACCAGTAGATCTTGGCCACGTCGTGGGACTCGCCGAGGTGGAGCTTGTAGGTCGGAGCGGCCGCCAGCACTGCGGCGTACATCGCGACGCGGTGGGCCTGGATGTGGTCGGGGTGGCCGTAGCCCCCGAACTCGTTGTAGGTGACGAGGACCTGGGGGCGGACGTCGCGGATCACCGTGACCAGCTCGTCGGCGGCCTCGGTGAGGTCGGCGTTCCAGAAGGCGTTGTCGGGCACGAACTCGCCCGCCACGGCGTGACCGTCGGCGTGCCAGGCCATCCCCGAGTCGTGGAAGCGCCCGAAGCCGCCGAGCCAGCGGTGGTCGGTGACGCCCAGGTGCGCCATCGCGGCCGCGATCTCGCCTCTGCGGTGCTCCCCCAGCCCGCCGTCCTTGTCGTAGGCCAGGTGCGCCAGCTCGGGGACCAGCACCTCGCCCATCTCACCCGCGGTGCAGGTCACGAGTGTCACGCCGCGGCCCTGGGCGGCATAGAGGGCCATCGTCGCCCCGTTGTTGATCGTCTCGTCGTCGGGGTGCGCGTGCACGAAAACGGCGCGCTGATCTGCGGTCATGCCGTCAGCCTAGGGGCTTCTTGATGCGCTTCGGCGCCGCCGGCAGGTCGAGCGGCGGCACGACGGGCGCGGGAGCCTCGGAGTCCAGCCAGCCGTCGAACTCGTCGACCGCGAGCTCCACCAGGAGCTCGGGCGCATCTGTCACGACGGCCCACGGATGCCCCTCGTCGTCGTCCTCACCGGACAGTCGCTCGCGCTCGGCGCTCGCCTCGAAGCCTTGGGCCACCAGTCGGCCGACGGCCTCACGCGCGTCGTCCTCGTCGAAGAAGATCGCCCTCACGAGATCATCCTCCCCCGCAACGCCGGCAGGAACGGCCGGTCCGGCTCCAGCCAGTCCACGTCGTCGAGCTCGTCGGGCCCGACCCAGCGGACGTGGTCGTGCTCCGTGGGCGCCGGCTCCCCCTCGACGAGTACGGCGCACGCGACCCACAGCTCGTGGGTCTCACCGATCAGGGCCTTGCCGGGGAGCCAGCCCGTGACCTCGATCCGGCAGCCGAGCTCCTCGGCGATCTCCCGGACGAGCGCCTCCTCGGGCGACTCGTCGGGCTCCACCTTGCCGCCGGGGAACTCCCACCGCCCGGCCAGCTCGGCCGGGGAAGTGCGTCGGGCGGCGAAGACGGCTCCGTCGCGGACGATCGCCGCGCCGACGACGTGGGTGCGCGTCGGGTCGGTCACGGAGGCGAGATTACGGTGGGTCGTATGCGTCCTCCCGCTGAGCCTGCCCCCGAAGGCGCGTCCGAGCCCGTCACCACGCCTTATGTCGAGGGCGTCCACCTTCAGCGTACGGACGAGAACGTCCGGGAGATCGAGGCCCTGGCGGCGGTGCTCGGGCAGCCGGCCGGGCTCGACGGGCTGCTCGGGGACTTGAAGTACCAGGCTCGTCGCAGCCGGATCCCCGCACGCCTGCTGGGTCGGGCGGTCAGTGAGGCCTACACGTGGAACGACTACGACCAGCGTGACCGTCAGTGGTATCCCCAGGGCATCTCGACCTCTGCCGACGCGTCCGACACCGAGACGGTCGAGGGTCGACGGGTGCTCGTGGCGACGTGGTACTCCACCGGCCGGGACGGCGTGAAGCGCGGTTCCCGCGTCACCTTCCTCGACCTCGAGACCCTGGAGTACCGCCACGTCCTGCTGGTGATCCCCGTCTTCGACAAAGCCGGCAACCTCACCCTCCGCCCCATGAACATCCACGCCGGCGGCATCGTCTGGGCCGGCCAGTGGCTCCACGTCGCCGCGACCAGGCGCGGCTTCGTGACGGCCCGGGTCGACGACATCATGCGGGTCGCCGGCGATGAGGACCGCCCCGACGAGATCGGCGTCGAGGGGCGCCGCGTCGCCTCCTTCGGCCACCGCTACGTCCTCCCCGTGCGCGCCACCTACAAGGCCCTCACCGACGACGGCCACCGGAAGCTCCGTTACTCCTTCGCCTCCCTCGACCGGGGCACGGACCCGCCGGCCGTGGTGGCTGGCGAGTACAACACCGGCTCGGACATCAGCCGGCTCGCGCGCTACCAGCTCGACCCGGACACCTGGCAGCTCCAGACCGGTGACGACGGGTTCTCCCGACCCCTCGAGATCGACGAGGGCGGCGTGGTGCAGATGCAGGGCGTGGCGCTCGCCGGCGGTCGCTACCACGCCACCGTCTCCCACGGCCCCTTCATGCCCGGCACCATCTATGCCGGCGCGTCGGGCCGCCTCAAGCCGAAACGGCTGGCCCTGCCGATGGGTCCGGAGGACCTGTCCTACTGGCCCTCCACCGACATGCTCTGGTCGCTGACCGAGCACCCGCGCCGCCGCTGGATCGTGGCGATGAAGCGCTCGGCCTTCGACTAGACCCCTCGCCTAGCGCTCAGCAGCCACGCCGCCCGCGAGCGGCCGGGCCGGCAGCGGCGAGGAGTGCTCGCTCACGCCGTACCTCGTGTGCACCTTCTTCAGCCACCCCGGCGCCCACCAGTTCCAGCCCCCCAGCATCGTCATGGTGGCGGGCACGATCACCATCCGCACGATGGTCGCGTCGATGAGTACGGCGACCGCCAGCGCGAGCCCGGTCTGCTTGATCACCAACATGTCCCCCGCCGCGAAGCCGGCGAAGACGATCACCATGATCAGCGCCGCCGAGGTGATGATGCGCCCCGAGCGCTGCAGCCCGAGCCGGACCGCGGTGTCGTCGTCGTGCCCCTGCTCGTGCAGCTCGATGATGCGGGCGAGCAGGAACACCTCGTAGTCCATCGACAGCCCGAAGCCGAAGGCCAGCACCAGCAACGGGATGACGGACTCGATGCCGCCGGCGGAGTCGAAGCGGAGCACCGACTCGAGGTGGCCGTACTGGAAGACCCAGACCAGGATCCCGAGGCTGGCGCCGAGGGAGACGACGTTGAGGACGAGGGCCTTCAGCGGCAGCACCACGCTGCCCGTGAGCAGGAACAGCAGCAGGAACGTCGCACTGCCCAGCCAGAGCGCGACCCACGGAGCCCGGTCGATCACCGAGTCGGTGAAGTCATGGAGGGACGCAGCCTGCCCGCTGGCCCAGATCGGGAACCCGGGATCGGCTGCCATCAGCGTGCGCGAGACCTCGCGAGCCGGGTCGTCCAGCGCGCCGCCGTCGGTCCGGACGCCGAACGAGACCAGGCCGCCGCCGTCGGGGTCACTGCCCGCCGCCTCGACCTCGTCCGGATAGGGCCCCAGCTCGACCACGGGGTCAACACCGGTCACCCCGTCGAGGGCCTCGATCTCCGGCACCCAGACCGCGACCTGGTCGGGGGTCGCCTGCGCGACCACCGTGACACCGGGCGCAGCCAGCGCGGGGTAGTCCTGGTCGAGCGCCTCGAAGAAGACGCGCTGCTCGGCGTCGGCGGGCAGCAGCTCCACGCCCGAGGTGTTGAGGCGCAGGTCCAGGGCCGGCAGCGCGAGGAGGACGAGCACGGCGACGCTGGCCAGCATGGTGAGCCCCGGGCGGCGCTGGCCGGCGGCAGCGAGTCGGCTGAAGACCCCCTCGTCGGGGGACACCTCGACACCGCGTCGCCGTCCCAGCCGCTTCGCCCCGAGCGCGCACAGGGCCGGCACCAGGGTGAGCGCCACGACGAGAGCGACGACCACGACCGAGACACCGGCGGCACCGATCGCACGCATCACCTGCGCCTCGAAGAACAACAACCCCGACAACGAGATGCCGACGATCAGCGCCGAGAACAAGATGGTGCGCCCCGCGGTCGCCACGGCCCCCGCCACCGCGTCCTCCACCTGCTGGCGGCTCAGGTCGTGGGGCGCCACCCCGGGGGCGACGACAGCGAGCTCCTCGCGGAACCTGCTCACCATCAACAACCCGTAGTCCACGGACAGGCCGAGCCCCATGACGGTGACGATGTTCACCACCGACGCGTCGAGCGAGATCACGTGCGAGAAGCCGAGGAGGATCGCCAGTCCGCCGGAGATCGCCGAGATCGCCCCCATGATCGGCATGCCGGCCGCCACGAACCCGCCGAACACGAAGACCATCAGCAGCAGCGACAGGGGGAGGGCGATGCCCTCGCCGGTGGTGAGGTCTGCCTCGATCTGGCTGACGATGTCCTCGACCAGCAGTCCCGTGCCGCCGACGGAGAGCTTCTCGGCGTACGGCGACAGCAGCTCGTCACCGGACCGCGTCAGCTCCGCGACGACCGCGTCCTGCGTCGGGCTGCCCGCGCCCCCGCTGGTCTCGGCGACGATCACGAAGGAACCGCTCGCCGTCTCGTTGCCTGCAACGAAGACCAGCGACGTGGGGTCGCGAGGCCACCCGGGCATGGTCATAGGGGCGTCTACCCGGCCCACCCCGTCGATGGCACGCACCCGGGCGACGACCTCCTCGGCAGCGTCGGCCACCGCCGGGTCGAGCACGTCGACGCCGTCCACCCGGAGCATCACGCTGAGGCCGCGGTCACGGGATGCGTTGAGCAGCTCCCGTCCGGTCTGCGCCTCGCCGGGAGCCTCCGTGTCGCCGGACTCCAGGCGGTCGAACAACGACTCGTTGCCCAGCAGCCCGAGGCTGGTGACGAAGCCCAGCACCATCAGCACGAGCCAAGTGCCCACACAACGCCACCGGTGCCGGGCGGCGCTTCGGCCGAGCCGGAACAGGAGGGGTTCGCGCGCGGTCACGGCGCAAGACTCCCAGACGGTCGGCTCAGGTCGTGCGGGCCCCGGGCAGGTCCATGATCCGCGGCATCCGCGCGAGCTGGCGCCCCTGCGCCACGAGCCGGTCGGCGGAGTCCCACACCTCGCAGTCCTCCTCGAACATCCCGCCCGCCATGTTGCGGGTGCGGTGCGAGACCCGGAGCCAGCCGGGGGCCGGCTTGGCTCGGACGTGGGCGGTCAGCTCGAGGGTTGGCGCCCAGCCGGGCATGCCGAGGTCGAAGGTCACCGGGGGCAGGGCATCGAGGACCATCAGCAGCTGGACGGGGTCGGGGTCGCGCTCCCCGTTCAGGCGGAACCATGCCTGCATCACCCCGTTGCCGCTGGGCCGCCCGATGGCCCACCCGGCGCACGCCGGGTCGAAGCGCATGTCGAAGCGACCCATCACCGGCGCGAGCTCGAGCACCTCGGGCGGCGCCATGGAGCCGGGCACGCACTCCTCGAGCGGCGGCATCGTCGGCGGGGTCGCGGTGGTCCGGACGTCGTCTGCGTCACGGTCGAGGTCGCCGTACGTCGCAAGCACGGTGATGCGTATCTCGCCGTCCTGCACCAGGTCGGCCGCGAGGGTGGCGACGCTGCCGCCCTCGCGCAGCACGCGCGTCGACACGGTGGCGGGCCCGGGCACGGTGGCCGAGAGGTAGTAGGCGCTGACCGCGAGGGGGTCCGGCTTGCCGGGCGCGGCCTGACTGAGGGCATTGCCGATGGTGGCCAGGAGATAGCCGCCGTTCACTCCCCCGCCGACGACCCAGCCGGCGGACAGGTCTGCGGCGAAGACGCCGTCTCCGGTCGGCGTGACTGCGATGTGGTCGTCCCACTCGATGTTCGACATGCGGGGAGCCTAGGAGGCAGCAGCGACGAAGGCGGCCTCGAGGGTCTCGATCTCGGCGTGGAAGGCGGCCAGGATGCGCTCCGGGTCAGCAATGACGGCCGTGTCGGTCTTGAAGCCGATGCGGACGGTGCCGGCATAGGTGATGATGCACGTCCCGAGCGCCTGCTGACCCGAACCCGGGACCCAGCCCAGGAGCCCCGAAATCCGGGTGCCGGCGAGGTAGCGCGGCTCCCGCGGGCCCGGGACGTTGGTGGTCACGCCGGCGACCTTGCCGGCGAAGAAGGTGACCAGGGGCCGGTTGAGCCGGTTGCCCAGCCACCCGATCGCCTGGATCAGGGTGAAGGTGATCGCAGGCTCCGGGGAGGCCTTGATGACGTCCATCCGGCGCTTGGTCTCGGCCAGCCGGGCGAGGGGTGCGCCGGGGCCGGAGGGCAGGCTCAGCAGGACGAGTGCGAACCGGTTGCCCAGCTCGCGCGGGAGCGGCACGTTGAGGGGGCGGAGATTGACCGGGATCATCGTCGCCAGGTCGACCGCACGCCCGCCGTGCTCGACCTGGTAGCGGGCGAGCGCGCCGGCGAGGGCTGAGACGAGAACGTCGTTGACCGTCGCGTCGGCGTGGGCCGCGATGTCCTTGACCCGCTGCAGCTGCATCGGCTCCGACCACACCGCCCGCTTCTCCGGACCGGCGACGCCGGAGACAGGGCTCTCGGGGTTGCGGGTGAAGAGCAGCTTCTTCAGCACCCCGACCCCGCTGAACCCCAGCCGCACCCCCGTCCGGAAGCCGGCCCGGACCCGAGCCGGACGGAGGAGCTGCGGCACCTCGGGCGCGACCCGGCGTGCCGCCTGGACCACCTCGGAGAGCAGGTGGTGACGGCCGTCGGGATGGAAGGAGCCGTCGCGATCGCCCTCCGGGGACAGGTCCGTGAGGGAGAACAGCACCTGCGTCAACGCGATCCCGTCGGCCAGTGCGTGGTGGAGTCGCACATAGATCGCCGAGCCCTCGGCGAGGCCTTCGATGAGGTGGATGTCCCACAGCGGACGGTCCCGCGGCAGGGGCGTGGCGAGGAACCTCCCGACATAGTCCTGCAGGGCGGCGTCATCACCCGGCGCGGGCAGCCGCACCTCTCGGATGTGCTGGCTCAGGTCGAGCTGGCCCACGTCGCGCCAGCGGGGGCGACCCCACTTCCCGCGACCGGGGAGGGGACGACGGGAGAAGACCGGGAAGAGCTCCAGGAGTCGCGTGCGGATCACGTGCTCGAGCCGCGTCCGGTCGACCGGCCCGTCGAGGAACATCAGGCTCTCGATGACCATCAGGTTCTGCGGACCGTCCATGTTCAGCCAGACGGCGTCGACGGGGTTGACGCGATGGTCTCTCACCCGCCGAGCCTGTCATGGGGGCCCAAGCCGCGGACGCTGGCCCGGGAGACCAGTAAGGTCGCGGCGTGGAATCGCCGGACGCCGTACGCTCCGTGCTCGAGCAGACCATCGACATCGCCGCGCCCGTCCACGATGTGTGGGAGCTCGTCAGCGACGTACGCCGCATGCCCGACTGGAGCCCGCAGGTGACCTCGACCCGGCTGCGGAGCGGCTTCGAGACGTGCGCGCTCGGCGCCCAGTTCACCAACCGCAACGTGCACGGCGAGCTGGAGTGGACCACGCACGCCGAGATCGTCCGGTTCGAGCCCGAGCACGAGCTCGCCTTCCGGGTGGAGGAGAACTGGGCCGTCTGGTCCTTCCGCCTCGATCCGACCGACGACGGCACCCGCCTGACCCAGCGCCGGGAGGTGCCGGACGGGATCTCCGACCTCTCTCATGAACTCACCGACGGCTTCATGGGGGGCCAGGACGCCTTCTCCGAATCGTTGCTCGCCGGCATGGGCGAGACGCTCGCCCGGATCAAGACCGCAGCGGAGGCCTGACATGGACGACCAGAGCAACGGCACCGACGGGCAGCCGGGCCGCGACCGGGTCGGGC
Organism: Nocardioides sp.; assembly: GCF_025964975.1. Lineage (GTDB taxonomy): Bacteria > Actinomycetota > Actinomycetes > Propionibacteriales > Nocardioidaceae > Nocardioides. Next base: position 18,549 of record NZ_JAOPXV010000103.1, read on the forward strand.
TGATCGGTGGCGTGGCGGAGCTCCCTGCGCACGTCTTCAGCGTGATCGCACGAGCCTTCACCCACTGACCTCGACAGCCGTCGACCGTCAGTCGATGAGCTCGTCGAGGTTGGGGTCGAGCGGGACCGGGGTCAGCGGCGGCACCGGAGCAGGACCAGGCGTCGGCTCAGGGGTGGGGGTCGTGCTTCGCGGTGCCCCTGACGCGCGATGGCGGCGCGCGGCTGGAGGCCTCGATGGCGGACGTCGAGGCACCCTCTGACAGATGACGTGGCCTAGCCCGCTCTGTGGTGAAACGGCCCGGCGGTCCAGCCGTCCCCTACGTTGCGCACGTGACCCACTCTCCCGCACGTTCCGTCCTCGTCTCCCTCTCCGTCGCCGCCATCGCCGCCACCACCCTCGTCTGCTCCGCCAGCGCCGCACAGGCCGCTCCGAAGCGTGTCATCACCGCTTGTTTCAACACGGACACCGGTTCGATCAGGGTCGTCGACAACGCCCAGTCGTGCCGTGGCTCCGAGGACCGCATTCGATGGGTCCGTGGGGGCGACTCCGGCCAGGGCAGCAACCAGGGTCCGCGCGGGGCGCAGGGCGAGAAGGGCGACGCCGGAGCTCCGGGTGCCGCTGGCGCCGCGGGTGTCACCGGCGCCACGGGTGCCAAGGGTGCCGACGGTGTGAAGGGCGCAACGGGTGCCAGCGGACCTGCGGGCCCCGGCGGCGCTGATCGTGCGACCGGCGACTCGGGTGCGACCGGGGCGACCGGGGGCATCGGCCCGATGGGCCTGAGCGGACCCGCCGGCCCGGCGGGCGCGGACGGCGCAACCGGTCCTGCTGGCGCAACTGGGGCCGACGGCCTGACCGGAGGCAGCGGAGCTCCCGGACCTCAGGGCGCTGCCGGCGCGGTCGGCTCACAGGGACCGATCGGTACGCAAGGCCCTGCGGGACCGCAGGGAATCCCCGGCCCCGCGGGAGCGACCGGTGCGAGCTCGTTCGCGGTGACCTACCGTCCGGGCCCCGTCGTCATCGGCACGAATGCTTACACGACGATCACGGGTGTCAGTTGCGCAGCGAGCGAGACAGCCATCGGCATGGCCCATCACGCCGCCCCCTCCGTCAACAACCCCGACTTCGAGAACGTGCTGGTGTCGGGCGACTATCCCAGCGACGCCGTCGGAGCCGTCGACCTCGTAGACGCGAAGTACTGGACCATCAACGTCTTTCTGCAGACAGCGACGCAGTTCGAGACCTACACGATCTGCGCCTCGTAGACCCAGTGTTGCATGGACGTCAGCAGGTGCTGACCTCCACGCACCGGCGGCGTACGGCGTTCGGCGAGCGCGGTCACCGGCGCCACGGCTCACCGGTTGCGCCGGGGGTCGCAGGCCCGTACGAACTCCCGCAGCAACAGGTCGACCTTGACCGGGTCCCGCGCCAATGGGATGTACTCCCCTCCGTCGTTGAGGACCAGGTCACCCCCGGTCAGGTCGGCCACGACCCGGCTCCGCTCGTACGGCGATACAGCGATCGGAGGCAGGTCACGCAGCACCTCCGTAGTTGGCTCTAGTTCCTCGGACGCGTCGCGGACGAGGCCGACGCGAGAGGCGAGCTCAGGGGTGTGAGGGGGGCGGAGGGTCCGTGCCTCCGCAGCACGTTGTCCAGACAACGCGTTGCGCACTCGTCCCGGTGGGAGCACACTCGAAAGCTTCAGTAAACCCCACACCAGGAGGGCACCATGCCCGAGTTCATGGACGTACACACCACCATGCAAGGAGTGACACCAGAGGGGCTGGCGGAGGCCCACGACGCAGACCTCGCCATCCAGGACGAGGAGGGCGTCAACTTCAAGCAGGCTTGGGCGGACCCCGAGAGCGGGATGGTCTTCTGTCTCTCAGAGGCGCCGGACGCCGGGGCCGTACAACGGATCCACGAGCGCGCGGGTCACCCGGCGGACCAGATCTACGAGGTGCCGGTGCAGATCTAGCGCCGCCTCAGACGTCGAAGCGGAACTCCTGGACATCACGACTCGTCAGCCCTTCCGGCGGATGCCTCGGCGAACGGTCACGTTCCCGGCCTTGTCAGTGGCCCTCACGACCCAGGCGACCACGCCGCCAGGCCTGGACCTAGGCAAGGCCGGCTGGCTCAGCTGCGTCACCCGTTGGGCCATGGCTTCGGCCTTGGGAGCCACGAGGTAGCCCTTGAGCCCGGCGTCGTCGATGACGGAGACCTTGGCCGCGCCGTACGCCTTGACCTTCTCGGCCACCGCGTCGGCCTTGTCCGCCGAGCCGAAGAACACCGCGGAGGGCTCGCCGAGACGACCTGCGATGTCAGCAGCTCGTAGGTCGGCTTCTTGACCTCACCGTCGGTGTGGTCGATGACAACCAGAACTTCAGACATGTCCGGGTCTCTCTTAGATGAACTTCTTGGAGGCGAGGAAACCGGCCAGCGCGACCGCGCCCGAGCCGTCCTCGTCGGTGACGATCTCGCCGGCAGTGCGCGGCGGGCGGGGCGTGGTGTCCGCGACCTGGGTCCAGGCCACCGACAGACCGACCCGGTCGGCGTCGATGCCGAGGTCGGCCAGGGAGTAGGTCTCGAGCAGCTCCTTCTTGGCCGCCGTGATCGTCGACCACGTGGACGGCCCTGTCGGCGCCCATCTGCAGGGCCTTGCTGACCGCGTCGACGGCCTTCTCCGGATCGACGCACAGCGCGGTGACCGTGATCTCCTCGTCGGTGCGCTTCTCGCGGAGCTGCAACGCCTGCTCGACGGCGTATTCGTCGAGCTCGGACAGCAAGCCGTCCACGCCGACGCGATCGACGGTGTAGTCCGACTCGAACTGCCGATCGCCAGTGGCGTCAGGCACGTACTTCACACAGACGACAATGTTCATGATGCGTGGCCTCGCGGCCCCTCCTCTGATCGTGATTCCCGACGAGCCCGCGGATCGTGCGCTTCCGGGGATGTGCGCTATGAAGCTCGCGGACGGCATCCCGCACAAACGTTCAGACGGCGGTGCAACTCAGGAACGTTCGGTTGACTCGAACTCCATGCCGGGTCAAGTCGCCATACCGTCTGGAGAAGACGTCGAGCTCAGACTCAGGCAGGAGATCATCAGCTACAGGCTCAGTCGATCTGACATCGGAGGGCTTCGCCTCGCAGGGCCCGCCCAAGCTCCTCGCTGGACAGCCGCTGCAGCGCGCCGAACGAATCCTGGTCATAGTAGGCGACGTGAGGAGTAAGTAGCACTGAGTCGAGTCCACGCAGCCGATGATCCATCGGTAAAGGTTCCGGCTCCGTAACGTCGAGTGCCGCTCCAGCGAGCGTGCCGTGGATCAGCGCGTCAGCCAGCGCGTCGTGGTCGACAAGGGCGCCGCGCGCCGTGTTGACCAAGACCGCTCCGGGCTGCAGGTCCGCGAGAAATTCTGCGTTGACGAGATGTCTGGTCTGTGCGGTGGCAGGCGTGTGAAGCGAGATCACATGGGCTCGAGCCTGCAACTCCTGAAGAGTCACCCGCTCGATACCCGACTCGGTGAAGACTCTGTCCGCCACCATGGGATCTACAGCGATCACCTCGACACCGAAGGGCGTTAGACGGCGGTGCACGGCTCGCGCGATACGACCGAACCCGATGAGGCCGATCACCGTCGAACGCAAACCACGCACGGGACCGACATCACCAGGGGTGCCCCAGCCGTTACCATCGATCACCCCGTGGTACTGCTGGAGCTTCCTGCTGAGACTCAGCACGCACGCGACTGCGTGGTCCGCTACGGTCTCGGCTCCGTAGTCGGGAACGTTGGCAACTTTGATGCCGAGCTGACGTGCGGCACTGAGATCGATGTTGTCTACCCCGACTCCCACTCGCACAACGACTCCACCCGGAGCCAAGGCTTCAAGGGCCTCTCGTGTGATGGCTGTGTGCCCGACCATGATCACGGCAGCTCCGGCAACCGCGGCGGCCACAGCTTCGGGTGTCCCGTTTACTCCGGTGCATTCGGCGACCAGAAGGTCCGCGCCGTGCTTGCGTGCAACGGCTTGCTCTAGCCGTAGGTCTTCGAAGCCGTGGTCAGTCACCACGACCAATCGCCTGTCCACCTCAACACCCAGCATGTTCGCCCCATGGCGGGTACGGATGAAGCATTGCTATCCCCATATATTGACCTCGTCGAGGCGCCGCGTTACAGCCTCGGGAAGCCGCCCTGAAAGTGGGCGCGCGACCTCGAACGGGTCCAGCGGCTGAGATACCCGCAGAGAAGCCACCACCATTACCTTCCCGTCCAAAGTTGACGTCGTGCCATCGAGGGTCGAAAGGCCACCTGATGGTGGCTCCGCCATCTGCGTCACCCGACTCCCGACTTGGCCGCGAGCACTTGACGGGATCATTGCGCTCCATACGATTTCCCCCGGCCGTCAGACGCCAGGGGGGCGAAGACGGGCGCGTTGTTTGCGCAACTCGTCCACCGTGCTCACGCCAATCAGCTGCATAGAGTTGATGAACTCTGCCCGCATGATCTCGAGGACACGGTCGACACCCTTCTCGCCCCCTGCCATCAGGCCGTACAGGTACGCACGCCCGATCATGACACCTTGAGCACCCAGGCCGACGGCGGCCGCTATGTCCGAGCCGGAACGCACACCCCCGTCCATGTACACCTCGGCACGATCTCCGACCGTCTCTAGCACCGACTCCAGCTGTTCCAGCGGAGTGGGCGACCTATCAAGTTGGCGCCCACCGTGGTTTGAGATGACGACCGCGTCGGCACCCGCCGCTACCGCGCGCGCTGCGTCGTCTGGCAGTTGCACGCCCTTGATCACAAGCTTTCCGTCCCATTGCGTGCGGAGCCAGTCGATATCGGCGAAGCTGGCCGTCGGGTCAAAGACGATGTTCGAGAGCTCGGCGACGGTACCGTTGAAGTGCTTGAGCGATGCGAACTCGAGCGGCTCAGTAAACAGAAAATTGAACCACCAGTGCGGATGGCGGGCGCCGTCGAAAAATGTCCGCATCGTCAGCTGCGGTGGGATCGTCATGCCGTTGCGCTGGTCGCGCAGGCGCGGACCTCCTACCGGGGTGTCCACTGTCAGCATGAGGGTGTCGCATCCAGTGGCCTTGGCTCGCTGCACGAAGTCAGCGGAAGCAGCCCGGTCGCGCCATAGGTAGAGCTGGAACCATCGCCGGACGTTCGGGACCTCCTCCGCGAGCCTCTCCGGCGGCGTGGTGCCCATGGTGGAGAGCACGTACGGTAGGCCTGCACGCTCAGCCGCGCGGGCCACAGCTGGCTCCCCCAGGTAGTGCATCATCCGAGTAAAACCAGTCGGACCAAGCACAAGCGGGAGCTCCGCACGCCGACCGACAATGTCGGTGCTTGGGTCGACGACGGACACGTCCCGCAGAACGCTGGGCAAGAACTCGACCCGTGAGAAGGCCGTACGCGCCCGTGCCATTGAGAGTTCCTCGCCGGCGCCCCCGTCGGTGTAGTCAAACACCGCCCGAGGGGTGCGCGCCCGAGCGGCCAACCGCAGGTCCTCCACGGTCACAGCCCGCGCCAACCGCCGTGTAGTTGGGGAGATCTCGAACTTCTTCATTGTCAGGAGCGGACTCAAATCGCGCCACCGTGGTATGCGTCGCTTCACCACTGCATCCTGCATGCAGGATGCCGTAGAGTCAACACTTTCCGTCCATTGCATGCAGCATGCGGCCTTTGCTAGAATCGTGATACCAGACTTCGGAGGTACCGTGACTGCCCATAACCCGGACGCATCGCCGTATTTGCACCTGAGTCAGTCGCCCATCCCGAGGCCGCCATCGCTGACCGATCTTGCCTACGCCCGGATTCGCGACGCATTGTTGCTCGGCGAACTCGCGCCGGGCGATGTCTTGAGTGTCGTGAAACTCGCCAACGCTCTAGATATGAGCCGTAGCCCGGTGCGTGCTGCTGCCGAGCGGATCGCCGCCGAGGGGCTCCTAGTTCAGCGAGGCAGCAACCTCCTCGTGCGGCAGATGCGGCGTCAAGACCTGCTCGATGCACTGCAGGTACGCGGTCCCCTGGAGTCACTCGCTACCACACTCGCAACCCCGCTGCTCGACGCGGGTGTCCTGCAGCGCTTGGAGGATATTCACGAGGGGTTCGCTCGTGCGGTCAGCGCGGACAACACCACGGTCGCACGCCGCGCAGATCTGGAATTCCATCAAACCGTCCAGGAACGCAGTCAAAACCCGGTACTGATCGAACACCTCGAACGACTCCAAGCCCAAGTCATCCTCGCCACCTACTCCGCAGCTTGGGGGGCAAGCCAACATCAAGCGGTCGAAGAACACCGAGCAATCCTGGACTGCTTGAATGCCAAGGACTCCTCGGCGGCCGGGCTCGCTGCCCTGCACCACGTGGAGGCGGCTCGAAGTCGAGTCACCACTGAGTGGCCCGAAAGCACACCCTCCGGCGACTGAATCTCATTGTCGTGGCTCGACGGCCGAGTGGCCGCCCCCCCATCAATGAGCGGTCCAGCCAAGGTCGGGCGTCAACGTCCCCCCAGTCAGAGCTAGGCCTGATGGTCCGAGTGCAAGTTCAACGCACTCAGCGACCGCGTCGACGGGCACCATCTCCGGGATTAGGTGGGTACCAGCAACGAAGTCTCGGACCGCCTCCGCGTAGTCGAGTTGGCAGAGCCGACGGATGTCGTCAACCCTGCGCTGTGTCATGGGCGACTCCACGTAGCCGGGACAAACCGCAACAGCCCCGATCCGGTCCGCGGCCCCGTCGGCCGCCAGCACCTTCACCAGTCCCAGGACGCCGTGCTTCGCCGAGACGTACGCGGCCTTTCGCGGCCCGGCCACGTGTGAGTGGGCCGACGCTATAGCGACGAACCGTCCTTGCTGACTAGCGGCGAGGTGGGGCCACGCGTACTTGGCGAGTAGGAACGGACTGGTGAGCATCACTGCAAGCAAACGGTCCCAATCGTCTTCTGGGAACTTGTCCACTGGCGCCAGGACTTGCATACCCGCGGAGGGAATAACTGCGTCCAAACCTCCAAGGGACTCCACTGCCGCATCTACTGCGATGCGGTTGCCTTCGCGCTCAGACAGGTCCGCTACTACGCCGTCAAACCCGGCCACCAGGACGCGGTCGGCAGTGAAGACCCGATGACTCTGTTCGGCTAGACGCCGGGCAATGCGTCCGCCAATGCCGCCGGCGGCTCCTGTCAGCAGAATCCTCACAATGAGACGCAGCGGTGGGTCATCGATCCAAGACCGGAAATTTCCGTGCGCACAACTTCACCTGCCGTGAGGTAGCGCGCGGGCGTCCGGCCCATCCCGACCCCGGCTGGCGTGCCAGTAAAAATGAGGTCTCCCGGGTGGAGCGTGCAGATCGCCGAGAGCCGTTCTACCAAGAGTGGTAGCGAGTTGATCATCTGACCAGCGATGCCGTCCTGCACGAGCTCACCGTCCACCCAACATTGCAGACGCAGCGAAGAGAGGTCTCCTACCTCGTCCAGCGTGACCAAGGCGGGCCCGGTCGGGCCGTAGCCAGGGAAGCTCTTTCCCATGGAAAACTGGGGGGCAGGACCAATCATCTGCACGGCGCGGTCAGAGAAGTCCTGCCCTACCGTCACTCCTGCCACATAGGACAGCGCGTCCTCGGCTTTGACCTGGCTCGCCTCCGTGCCGATGACCGCCACCAATTCGACCTCCCAGTCGACCGACTCGCCACTCAGCACCAGCTCACCTTCCGGTCCTGTTAAGGCGCTGGCGAACTTGGTGAAAACGGGCGGCAACGTCTCTGGCACCGCGAAGCCGGCCTCAAGGGCGTGCTCACTGTAATTGAGACCAATAGCAAAAACCTGTCGTGGCGCCGGAACGGGCGGCCCGAGCGCCTGCACGTCGAAGGGCGTCGCCGACGATGTGTCAGCGTCCTCGCCCCACGCGGCGAACGCCTTCCAGTCGGCGAACAGAGACTGCGGGTCTGGGCCGAACTTCCCATCGCTGACCTGGGCGATGTCAATCGCCCCGTTGTCAGTCTGCAGATGGGCGCGTCCGGCAAGGTTTATCAGTCGCATTTAATTAAGTCAACCTTTCAATATTGGGCCGCAGGACAGAATGCGGGCGGCCGGCCGGTGCCGCCTGCGGGCGCGTTGGGCACAGTCGGCGTCAGCACGGGCACTGATGTCGCTATACGTCGATGAACACAGGCCCGCGGGCGATCACTCGGTTGATTACCTCTTCGATCTCCTCGAAGTCGGGGTCGTAACCCAACGACTCCTGCCCGGGGTACTTCAGCCGTCGGTTGATCTCGTCATCCAGGAAGTACGCCCCGGCAATGACGTGGCTGACGAGTTCGAATTGAGCACCCTCGAGGGCCCTCACCGCACCGAGCGGGTCTTCAGGGACGAGCACGGGCAGATCGGCTAGGGCCGCGACAAGAGGCCCAGCTAGGTCGGGGCGAGCCTGGAGGGCCCGCGGAAGGAGTCGGTCGATGACACCGGCCTCCACCGCCGATGGCATGTCGAGTTCTGGCGCCGCAGGGATGAGAGCGTCGGCGACCCACTGGAGCTGGTCAGCCACGTCAGCCAGAGCTAGGACGGGATCCGTGGACGCTAGGGGAAGGTCACTGTCTGCTGGGCCGGGAGGCGAAGCTACGGCCTCCACGTTGACCCAACTTAGTTGGGGAGCCACTTCGACCTCGTTCGCCGGGTCTGAGATGTTGTCTGGACCATCTGGCATATGCGTCTTCCAATCTAGGTGAAGGCTTAATCAGGCCGAGGCGTTGCTGAGCCGCTGGGAGCGCGCACTTGCGATTGCGTGCTCGGCGTTCCGCAGGGCCAGCGCGGCAACGGTCCCGGTGGGGTTCACCGCGCCCGAGGTGGGCATGACACTGCCGTCCATGACGAACAGATTGGCCACGTCATGTGTGCGTCCGAATCCGTCAACGACGGAACTCGCGGGGTCCTTTCCCATGCGCGCCGTCCCGAGGAGGTGCCAACCCGTCTCTCGGACGATCGGTGCGATGATCGTGTCGTAGGCGCCGGCCTCCTTCATGGACTCGATCGCCTTCGTGTAATTGAACTCCATCAGTCGGTTGGTGTTCTCCGAAGCTCGGTAGTTCAACTTCGGAGCCGGCATGCCATCGGCATCGGTTAGGGACGAGTCCAAGGTGACCGCATTCTCTTCGCTCGGGAGGTCCTCGGCGATGATGGCCCAGTACGCCGAGTGCCCGAAGCGACGCTTGACCTCGCGATGGAAGTCCGGGCCCCAGGCTCCGGAACCGCCCCACGGAAACGACCCAGTGGTGTTCAGGGGGCCGCCAGTGCCCATGAGTTGCCACTTGGCCCCGCGAACGAAGTCGTGTTCGGGACGTGTTTCCGCGAACTCCAAGGAGTACGCCCGTTGCCCGTATGGTCCCTGCCAGCCCTCGAAGAAGTCGTCGAACAACCCGACGACGGTGCTGTACGGGTGCATCATCAGGTTCTTGCCAACCAAGCCTGAACTGTTGGCAAGCCCTTGGGGGTGGGTCGCTGACGCCGAGTTGAGCAGCAAGCGCGGCGTTCCGACCCCATTCGCTGCGACGATGACTGTCCGGGCCGGTTGGAACCGCTCGCTACCCGTGGCACGGTCGATGTACGACACGCCAGTGGCCAGGCCATCGGAACCGGTCTCGATCCTGGTCACGCGTGCGCGCTGAACTAGCTTGACGCCGAGTTGGATGTTTCGCGGCCAGTGAGTGCGGTCCACCGATGCCTTGGCGCCGTCGAAGCAGCCCCACAAACAACTCCCCCGGCGCACGCACGGGGTGAGGTTTCCGTGACGGACCGTCGCGATCGAGTTGACGCCCGGCCACCAGTGCCATCCGAGTCGGTCGTGCGCTGCTGCGAACTTGCGCTCCATCGCTCCGAGGGGAAACGGCGGCAGGGGCGGCTCGTTGCCGTCCGGGTAGGCGGGGTCTCCCGGTGCACCCGAGACCGAAAACTGCTCTTCCACTCGCTGGTAATAAGGCTCCAGATCGGCATACGTCAGAGGCCAGTCGGCTGCCACCCCATCGACGGTGTGAACACGGAAGTCGGATGGCTTGAGGCGATGCCACGCCGCGGCGTAGATCACCGAACTGCCGCCTACCCCGTTCCACATCAGCGGCGCGACGTCGGACTCGGTGTCGTTGATCGGGTAGTCCGACGGAGCATTCCTGCGGTTGGGGTACCACCCGTAGTGCTGGTCCTTGGTGAGCTCGAACTCCGGCTCGGTGCTGCGTACCAGGGTGTAATCGGGATACTCGCCCTGCTCCAGGCAAACCACCGAGAAGCCGGCTTCAGCGAACGACTGCGCAGCGACCGCACCGCTAGGCCCGGCGCCGATGATCACGACGTCCGCCGTATCGATTTTGGGATCGAGAAGGTTCATGAAAGTTCCTGTCCGTGCTGAGTGCCGGGATGTGCAGACGAAATCAGAGGGCGTTCCAGACGACCTTGGGCGTCGTCAGGTGTCCGAGCGACTCCTTGCCACGCTCACGACCGAAACCAGAGGCCTTCACGCCGCCCCACGGCACCGCGATGTCGTACTGGTGGAAGCAATTGACCCAAACGGTCCCTGCTTCGAGCGCATGAGCAAAGCGAGTGGCGGTTCGGCCGTTCTCAGACCAGACTGCGGACGCGAGGCCGTAGGCGCCACCGTTGGCGAGTTCCACGGCGTCGTCGAACGTGGAGAATCTTTCAACAGCCAGGACCGGCCCGAATATCTCCTCGGTGATCACCCGGGAGTCCCTTGGAAGATCTGCCACGATCGTTGGCGCTGCGAAGTAGCCGTCCGTAGGCAGGTCGCCGCTACTCGTGAGCACGCGGCCATCCTCATGCCCGTAACCGACATACTCCTGGACCTTCTGCAACTGCGCGGCCGAGACCACAGGCCCCATCTCGGTCCCGTCGTCGAATGCGCGCCCGACCCGCATCCCGTCCGCCTTTGCGGCCAGCGCCGTCACGACTTCGTCATAGATGTCGTCCTGGACGAGCAACCGGCTACCGGCACTGCAGACTTGGCCCGCATTGAGGTAGATACCTGAGACCGCTGACTCGATTGCTGCTTCGACATCACAGTCCGCAAACAGCACGTTCGGGCTCTTCCCGCCCAGCTCGAGACTGATGGGCTTCAAGAGCGAACCCGCGGTCGCCGCTAGCTTCCTGCCTACCGACGTCGATCCGGTGAACCCGACCGCGTCGATCCCCGGGTGCTCTACCAGTCGCTGACCCGCATCGTGACCGTAGCCCGGCAGTATGCTGACGACGCCTTCTGGAAGATCGGCCTCGGCGACAAGTCTGGCCAGGTACATAGCCGAAAGCGGTGTGACCTCAGCCGGTTTGAGAATGACGGGGGTGCCCGCCGCCATGCCCATCGCGATCCGCCCAGCGGCGTCGAAGATCGGGAAGTTCCACGGAATGATCTGCGTCGTCACACCAACCGGCTCAAGACGTGTGTAGACGTGCATGTCTGGCCCGCCGGAGGGAATGGTGTCGCCGAACAGTTTCGTAGGCCAACCCGAGTAATAGTCGAACGTGTCGATGGCCAGCGGCACGTCCACAGCGCGGCTCATCGCGATGGGCTTGCCGGTATCAAGCGCCTCCAACAACGCGAGCTGTTCGCGGTCGCGATCCAGCAGCGCCGCGATTCTGCGCATAGCCGCCTCGCGGTCCTTCGCATTCAGGCGCCCCCAGCCGTTCTTCACGGCGGCCCGAGCGGCTGTGACCGCCGCGTCGACATCGCTCAAAGCTGCACGCGGCACCGAAGCAACCTCCTCCCCCGTGCTCGGGTCGAACACTGGAAGGGTTGCGCCCTCGATGCTGTCGACGAGTCGCCCGCCTACCAGGAGCTGAAGACCGTCCCCCGCGAGTTCGATCGCTGTTGCACGCAGGTCGGCAGAAGTGCTTGTCTCAGTCATGGTCATCTGTCCTCCGGGTCGAAGGCCGCTTGATCACGGCCTGATGGGTTAGGTACATGGGTGGACGCTGTCGCGACGACGGACCTCGCTCTCGGGACCGTGGAACCACTGCATTCATGCAATTCCGTGGCGTGTCAATCGCACTCAACGGCTGGGTGACGCGGCATTAACTCGCCGGCACAGCCTGGCCCTCTGAGGTGACACTCGCTCCTACCCCAGGAGGATCGGAGTGCGGGCCGCCGGTGCTCGCACTCTCCGATGCCCGGCCCTCGAGAATGCGCTTCTTCCGCCGAGCGCTGAGACTAGCCACGAGAACCGCGGTCAGAAGCACCGCTCCATTGAAGATGGGGTCTACGTAACTCTGGGCCCCCAGCATGAAAAGTCCCGTCGTTCCGACCGCCAGCAAGTAGACCGCGACAAAGGTCCCCCACACGTTGTACAGACCGGGGCGAAACGACGTAGCGCCGAGGAACGCGGCGGCGAAAGCCGGCAAGAGGAAGGACTGCGCCGAGGTGGGGTGCCCCGCGCCGAGTCGTGCAACTTGGACGAAGCCGGCAAGCGCAGCCATCGAGCTCGACACCATGAAGGAGAACATGATGTAGCGCGCGACGGGGATGCCGACCAGGCGAGCCGCCTCTGGACTGCCCCCTACGGCGTACAGACGCCGGCCTACGGGCCGGTAGGCCAGGACAAACCAAATGATCACAGCAGCACCTAGGGCGTACAGAAACGGCAACGGGATGAACCCCGCGAGTCGCGTCTGCCCGATGTTGAGGACTGCGGGGGGGATCCCTTGGAAGATGATCTCGCCACCGGAGTACATGAGGACCAGTCCTGAGACGACCGTCCCGGTCCCAAGGCTGACAATCAGCGAATTCAGCCCCATGTAGCCCACGAGAAAGCCCATGAACAGGCCGATCCCTGCCCCGACAAGAATCACTGTCACGAGCACCACCGGCCATGGCATCTCGTTGCGCGACATGAGTCCAGCAGTCAGCATCACGGACAGGCTAGCCACGAACCCCGGGGACAGGTCGAAGTGCCCAACGATGAGCGGCACCATGATGCCCAAGGCGATCAATGACAGCACGGCGCTGTCGCTGAGTATTGATCCTGCGTTCTTGGTGGTCGCAAAGCTCTCCGGGCGGAGGGCGGCAAAGACCACGACTAGGACGATGAGGCCCCACACGAGGCCGTACTTGCCGATCGAAACGGGAAACTTCATGACGCCTGCATCCTTCCGGTGCCGTACACGGCGCGGTTGACGTTGTCGGTGGTCAGCTGTTGGCCCGCAAGCTCGTTCACGACGTGTCCACGGCTCATCACAACCACTCGGTCACAGTGCTCGACCAGGATCTCGACATCCGAGTCCATCACCAGCACCGCCAGGCCCCTGAGGCGCGCAGCAGCCCGGATCTGGCTGAGTATCTCCGCTCGGGCTCCGACATCAATGCCTTGAGTCGGCTCGTCGAGGATGAGAAACCTGAGGTCACGTCGCATCCACTTGCCGATGGCGACCTTCTGCTGGTTGCCGCCAGACAGGGTGGACATTGAGGCGTCTATGCCGTCCGACTTGACCAGGTGGCTGGCGACGACTTCGCGTGCTGCCGACCGTTCCAAAGCGCGGGAGACGCCGTAGCCAACCCGCAGACTGCGCAAGTCGGCAATGACCGCGTTGTCGGCCACGCTCAGCTCGAGGAAAAGCCCGTCCTTACGATCCTGAGGCACGTAACCGAACCCGCGCCCGACGTTGGCCCGGGCTCGCGAGCGGGTGACATCCACTCCATCGACCTCGATGGTCCCCTCCCGCACGTCCTGGAGCCCGAAAAGAAGGCGGCCCAGTTCAGATCGTCCGGAGCCCACCAGACCTGCGACACCGAGCACCTCACCGCGCCGTATTTGCAGGTCGACGCGACGCACCTTCTGACCTGTCAGGCCGCGGACGTCCACGCATACATCGGTCGAACCCAGCGCCGCGGTCCGTTCGACCGCAGCCGCCGCAGCTTCCCCGACGACCAGCGATGTCAACGAGTCGTGGTCAAGCTCGTCGGCCTCCCCATGGTGGACCACCACTCCGTCCCGCAGCACAGTGACCTCATCGGCAAGCTCCTCCACCTCCTCCAAACGGTGGGAGATGAACAGGATTGCTGTACCACGCCGCCGAAGTTTGGTCAGTTGGGACACCAACCGCCGCGCCGCCTCGGCCGGCAGTCGAGCCGTCGGCTCGTCCAGCACAAGCACACCGCCCGTCGAAGGCAGAATGGCAAGAGCGCGAGCCACTGCTACCAGCGTCTGCTCCACCGGCCCCAGCTCGCCTACGGCCTGCGAAGGCTTACAGTCGACTGACAGCTCCGCCAACGCCTCCGTGGCCCGCCGACGCTCCGCGCGCCAATCGATGGCGCCGGCCCTGGTGGTGAACCCCGTAACAAGGCCCAGATTCTCTGCCACCGTCAACGTAGGAACCAGCCCAAGATCTTGGTGAACGAACGCTATCTGCTGCCCCGCGTCAGCCGAAGTGTCGGCCCACTGCACCTCACCTGCGCTGGGAACGTGATACCCCGCCAGGACCTTCACCAAGGTGGACTTACCGCAACCATTCTTGCCTAGCAGGGCGTGTACGCGGCTCGGCCGAAGGACCAGGTCGACCTCCCGCAGAGCGGACGTCGCCCCGAACACCATCGAAACGTTTGCGGCCCGAACCACCCAGCCCGCCTCGGGGGTCGACGGAGCCGCCGACGTGCTATGTGCCCCCGCCTCGTGAGTGAACTCGCTCACGAAAGACCCCAAAGCTTCGCGTACTCAGACCGGAAGTCGATGTCACCCTGCCAGCCACTCTTCAACTCCTCGTCGGAAAGGGTGTCAATATTGGAGGCGTCGAACATTTTGGTCGGGATCTTCTGGTCCACGGCTTCTTCGCCTTGAAGCATGCGGTTCAGGTTGTCCACAACGGCATACCCTTCCCAATCACGCGGGTCAGCGGCGCAGACGACCTGAATCTTGTTCTCCTGGATGAGTTGCAGGTTCTCGCCATTACAGTCGAACCCCGCCCCACGAACATCAGCTGTTGTGGTGCCAGACGCTGTGAGTGCGCGCGACACCCGGCTCATGCAGGCATCGAAGCACCAAACCCAGTTGATGTCGGGATTGGCCTGCAGCGCTGCCGTGGCGAGCTCGGCGGGCTGAGTGTCCAGATTTGCAAGAGACCAATCCTTCTTCTCCATGTTGCAGTCCGGGCAAAGTGACGGATCTCCCAGAACCTCTTCAGAGCCCTTCAGTTGGCCGCCGTAAGCAATGAGGAGATCAGTGTTGTTGAGCATCAACGCGTCTACGGATCCATTCGACTTCCAGATCATGTAGTTGGCGAGCTGCTCGCCGTATCCAACCCAGTCATGCGATACGTCCGGGATCGAGTCAGGAGTGTTACGGAGGGCGCCGAGGGTGATCACGGGGATGTCCGCTGCCAACGCGCGCTGGAGCGACTCAGACACGGTGGTGGTGTCGACGAAGACCAGCGCGATCGCGTCGAAATCCGCGTCCACCGCCGCGTTGATGGCCTTGTTTTGCTCGGTTGGATCTCCCTTACCGTCGAAGACCGTGGCCGTCCAGCCGATGGCCTTACTGGCCTCCTGAATTGCAGCAGTCGGGCGGGCGGCTCCCTCCGAAGCCTGGCAGCACGAAACAACGGCTACCCGCTGGCCCGCCTGCGGCGCCGGAGCTGAGGCCGGTCCCTGCCATGTGGCCTCGGACGTCATCAAACCTTCGGCCACCTCTTTAGCCGCGGCAGCCTCGGGTACCAATTCAGAATCTGAGACCTCGCTGTCGGACCCCGCGGACTGCTCGGTAGCAGTGGTGCAGCCTGACCCCACCAAGACAACGACCAATAGGGCAGCGAACAGGGATACGACGCGGAGGCGTGCAGGCCTCATCGCGATCCGCCGGGTGACCTTCTTCATGACCTACTCCTCAAATTGCCTAACGGGATTGCCTGAATCCTGCATGCAGCACGCAGGAGTGTCAAGCGTCACATCTGCGCGCCCCCAGAGCCGGCCGACGGAGCAGAGCCGCCTCCCAGCGCCTCCGGTCGCTACTGAGCGCGGAGGACCCGACGCGATGGGAGGCGTTTAAGTCGCAGTACGGGAGTGTTTGGCCATGATGCTGAAGCTGCAGTTTCTTGGCATTTTGAGAGCCCTTCCCATCACGGTGCAGGCGGGACCCCGTCTTGGCGTCGGTTGGCGCTTAGGCGGCCGATTGCGAAGCCCGCAACGGACATGCCCCAGGTGCGGCGCAATCATCCACGAGGTGTGGCCACGTCCCGCGGGAAGACCGCGTCGCTGGTGCTCTCCGCAGCGCCGGCGGGCGGCGTCGGAGGAGGGACGAGCCTCCGCGAGCGGCGCAATTGGGATCGAGTACGTCCGGGTGGAGGCGGACCTCGACGACTGCGTGCGCGCCGTGCTCGAGTCGCCCGGGGCTTGTCGGCGCATCATCCGGGATATCCGTGAGGGTGCGACGAACGGGCGGCTGTCAGACGCGCGGTGGAGCAGCGTCGAGGCGGAGCTCCAACGGGTACGCCCGGCGCAGCGCGCGCGGTTGCGATGGGGCGCTCAATGACTCAGAGCGATCGACAATGGGTACGACGCGATGCAGCTGAAGGCGGCACACCGGATCGCGCACGTCGAGAACTGGCACGGGAACGGGAGCGCCAATTCGAACTCGTCGTCGCCGAGGTCCTCAACGTCCCTTCGCATCGAGACGTCCTGGTCGCCGGTTTGGAGCTACGTGCCGGCCGCTGCCTGCCTGAGATCCATGACGTCGGGTGCCGGGTGCCGTACGCACCGCCGCTGCCTGCGAACTCAGCGTCCGCGAGGCCACCCGGCTGCGCCAGCTGGCCAACGACGACCAACCGGATGACTCAAATAATCGCAACTGATCGGTCGCGATCGAAGACAGCGGCCATGGACGGGGTGCGTCACTCAAAGGCGGCCGCCCAATGAGGGACGCCGGAGTACGAGATGAGATCTGCGTCAGTGACCGATGTCAACCGTCGGTAGTGCAATGCGACCAGTAACAGGCCTCGGCCACCGTCGGCGGGCGCAGCTACCGTGGTGCGCCTCGGAGAGGAATGACATGGCTTCCACCGGACCACCACCGGGAACGCTGATGGCTGAGGGCGTCACCCGTCGTGGCGACTCCTGGCGGGCTCGCTACCGCCATCCTGGGACGGGTCGCCAGCACCAGCGGACCTTCGACAAGCAGGTCGACGCCGTGCGGTGGCGCCGGCAGCAGCTCGATGCTCTGGACCGGGGGCGCTGGGTGGACCCCGAAGCGGGCAAGGTGTCGTTCCTGAGCTACTTCGAGGCGTGGGGACGAGACCAGCTCTGAACCGACGGGACCCGCAAAGCGATGTCGCTCGTCGCCCGGTCGACCACTTTGCTGACGTTGACCTGCGCCTGATCCGTCCCAGCCACGTCGAGACGTGGGTGAAGTCCCTGACCATGGCGACCGCCACCCGGCCGCGTCTGCTCGCGCCGGGCACGATCAAGACCCGATTCGTCAACGTGCGCTCCGTGTTCCGAGCGGCCGTGCGCGACGGCATGATCGCGGTCGACCCGACCCTCCAGGTCCGGTTGCCGCGGCTTCGCCGTCGGGAGGCACCATGACGATCCCGACGCCCGAGGTCGTCCGCAGCATCCTCGAGGCATCAGAGCCGCGGTGTCGCGCGTTCGTGGGGCTCTGCGCCTTCGCCGGTCTGCGACTCGGCGAGACCGCGGCCTTGCAGGTCGGCGACATCGACTTCCTGCGTCGCCAGGTGCACGTGCGCAGACAGGTCCAGCGTCTCGACGGCACGGTCGAGATCAGGTTGCCGAAGTACAACTCCGAGCGCACGGTCCACGTCCCTGACGCGTTGCTCCAGATGCTCTCGGAGCACGCGGCACTGGGCCTGGCCTACGACTGGCTCTTCGCCGAGGTCGAAGACCTGCCGCCGCACCAGAACACCGTCGGTCACCGGTGGCGCACCACGCTCCGTAGGGCTGGCGTCGAGGACGTGCGCCTGCACGATCCGCGGCACTTCTACGCTTCCGGGCTGATCGCCTCGGGCTGCGACGTGGTAGCCGTCCAGCGCGCTCTGGGTCACACGAAGTCGACGACAGCGCTCACCACCTACGCCCCCCTGTGGCCCACCGCTGAAGACCGCGTACGGGACGCAGCCGCGCACCCGTTCGCCGAAGTCGCTGGCTCTGGTGAGGGCACAGTGACGGCAGGACGGGCCTAGGCGGCCCCAAAACACGGTCTGACCTGCACAAACAGAGTGTGCGCTCAAACGTTGAAGCGGAACTCCACGACGTCGCCGTCGACCATGACGTAGTCCTTGCCCTCGATGCGCACCTTGCCGGCCTCCTTGGCCTTCTGCATGGAGCCCGCGGCCATCAGGTCGTCGAAGGAGACGATCTCGGCCTTGATGAAGCCCTTCTGGAAGTCGGTGTGGATCACACCGGCGGCCTCGGGTGCGGTAGCGCCCTTCTTGATCGTCCAGGCCCGCGTCTCCTTGGGGCCGGCGGTCAGGTAGGTCTGGTGGCCGAGGGTGTCGAAGCCGACGCGGGCGAGCTTGTCCAGGCCGGACTCCTCGATGCCCATGTCGGCCAGCATCTCGCGCGCCTCGGCGTCGTCGTCGAGCTCGACGAGCTCGGACTCGAACTTCGCGTCGAGGAAGATCGCCTCGGCGGGGGCGACGAGAGCGCGCATCTTGTCGAGCAGGGCCTCGTCGGAGAGCTCGTCGGCGTCGCAGTTGAAGACGAAGATGAAGGGCTTGGCGGTGAGCAGCGAGAGCTCGCGCAGCAGCTCGCGGTCGGTGGCGGTGTCGATGACCGGCGTCCCGCCCTCGAGTGCGGTCAGCGCCGTACGCGCCGCGTCGAGGACGGCAGCCTTGGACTTGTCGCCGCGGACCTCCTTCTCCAGCCGCGGGATCGCCTTCTCGACCGTCTGGATGTCCGCGAGGATCAGCTCGGTCGCGATCGTGCCGATGTCGGAGGCCGGGTTGACCTCGCCGTCGACGTGGGTGACGTCCTCGTCGCGGAAGACGCGGGTGACCTGACAGATGGCCGCGGACTCACGTATGTGCGAGAGGAACTTGTTGCCCAGGCCCTCCCCCTCGGAGGCGCCGCGCACGATGCCGGCGATGTCGACGAACTCGACGGTCGCGGGCAGCTGCTTGGCCGAGCCGTGGATCTCGGCGAGCTTCGGGAGCCGGTCGTCCGGGACCCCGACGACGCCGACGTTGGGCTCGATGGTGGCGAAGGGGTAGTTCGCCGCAAGCACGTCGTTCTTGGTCAGGGCGTTGAAGAGGGTCGACTTGCCCGCGTTGGGGAGACCGACGATGCCGATGGTGAGAGCCACGGGCGGGGAGTCTACGGCGGCACGGACGCCTCCGCGATTCGTCGCCCGACGTGCCTCTAGGCTCGCGCCATGATCGAGGCACCCGACGCCGCACTGCTGCGCGACCCGCTCCACCAGGTGTCACCACGAGCGGTGACCTACTGGCGTGTCAGCGCCCTGATCGGGGCCGTGGTCGAGTGGGCGATCACGATTGCGGTCTACGCCTTCGCACTACCGGCGATCTTCGACGGGGAGCGCCCGCGGTGGGCCCTGCCGGTCCTAGTGTTCCTGCTCGTCGCGCCGCTGGCCCACGTGCTGTTCATGCCCCAGCTGCGCTTCCGGATCCACCGCTGGGAGGTCACTCCGACCGCGATCCACACCCGCGCCGGCTGGCTGAACATCAACAGCCGGGTCGCCCCGCTGAGCCGGGTGCAGACGGTCGACTCCACCCAGGGCGCCCTGATGCGGTTGTTCCGTCTCTCGTCGCTCACGGTCACGACAGCGTCCGCGGCCGGGCCCCTCACCATCGACTGCCTCGACCGCGACGATGCTCGACAACTGGTGGCCGAGCTGACCGAGATCACCAGCGCCAGCGAGGGCGATGCCACGTGAGTGCTGCGGAGACCCCGTGGCTCCGGCTCTCGCCGCGCAACCTGCTCATCGACCCGGTCAAGGTGCTGGGTCAGTTCGCCTTCCCCGCCGTGGTGACCCTCGTCGGCATCAGCCAGGGCGATGGCGGTATGCCGTGGTGGGCGCTGCCCTTCGTGGTCGCGGGGGCGGTGGTGGTCGGCGTCCTCCCCTGGCTCACGACCTTCTACCGGACCACCGACACCCAGTTCCAGATCCGCACCGGTCTGCTCAACAAGAAGATGAAGACCGCTCCGCTGGACCGGGTCCGCAGCGTGGACCTGGAGGCCTCCCTGCTGCAACGCCTGGTCGGCCTGTCCAAGGTGCAGATCGGCACGGGCGTCGACGACGACCGGATCACGCTGAACTCGGTCTCGCGCGCTGACGCCGACAGCCTCCGCGCGTTCCTGCTCGCCCGACGGGCCGCGGCAGTGGCCGCGTCCGCGACGCCGGCCACCTCGGGAATGGAGATGAGGCCGCCCCCGGTGGGCGAGCCGGCCGTCGGGCAGGCTGCGGACCGTACCGTCGAAGCGCCCCGGGTGCTGGCCCAGATCGACTGGTCCTGGCTGCGGTTCGCGCCGTTCAGTCTCGCCCGCCTGGTCGTCCTGGCCGCGGCCGTCGGTGCCCTCTCGCAGTTCGGCGACGAGCTGCCGGTGGCCGACGTGGCGGAGTCAGCCTGGTCATGGGTGCGGCAGTTCGCGCTCGCCGTCGTGATCGCTGGACTCATCATCGGCGGGCTCACGAGCTGGGTGATGATCGCGGTGAGCGGCTATGTCGTGCAGTGGTGGGACATGCGGCTGACCCGTGAGGCCGGGTCGCTCCACCTCACGGCAGGCCTCTTCACCACCCGGTCCATCAGCGTGGAGGAACAGCGCGTCCGCGGGGTCGAGATGAAGGAGCCCGTGCTGCTGCGGCTGGTCGGCGGAGCGGAGCTCTCCACCCTGGCCACCGGCGTGGGCTCCGGCGGTGTGACCGCCGTGCTGCCCCCGTGTCCGCAGGCAGTGGCCCGCTCGGTCGGGGCGGACGTCCTCGGGAGCAGTACGGCGATGAGCCTGCAGCTGACGCGGCACGGCCCGGCTGCGCGTCGGCGCTCCTGGACCAAGAACCTCTTGTCCACCGGCATCGTGCTGGCGGGGACGCTGCTCCTGATGATCTGGGTCGACCTTCCGTGGTGGATGCCCGCCCTCGTGGCCGTCCTCGGGTTCTGCCTGTCCGCGGTGGTGGCCGAGGTGTCCTACCGCCATCTCGGGCACGGCACCACCGACGAGCACCTCGTCATGGGGAGCGGCGAGGTGGCGCGCGTGCGCACCGTGCTCGAGCACGACGGCATCATCGGCTGGGTGCTGCACCAGTCGTGGTTCCAGCGACGGCTGCAGCTCGCCACCCTCGTCGCCACCACGGCTGCCGGCGCCGAGCGGGTGGTGGCACGTGACATTCCGCTGTCCGCCGCCATCCGACTGGCGGACCGCTGCACGCCCGGGGTGCTGAGCCACTGGCTGGCCTGACGGCCGGATCGTGGCCAGTTCGGGCACGGAACGCACGTCCTCCTAGGGTGAGGAGGTGCGCATCGCGACCTGGAACGTCAACTCCCTCCGCTCCCGCATCGACCGCGTCGAGGCGCTGCTCGACCGCCACGAGATCGACGTCCTGGCCCTGCAGGAAACCAAGGCGCGCGCCGACCAGCTGCCGTTGATGGGCCTGGAGGCACGCGGCTACGAGGTCGCCGTCGCCGGCTCCAACCAGTGGAACGGCGTGGCCCTGATCTCACGCGTCGGCCTCGATGACGTCACCGTGGGCTTCGACGGCATGCCTGAGTACGGCGATCCGTCGATCGCCGAGGCGCGTGCCATCGGCGCGACCGTCGGCGACATACGCGTCTGGTCCCTCTACGTGCCGAACGGACGCAAGCCCGACGACCCCCACTACCTCTACAAGATCGACTGGCTCGCCCGTCTCCGGGCCACTGCCAGCGGGTGGGTCGACACCCAGACCGCCCTGGTCGGCGACTGGAACATCTGTCCCACGGACGACGACGTCTTCGACGTCAAGCAGTTCGCCACGTCCACCCACGTCACGCCGCCAGAACGGGCGGCGTTCCAGGGTTTCCTCGACGACGGCTGGGTCGAGACGACGCGGGCGCACGCGCCGGGCTACACCTACTGGGACTACTACCGGCAGCGCTTCGAGCGTGACCGGGGACTCAAGATCGACTTCGTCGTCGCCACTCCCGCCCTCGCTGCCCGAGTGACCGGCGCGTTCATCGATCGCGACGAGCGGGACCCGGCGCAGGGCACCGGGTCTCCGTCGGACCACGCGCCGGTGATCGTCGACCTCATGTGACCGGCTGCGGCGTCTTGCGGATCGCCCAGGACATGGCGGCCGCGATCGCGCAAAGCCCGGCAGCGCTGTAGAACGCCGGGTCGTACCCGCCGGTCACGTCGCGTACGACGCCCGCCGCGGTTGCTGCGACCGCTGCCCCGATCTGGTGGCTCGCGAACACCCAGCCGAAGACGATCGGGCCGACACCGGGACCGAAGCGATCGCGGCACAGCGCAACCGTCGGCGGCACGGTCGCCACCCAGTCGAGGCCGTAGACGATGATGAAGACCCACATCGTCGGCGCGACGTGCGGCGACATCAGTGCTGGGAGCGTCATCAGTCCGACACCGCGCAGGACGTAGTAGCCCACCAGCAGCCGCGGGTCGACCTCGTCGGTGAGCCAGCCGGACGCGATGGTGCCGACCACGTCGAAAATCCCGACCACGGCGAGCAGCGAGGCGGCCGTCGTGGGCGGCATCCCGTGATCGTGCGCCGCCGGCACGAAGTGCGTGGCGATCAGGCCGTTGGTGGTCATGCCGCAGATCGCGAAGCCTCCGGACAGCAGCCAGAACGTACGGCTCCGCGACGCGTCGCGCAACACCGCCAGAGCACGGCCGGCGCTCGACCCGGCCTGCTGGTGGGGCGGCGGTCCCGGATCGGCTTCGGTGGCTCCGTAGGCACGCAGGCCGATGTCAGCAGGGTGGTTGCGGAGCAGGACCAGCGGGATGACGGCCACTGCCGCCCCGGCGGCCAGCAGCGCCGCCGTACGCCATCCGTGCTCGGTTGCGAGCCACGCCACCACGGGCAGGAAGATCAGTAGTCCGGTGGCGTTGCCGGCCGTGAGGATGCCGCTGACCAGGCCCCGGCGGGCGACGAACCAGCGGCTCGTGATCGTGGCCACGAAGGCCATCGACATCGACCCGGTCCCGAGCCCGACCAGCAGCCCCCAGCACAGGATGAGCTGCCAGGGCTCGGTCATGAACACCGTGAGACCGCTGCCGACCGCGACCATGACCAGCGCGAACGTCACGACCGGGCGGACGCCGAAGCGATCCATCAGGGCAGCGGCGCAGGGCAACATCACCCCGACGAGCATCAGGTTGAGCGAGACGGCCGAGCCGATCAGCCCGTGCGACCAGCCGAACTCCTCGTGAAGCGGCTCGATGAGCACGCCGGGCACTGGCGCTGCCGCCCGTCATCGGCTACGACCTGACCATCCCGCCCCAGGTCTTCTGCGAGGCCTCGACCCGGAGGGCCACCCGCTCTACGACATCCAGGTCGTCAGCATGGACGGGGGTCCGGTTGCCACGTCCCGGGGATATGCGATCGTCCCGTCGGCGGGGCCACAGGCGTTGACCACGGCACAGACCGTCATCGTCCCCGGCACCCGGGTCCCCGGTCCCCGCAGTGCGGGCACGCTGCCCGACGACGTGCGCGCCGCACTCGCCTCCGTGCCCGCGGACGCCCGGTGGGTGTCGATCTGCACCGGTGCCTTCGTACTGGCCGCAGCAGGGATCCTCGAAGGCCATCGCGCCACCACCCACTGAAGTACGCCGACGACTTCCGCCGCCTCTTTCCCGACGCAGCGCTCGACGAGGACGTTCTGTTCACCGACGACGGACGGGTCCTGACGTCCGCCGGCCTGAGTGCCGGGATCGACCTGTGCCTGCACATCGTGCGCAGCGACCACGGTGCGGCGGTGGCCAACACTGTCGCGGGCCACATGGTCGTGGCGCCGTGGCGCGACGGCGGCCAGGCCCAGTTCATCGAGCGTCACGTCGGGGACGGCCGCGTCACTGCGCCAGCACCTGCGCGCGAGCGTCGGCGTGTCACCCTCGACCTATCGGCGCACGTTCCGCGGCACCCACCTCGAACGGGTCTCCGTCCCGACGTCCCCCTGAGTGTCGGTGGCGTCCGCCACAGTGGAGGCATGGACACCGGCACCCTCCTCCCTCTGCTGCTGACACTGCTAGTCGGCGTCGGCCTCGGCACGCTCATCGGGATGCTGTGGGCCCGCTCCCGCGGGGTCGAGGCGCCGCCCCTCATCGCCGCCCTCGAGCAGCGGGCGGCCGACGATGCCGTGGTGCGCGACGGCCTCGACCGCCTGCAGGACCAGCTCAGTGACCTGTCCCACGACCGGGTCGCCTGGCAGGCCCAGCTCCACCAACAGGTGGCCGACATGCGTCTCTCGGCCGAGGGCCTGCGCCGCGAGACCTCCACCCTGGCCACCGCCCTGCGCAAGCCTCAGGTCCGCGGCCAGTGGGGCGAGCTCCACCTGCGCCGCACCGTCGAGCTCGCCGGCCTTGTCGACCACTGCGACTTCGCCGAGCAGGTTCGTTTCGAGGACGGCCGTCTGCGACCGGACCTCGTGGTCACCCTGGCCGGAGGACGCACAATCGCTGTCGACGCCAAGGCGCCGCTCGCTGCGTTCCTCGACGCCGCAGGCACCGACGATCCTGCCGAGCACGACCGCGCCCTCCAGCGCCTCGGCGAGCACGTCCGCAAGCACGTCAACGACCTCGGCTCGCGCCGCTACTGGGAGGCCATGCCGCAGACACCGGAGTTCGTCGTGCTCTTCGTCCCCAGCGAGACGATTCTCCAGGCAGCGCTGCAGGCCGTCCCCGACCTCGTCGAGCAGGCCGCTGCGAAGAACGTCGTCCTGGCCACGCCGTCGACGTTGATCGCGCTGCTGCGCACCGTCGCTCAGGGGTGGCAGCACGAGGTCCTCAACGCCCAGGCGCAGCAGGTGCAGCGGCTCGGCCAGGAGCTCCACAGCCGGCTGGGGTCCATGGCCACCCACCTCGACCGGGTGGGCCGGGCACTGGGGGCGGCTGTTGCGGCGTACAACGCCGGCGTCGGGTCCTTGGAGGGTCGGGTTCTGGTGACGGCACGACGGTTCTCGGACCTCGGGGTCACCGCGGACGACCTGCCGGCCCCGCGACAGGTCGAGGCGGCTCCGCGCCGCCTGAGTGCACCGGAATTCGGGGCAGACGACGTGTCGGCGGGTGTTCTCCACACTGACGACCTCCACACTGACGACCTGGACCGGGATGACTTCGAGGTGGACGACTTCGAGGCGCTGGGTGAGGTGGCGAGACCAGGCATCGCCGACGCCATGTTGTTCAACAGCGCACCCGAGGCCGACGGACCGAGGATCCGCCGTGCCTGAGGCCGGGGCACGGACCGTTGCCTCCCCGCGGCGCGGCGCCGATGAGCCACGAGTTCCCGGTCCTACGTTGTTGCCCGTGAGCCAGACCGGATCCGTGTGGACCGAGGGTCTCGAGCCCGGCCGCCAAGCGGTCGCGCTGGGAATCGCCGTCGCCCTGACGATCGTGGCCGTCAACGTGACCCTCGTCGGCGAGCTGAGCTTCTTCTTCGACCTGTGCTTCATCGTGCTCTGCCTCGGGCTCGCGCTGGTCGTCAAACCGCACGACTTCTTCACCGTCGGGGTGCTGCCCCCGTTGATGATGCTGGCCGTCGTCACCCTGCTGGGTGCCGTCGCCCCTGAGACCGTCGCCGACAAGGGGGACGGGATCGTGCAGGCCGTCGTCTCCGGTCTGGCTCACCACAGCGGCGCCCTGGTCGCCGGCTACGCGCTGTGCCTCGGCACGCTGGCGCTGCGCCAACGCACGCGCCGCCGTGACGCTGCGCGCGTCTGAGTCCGGACCCGCTCGAGGCGGATGCCGGATCAGGCCTCGAAGCGCTCCACGTCGCCCGCGCCGCGGCGGACGACCTCGGGATCCGCACCCGACCAGTCGATGACCGACGTCGGCTGGGCGGGCGTCTCCCCCGCCTCGATCACGATCTCGACGACATGGTCGAGCTCTTCCTTGATCTCCCAGCCCATCGTGCGCGCCTCATCCTCGCCCGGGAGGATCAAGGTGCTGGTGAGGATCGGCTCGCCGAGCTCCTCGAGGATCGCGCAGACGAGCGCGTGGTCCGGGATCCGGACGCCCACCGTTCGCTTCTTCGGGTGCATGAGCCGCTTCGGCACCTCCCCGGTCGCCGGCAGGATGAACGTGTATGGCCCCGGGGTGACCGCCTTGATGGCCCGGAACGCGGCGTTGTCGACGTGCACGAAGTGTCCGAGCTGGGCGAAGTCCTTGCACATCAAGGTGAAGTGATGACGCTCGTCGAGCCCGCGGATCGCCAGGATCCGGTCGCGCCCGTCGCGGTTGCCGAGCTGTGCCCCCAGGGCGTAGCCGGAGTCGGTCGGGTAGGCGATCAGGGCATCGCCTCGCAACGCATCAACGACCTGAGCGACCAATCGGGGCTGAGGGTTCTCAGGGTGGATGTCGAGATAACGCGCCATCGGGACGCTCAGCCGTTCTGGGCAGCGCGCATGTCACGGCGCAGCTCAGGAGGCAGCGCAAAGATGAGGGATTCCTCTGCGGAGTGGACAGCACGCGCAGCGGGATAGCCACGCTCGGTGAGGAAGGCCAGGACACCGTCGACGAGGTTCTCGGGCACCGAGGCTCCCGACGTCACCGACACGTTGGAGACCCCGTCCAGCCAGGACTCATCGATCTCGGTGTAGTCGTCGACGAGGTAGGAAGCCTTGGCGCCCGTCTCGAGAGCGACCTCGACCAGGCGGACCGAGTTGGACGAGTTGCGCGAGCCGACGACGATCACGAGGTCCGCGTTGGGCGAGATCTCCTTGACCGCGAGCTGACGGTTCTGGGTGGCGTAGCAGATGTCGTCGCTGGGCGGGTCGAGCAGCAGCGGGAACTTCTCCCGGATCGCGGCCACCGTCTCCAGGGTCTCGTCGACCGACAGGGTGGTCTGCGAGAGCCAGGCGACCTTGGCCGGGTCGCGGACGACGATGCCGGCGACGTCAGCCGGGCTCTGGACGAGCTGGATGTGGTCCGGCGCCTCACCGGCGGTGCCCTCGACCTCCTCGTGGCCCTCGTGGCCGATGAGGAGGATGTCGTAATCGTCGCTGGCGAAGCGCTTCGCCTCGTGGTGCACCTTGGTGACCAACGGGCAGGTCGCGTCGATGGTCTTCAGACCCCGCTCAGCCGCTTCGGCATGGACCGCGGGCGAGACGCCGTGGGCCGAGAACACGACGGTCTGCCCCACGGGGACCTCGTCGAGCTCCTCCACGAAGATGGCGCCGCGGGACTCCAGGTCGGCCACCACGTGCTTGTTGTGGACGATCTGCTTGCGGACGTAGACCGGTGAGCCGTAGAGGTCGAGCGCCTTCTCCACCGTGATGACCGCCCGGTCGACGCCGGCGCAGTAGCCGCGGGGCGCTGCGAGCAGCACTTCACGCGCGGCGGCCGGGTCGAGGACGGGCGGCAGGCCCAGGTCGGTCGTCATGGGCCGAGTCTAGAAGGCGGGCGGCTGATCGGCGATGTCGGCGCCGTCCCCTACTCTCGCCTGCGTGCCCTCCCTGCGCGACGCGACCCCGGAGTCCCCTGCGCCCGTCCGCGCCGTGGCCAACGCGGTGAGCCAGTGGATCGACCGGCTGGGCGGCGTCTGGGTCGAGGGTCAGCTCGCCCAGATCAGCCGACGGCCAGGGATCAACACCGTCTTCATGACCATGCGCGACACGCATGCCGACATCTCGATGCCGCTGACGTGCCCGCGCACCTTGTTCGACTCGCTCAACCCACCGCTGGTCGAGGGCGCGAGCGTGGTCGTCCACGCGCGACCTTCTTACTACGCCAATCGCGGCACCTTCTCCCTGCACGCCCGGGAGATCCGCATGGTCGGTCTGGGCGAGCTCCTGGCGCGGATCGAGCGTCGGCGCCAGCTCCTGGCCGCCGAGGGCCTCTTCGCGCCGGAGCTCAAGCGCGGCCTGCCCTTCCTGCCCGGACGGGTCGGCCTGGTCACCGCTCCCAACAGCGCTGCGGAGCGCGACGTGCTCGACAACGCGCGCCGGCGCTGGGCCGCTGTCGAGTTCGAGGTGGCATACGCAGCCATGCAGGGCACCCGCTGCGCCGCCGAGGTGATGGAGGCGCTGGACAAGCTGGATCGTCACCCGGACGTCGACGTGATCGTGATCGCACGTGGGGGTGGATCGGTCGAAGACCTGTTGCCGTTCTCCGACGAGGCGTTGATCAGGGCCGTCCACCGGGCGCGCACCCCGGTGGTGTCGGCCATCGGGCACGAGCCGGACTCGCCCCTGCTCGACCTGGTCGCCGACGTCCGCGCCTCGACGCCGACCGACGCGGCCAAGCTGGTCGTCCCCGACATGGCCGAGGAGCTGCGCGGAGTCATCTGGGCGCGCGACCGGTTGCGCCAGGTCGTCGGCCAGCTCGTCGAGCGTGAGCAACGCGGGCTCGACGACCTCCGCGGACGGCCCGTCATGCGCGATCCGCGCACCATCCTGGACGTCCGCTCCGACGAGGTGACCGAGCTGCGCGAGCGCGCCCGCCGCCACCTCGCGCACCGCCTCGACCGGGCGGCTGACGACATCGGGCACCACCGGGCGCGAGCACAGTCCCTCTCGCCCCTCGCGACACTGCAGCGCGGATACGCCGTGGTCCAAGACGCCGACGGTCACGTCGTGACCAGCGTCGACGAGGTTTTGGCCAAGCAGAAGCTCAGCATCCGTGTCGTGGACGGCCGCATCGCGGCCACGGCCAGCAGCACCGAAGCGATCAGCCCACCCACACCTGCCGATCAGAAGGAGACCGGAGATGAGTGACGACAACCCGTCCTACGAGGCGGCCCGCGAGGAGCTCATCGAGGTCGTGCGCACCCTCGAAGCAGGCGGCACCGGCCTCGAGGAGTCGTTGGCGCTGTGGGAGCGCGGGGAGAAGCTCGCCACGACGTGCCAGCAGTGGCTCGACGGTGCCCGCGCACGACTCGACGCGGCGAGGTCCGACGACGACCCCGAGTGAGGCGCCATAGTGAGCGCCCCACGACGGGGAGAGAATTGATGAGATCCGGGTGCACCGCTGCGGCCGTCCTGCTCGTCGCTGTGGCGGGCTCGGCGTGCACGAGCGCGGAGAAGAATGTCCCAACCTCCGCGTCCGCCTCACCTACCGGCGACAGCACCCCTGCGATGCCCCAGGACGGAGCCTCGCCACCACGCCTGAAAGATCTGGACGTCGGGGCGAAGCCGAAGCTGGCGTAGGTCGACGACGGCATGATGGTCACTCCCGGGGGCACGAGGATCGCGTCACCCTTCAAGTACACAAGCCTCCGCCTCTCGGACAACGCGGTCCCGCTCGTCTACGGCCCGTCGAAGGGCGGCCGTGCGTACTCGGTCTACCAAGTCCTGGAGGGGTGGCGTGGTTCGCTGCGACTGCTCACCGACGACGGTTCCACGCCGGTGATCAGCCCGGACGGCAGGTTCGTGGCGTGGCAGCTCGCGACTTCGGCGGACGGCTACGCGAGGGTCGCGGGTTGGGATGTCGAACGCCGCACACCGCTAGCGCACACCGTCACGTTCCCGTTCAAGCCGACGTGCTGCGACAACCCGTTGACGCTGAATGCGGTCGACAACCAGGGCCGCGTCTTCGCCACCGGCGGTGGTGTTGCCTGGCTCGCTCCGCTCAGGAGCGGCGGCAGGGTCGCCCCCATCCAGGGCCTCCGCCGCTGGTATTACATCGAGAGCGTCGCCGGCGACGGCTTGATCCTGACCAGCAACAGGCGTGCGGTCGTCGGTCGCCTGCGTTCCCGCACCTTCATCGAGTCCCAGACAAGGATCGGAGGGGCCGCCGGAGGCAGCTTCTCAGCGACCGGTGGGTCGCTCGCCTACCACGACCGCGACGGAGGCGTCCGCGTCCGCGACTCGGCCTCGGGTGACGTCCAGACCATCGCTCCGCCCCCCGGTGGCCGGTTCGGCCCGGTCACGTGGGAGGACTCGACGCATGTGCTGCTCGAGACCGTGGTGGGTGAGACCGGCCGACGCACTGCGTGGGTGCGGTGCTCTGTGGACGTACTCGACTACGAAATCGCGCTCCCTGCCGGCCGCACGTACACGTTCCCGTTCTGAGGGCGGTTGCCTCGGGCCACTTTCGGTCCACAATCTGCGGTGCGGACGTCTCTCTGGCCGTATGTGGATGACTCGAACAGGTGTTCGGCAATTGTTCGTAGAGTCCTGGCATGTCCACCACCCGCGACCAGAGCCAGCTCCCGCTGCTGGACGTTGTCGCGGGCATCGCCGGCGAGCTCGACAAGGCGGCCACGTTCAACCCCACGTTCGTGCCGGCAGGCGACAAGCCCACCGCCCTCCGCGAGCTGTCCACGATCATCACCCGCACCCAAGGACTGCTGTTGTCGGTGCTGGCCGCGTCCGGTGACGTCGCCGACGAGACCGGTGCCCGCACCGCTGGTGCGTGGTACGCCGCAGCGACCCGCCACGACCACCGCCCCGCCACCGCCCTGGACCGCCTCGCCTCCTCGCTCGACCGTGACTACCCCCACCTGTCCGCGGTTGTCCCGGCCGGCCGGGTCAACCTCGACCAGGCCCACCTCATCACCCACGCCCTCGACGACCTCCCCACCGACCCTACGATCACGCCCGAGGTCCGGACGCGGGCCGAGCTGCACCTCATCGATCTCGCCGACGACTAGGCCCCCACCCCCAGCCCACGGCGGCACCGCCACCACCGTCACCGTCCACCTGCGCCTCGACCACCTCACCGCCGACCTCGAGACCGCCGGCGTCGCGACCCTCGAGACCGGCGACGCCATCACCGCAGGACAAGCACGCCGCCTCGCCTGCCAAGCCAAGACCCTGCCCGCCGTCCTCGGCGGCACCTCCGAAGTCCTCGACCTCGGCCGCACCCGCCGCCTCCACTCCAGCGCGCAACGCAAAGCCATCCGACTGAGCCACCCCCACTGCCAGGCCGACGGGTGCACCGTCCCCGCCGCCTGGTGCGAGACCCACCACCGTGACCCCTGGAGCCACGGCGCCAAGACCGACCTCACCAACGCCGCACTGCTCAGCACCCCACCACCACCACCGAGCCCACCACACCCGCTACCTCACCCCACCGCCTCCCCCACGGCGACTACCGCTTCCACCGACGAACCTAGGCCGA